>JBJHBY010000140.1:0-9495 GCA_050485745.1 Gammaproteobacteria bacterium | reverse complement strand
CCCGGGATCGCTCCGGAACCGGCATCGGTGCGGGATTCAATGCGGCTCCAGAACCGACATGGGTGGGAGATTCGATCATGGTGAGAGCGCTGGGTTACGCCGCTTTGCGGCTAACCCAGCCTACGCGTGATGCCAATGATTGTCGCTGGGGTGGCGGGGTGTACTGGCGTTGATCAGACGTTGAAGCGGAAGTGCATGACATCGCCATCCTGGACGATGTAGTCCTTGCCCTCGAGGCGCCACTTGCCGGCCTCCTTTGCCCCCTGTTCGCCGTTATAGCGGATGAAATCGTCGTAGCTGATGACTTCCGCACGGATGAAGCCTTTCTCGAAATCCGTGTGGATCACGCCCGCCGCCTGGGGGGCGGTGGCGCCGACGCGGACCGTCCAGGCGCGCACTTCCTTGACCCCGGCGGTGAAGTAGGTCTGCAGCCCCAGCAACTGGTAGCCGGCGCGGATGACGCGGTTCAGTCCGGGTTCGTCCAGGTTCATCTCCGACAGGAACAGGGTCTTTTCCTCCGGGTCGTCGAGTTCGGCGATCTCGGCTTCGATCTTGTTGCATACCGGCACCACCACCGCGCCCTCGGCCTCGGCGATGGCGCGCACCGCATCCAGGTGCGGGTTGTTGTCGAAGCCGTCCTCGGCCACGTTGGCGATGTACATCACCGGCTTGGCGGTGATCAGTTGCAGGCCCTTGACGATGGCGCGCTCGTTGTCATCGAACTGGCTGGCCATGCTGCGCACCGGCAAGCCTTCGGCGAGGTGGGCCTGCAGCTTGTCCAGTACGGCTTTCAGGGCCACGGCCTCCTTGGCGCCACTCTTGGCGTTGCGCTGGGCTTTCTGCAATTGCTTCTCGACGCTCTCGAGGTCCGCCAGCACCAGCTCCAGGTCGATGGTCTCGATATCGCGCTTCGGGTCCACACTGCTGGACACGTGAATCACGTTTTCGTCCTCGAAGCAGCGCACCACATGGGCGATGGCGTCCGTCTCGCGGATGTTGGCGAGGAACTGGTTGCCCAGGCCTTCGCCCTTGGATGCGCCCGCCACCAGCCCGGCGATGTCGACGAACTCCATGCTGGTGGGGATCACCTTCTGCGGCTTGACGATGGCCGCCAGGGCATCGAGGCGCGGATCCGGCATCGGCACCACGCCACTGTTCGGCTCGATGGTGCAGAAGGGGAAGTTCTCGGCGCCGATGCCGGCGCTGGTGAGCGCGTTGAACAGGGTGGACTTGCCGACATTGGGCAGGCCGACGATACCGCAGTTGAATCCCATGATCTGCTCCTGGTCAGAACGCCCGGCCCGGTCAGCCGGCCTGAAAACCGTTGAGTTGATTCATCGCGCGGGCCCAGTCGCCGGCAACCACCTGGGGCAGCCTGTCCAGGGCGGCGTCGATGGCCTGCTCGATCAGCTGGTGCTCCGCGGCCGGGGCGCGTCCCAGCACATAGCCGGTGACCTGGCTGGCGTGGCCCGGGTGGCCGATGCCGATGCGCAGGCGGCCGAACTCGCGGTTGTTGCCGAGGCTGGCGATGATGTCGCGCAGGCCGTTGTGGCCGCCGTGGCCGCCGCCGCGCTTCAGGCGCACGCTGCCCGGGGGCAGGTCGAGTTCATCGTGGGCCACGAGGATGCCTTCGGGCGGGATTTTGTAGAACTGGCTCAGCGCAGCCACTGACTGACCGCTGCGATTCATGTAGGTGGTGGGGATCAGCAGCCGCAGGTCGCAGCCATTCAGTTGCAGGCGGCCGGTGAGGCCGTGGAAGCGGGGTTCGGCGCCGAGGCTACCGCTGCCAAAGCGGCGCCACAGCGCCTCCACCAGCCAGGCACCGGCGTTGTGCCGGGTCTGCGCATATTCGGGGCCTGGGTTGCCCAGGCCCACGATCAGGCCGATGCCCTGCAACGCCGTTCTCCTTCGGGCTTACTCGCTGGCGTCGTCGGCCTCGCCCTCGGACTCATCGGTGCCGCCACGGGGTGCCAGCACGCTGACAACCGGCTGGTCATGGCCTTCGCCATGGCTCAGTTCGACGGACTCGACGCCCTTGGGCAGGGGCAGGTTGCTGATGTGCACGATCTCGCCGACGCCGAGTTCCGCCATGTCCACCGGAATGAACTCGGGCAGATCCTGGGGCAGGCAGCGCACCTCGATCTCATTGATGTTGTGCTGGATCATGCCGCCCTGCATCTTCACGCCCACGCACTTGTCCTCGTTGAGGAAGTGGATGGGGATACGCATGGTGACGCGGGTGGCGGTGTCGACGCGCAGGAAATCCGCGTGCACGATCTTCGGCTTGGCCGGGTGGCGCTGCAGATCCTTGAGCAGAACCTGCTCAACCTTGCCGTCGATGCTCAGGCCGATGACGTGGGAATAGAAACCCTCGTCTTCCAGGGCCTTGCTCAGGTCCTTGTGGGGCAGGGACACGGTGACCGGGTCCTTGCCGCCGCCGTAGACAATGGCCGGCACTTCGTCGGACAGGCGACGCAGGCGGCGGCTCGCACCTTTCCCTGCATCCGCCCGGGTGCGGGCGTCGAGTGTGTAGCTGGATGCCATGGAACATACTCCTCTGGTCATAAAAACAGCGCCGCATTCGCGACCAATGCGGCGCTGTGTTGATAGCCCTCCACGCGGAGGGGCGCAGATCATAGCACTGGAACGGGCTCAGCGGAACATGGCGCTGATCGACTCCTCATTGCTCACCCGGCGCACGGCCTCGGCCAGCAGGTTGGCGATGGTCAGCTGGCGGATACGACTGCAGGCCTGGGCGTCCTCGCGCAGGGGGATGGTATCGGTCACCACCAGCTCGTCGAGCTCGGAGGCGTCGATGCGGCTGATCGCCTCACCGGACAGCACCGGGTGGGTACAGTAGGCGATGACCTTGATGGCACCGTGTTCCTTCAGGGCGGTGGCAGCCTTGCACAGGGTGCCGGCGGTATCGACCATGTCGTCGACCAGGATGCAGGTGCGACCCTCGACGTCGCCGATGATATGCATCACCTGGGAGACGTTGGCCTGGGGGCGGCGCTTGTCGATGATGGCCAGGTCGGCATCATTGAGCTGTTTGGCGATGGCGCGGGCGCGCACCACGCCGCCGATGTCCGGAGAGACGACAATGGCGTTCCGGTAGTCCTGGCGCTCGATGTCGTCGAGCAGGATCGGCGAGCCGTAGACGTTGTCCACCGGCACATCGAAAAAGCCCTGGATCTGCTCCGCGTGCAGATCGACGGTCAGCACCCGGTCGACGCCGACGCCGGTCATCATATCCGCCACCACCTTGGCGCTGATCGGCACCCGCGCCGAGCGCACGCGGCGATCCTGACGGGCGTAGCCGAAGTAGGGCACCACCGCGGTGATACGCCCGGCCGAGGCGCGACGCAGGGCGTCGACCATGACGATCAGTTCCATCAGGTTGTCGTTGGTCGGCGCACAGGTGGGCTGGATGACGAAGACATCACCACCGCGGACGTTCTCGTTGATCTCGACATTGATCTCGCCGTCGGAAAACTTGCCCACCACGGCATCGCCGAGGGGCAGGCTGAGACGGTCGACGACGCGATGGGCGAGATCCCGGTTGGCATTGCCAGTGAAAACCATCATGTTGGGCACGGTGGAGTCCTTGCTGTGTTCTCTGGAGCGGGTTGGTCCGGGATGGTCTGGGGCGGGAGCGCTGGTTGAACCTCGTCGCAGGTCGTTACCCTCCCAACCCGGTGGTTGCATTTCAGCGCATGGCCACCCCGCTGGCGAGGGCGGCTGGTTTGCAATATGGCTGGGGTGGGAGGATTCGAACCTCCGAATGGTGGGATCAAAACCCACTGCCTTGCCGCTTGGCGACACCCCAGTAATTTCAGTCGACGGCTGCTGCCGTGCTGGCTGCGAGGGCGGTGTGCGCGGGGGACTGGTTGACACCCCGTGCCACGAAGCCACTCCAGGCCTTTGGCAGTTGCTCCAGAACCTGTTGCGCGTCACTCGCCGTGGCAAAGCGGGCGAAGACGCAGGAACCGGTTCCCGTCATTCGGGCCGGGGCGTGTTGTGACAGCCACCGCAGGGCGGAATCAATGGCGGGATACCGCCTTCGCGCCACAGGTTCACAGTCGTTGTGACCACCCTGCCCGAGAAAGGCCGGTATTTTGATGGGCCGTGTGTGACGTGTCAACGCCGGGTCGGAAAAAATTTCCGCAGTGCTGACCGCGCAACCCGGGTGGATCACCAGGAACCAGTCCTCGGGCAGGGTGATGGCCTGCAGCTGCTCGCCGATGCCCTCTGCCCAGGCGCTGTGCCCGCGCACGAACAGCGGCACATCGGCGCCGACGCTGAGGCCAATCGTCGCGAGCTGGTCCAGGTCGAGGCCCGTATTCCAGAGGTGGTTGAGGCCGAGCAGGGTGGTGGCGGCATCCGAGCTGCCGCCACCGAGCCCGGCGCCCGCGGGCAGGCGTTTGAGCAGGTGAATGGAGGCGCCCGGTGCGCAGCCGGTCGCCTCCCGCAGGGCGCGCGCGGCGCGCATCACCAGGTTGTTCTCGCGGCTCACGCCGGCGCTGTCGCCGTCGAGTTGCAGTTGCCCATCCGCGCGGCGCTGCAGGCGCAGCTCGTCGCCGTGGTCGAGCAGCTGGAATACGGTCTGCAGCAGGTGGTAACCATCCTCGCGGCGGCCGGTGATGTGCAGGAACAGATTGAGCTTTGCCGGGGCGGGCAGGATCAGCACGAGCCCGCCTCGCGGCCGATCTGCCAGCGTCGGACGATCAGGGTCGCGCGCAGGTGCTCACCGCTGGCGATAAGGCGCGACGGCCGCTGCATACCGTCACTGCCGACGTACTCCCGGTACTCCACGGCCCAGCCATTCTGGTGCAGATGTCGCAGCATGCCGTCCTCTCGCACCATGTCGGTGACGGGGCCGGGTGCGGGCAGGCCCTGGACCCAGTAACGCAGGGCAGGGATTGGCAGCGACCACCCCAACTGATGGTACAGCCAGGCCTCCGGCTCTGCGGTGATGGTCTCCTCGCCGTCGATTGCGACAACGACGCGCCCGGGGCGCCCTTCGATGCGGGCCAGGCGCTGCCCGAGGGGACCGCTGATCAGGATGCGGTAGCGCTCGCCACACTGGTGCCAGTTGACCTGCACGCTTTCCGCCTGGTCGGCGGTGCGGATGCCGAGCTTGCCACTCAGGCTCCAGGTGTCCGGGTCGCCCTCGCCGATGCGCAGGCCCGGGGCGCAGGCGCCCAGCAGCAGGGTAAGGGCGAGCAGCAGGGTGTGTTGCGGGACGCACCTGAACATCAGGGCCGCTCGCCGGTGAGGCGCTCGATAGTCTCGAGCAGGATCGGGTCGTCAGGCGATTCCTCCAGGCTCGAGCGCCAGATGCCTCGGGCACGCTCCTCCTGGCCCAGTACCCACAGGACCTCGCCCAGGTGCGCGGCCACTTCACTGTCGGGGTAGGCGGCGTAGGCGCGCTCGAGGTAGTCCAGTGCTACCTCCAGGTTGCCGCGGCGGTATTCCACCCAGCCCATGCTGTCGAGAATGGCCGGGTCATCGGGGCGCAGGTCGAGCGCCTTGCGGATCAGGGTATAGGCCTCTTCATAGCGCTGCGTCAGGTTGGCCAGGGTATAGCCCAGCGCATTCAGGGCGGCGGCGTTGCCGGGGTCCTGCTCCAGAACGATACGCAGATCCTGCTCCACCAGTTCGACATCGCGACGGCGCTCGCTGACCAGGGAGCGCATATACAGCAGGTTGGGCTGGTCCGGGTGCAGGGCCAGGGCCTCGGTCAGCAGGCTGTGGGCGCTGCCAAGGGCGTTGGCATCCAGCAGCATCTGCGCCTCGGTCAGGTACAGGCGCACGGCCTGTTGCGGGTAGCGGTCGCGCAGGCCGGCCAGGTAATGGCGGGCGCCGGCCTGATCCCCGCGCTCTGCCATCAGGGCCGTTGCGCGGTTGATGGCGGGGAAGAAGTCCGGGCTGGGGGGAATCTGCCGATAGTACTGAATCGCGCGTTCATCCTGGCCACGCTCCTCGGCAATGCGGCCCAGATAGTAGTACGCCTCCTGGGTGCGGGCGTCGAGTTGCAGCAGGCGCTGGAATTGCGTCTCCGCGGCGTCCAGTCGCCCCAGCTCGTGATTCACCAGCCCCAGGGACAGCACCAGATCCGCGTCGTCCGGGGATTGCTGCACCAGGATGCGGAATTGCACCCGCGCCGCCTCCATGTCGGTGCGCGTCAGCAGACGCGCGTACTGCAGGCGCAGGCGGATGTTGTCCGGGTACTGCTGCACCAGCTGGGCGAGGCGCTCGAAGGCCTCCTCGGTGCGCTCCAGTTGCTGCAGCAGGCCAGCCTCGATGAGGATGGCGTGCGGGTCTTCCGGCGCTTCGCGCAGGACTTCCTGCACCAGGGTGAGTGCGGCTTCAGGCTGGTTGCGCTCCTGCAGCAGCAGGGCCATGCCGGTTTTCAGGTCCGGGTTGTCGGGATGCTGCTTGAGCAGGTCCTCAAAGGCATGCAGGACGCGATCCTGTGTGGCGGGCGGATGCTGCAGGCTGCCGGCGGCAATGGCGGCGAAGTTGGCGGTGCCGCCGAGTTTGAGGACCGCCACCATTTCGTCCAGCGCCTCCTCCGGGCGCTGCGCGCGGGCCAGGAGGCTGCCCAGGCTGAAGCGGGCCTCGACACTGTCGGGCTCAAGGCTGGCCCAGAGCTGCGCGGCGTCGAGGGCGGCGTTGTCTGTCTGCAGAAACTGCGCCAGCCGGGTGGCGCGCGCCGCAACACCGGCGTCCCGGGTTTTGTGAGCCTGCTGCAGATAGTTGCCCAGCGCGAGGTCATAACGCCCGCGACGCATGGCGAATTCCGCCACCAGCAGGTCGTGGAAGGCATCCGCCGGAAACGGCCGCAGTACCACCTCGGCGGGCTCCGGAGGTTGCTCGACCGGTGCCGCGACGGGCTGCTGGGGGGGCGGAGGAGTCGGTGTGGCGCAGGCCGCCAGTGCCAATGCACTGGCCAGCAGGGCAGCGGTGCGCTTCTTCATGCCGTCACGGGTGTTGGTGGCTTCAGCGCGAGTCTAGCACGACGCCCAAGGCGTTGGCGCGGCGTCTGCGCCGCGGTGTGCATCATCACCAGGGCCATGCAAGCCGGTCGTGGCTCCATGGTAGAATTGCCTGATTTTCTTCACTGTAGCCACCAGCGCCGTCCGCGCCGGTGAAGGGGGAGGGGCGCGGCGGCATGAGCCTGCTGGTACTGGGTATCAATCATCGTTCGGCGCCGGTGGCGCTGCGCGAGCGCGTTGCCTTTGCCCCGGAGCAGCTGGTCTCTGCCCTGCAGTCGCTGTGTATGGCCACCGGTCTGGACGAGGCCGTGGTGTTGTCCACCTGCAATCGCACCGAGCTGTATCTGCCCTGCACCGCCGAGGGTGACAGCCTGCTGCCCACCGCCGCAAGCCTTGTGGGCCGGGCACGGGATTGGCTGGCCGCCCATCACCGCCTGGCGCCCGGGGAGCTGGCTGCGGCCTGTTACCACCATCAGGGCGATGCCGCCCTGCACCATCTGATCGCCGTGGCTGCCGGGCTTGACTCGATGGTGCTGGGTGAGCCGCAGATCTTTGGCCAGATCAAGTCCGCCTATGCCGTGGCGCGGGAGGCGGGCACCGTCGGGGCGGTGCTGGGACGCGTGTTTCCCCATGCCTTTGCCGTGGCCAAGCGTGTGCGCACCGACACCGCGGTGGGTGAAAACCCGGTGTCGGTGGCGTATGCGGCGGTCAGCCTCACCCAGCACATTTTTGCCGACCTCTCGCGCACCCGCGCCCTGCTGATTGGCGCGGGCGACACCATCGAGCTGGTGGCGCGGCACTTGCGTGAAAAAGGCGTGCGCCAGATCATCGTGGCCAATCGCACCCTGGCCCGGGCCAGCGCGCTGGCACAGCAGTTTGGCGCCGAGGCCGTGCTGCTGGCGGATATTCCGGACCAGCTGGTACACACTGACATCGTGATCAGCTCCACCGCCAGCCAGCTGCCGATCCTCGGCAAGGGCGCGGTGGAGCGGGCCCTGAAACTGCGCAAGCATCGCCCCATCCTGATGGTCGACATCGCCGTACCCCGGGACATCGAGCCCCAGGTGGGCGATCTCAGTGACGTCTATCTCTACACCGTGGATGACCTGCGCGACATGGTGGAAGAGAACCGCCGCAGCCGCGAGCAGGAGGCACGCAAGGCCGATGAGCTGATTGCCGCGGGGGTGCTGGAGTTCGGTCAGCAGCTGCGCATGCTCGATGCGGTGGATACCGTGCGCGCCCTGCGCAGCAGCGCCGAGGCCCTGCGCGACGCCGAACTCGAGCGAGCCCGTCGCCGTCTCGCCGCTGGCGAGGATGCGGAGGCGGTGCTGGCGCAGCTGGCGCGCAACCTGACCAACAAACTGTTGCACAACCCCTCCGCGCGCCTGCGCCAGGCCAGTGCCGAGGGGCGCAATGACGTGATTCTCTGGTCCCGCGAGCTGTTTGGCCTGTCGGCGACCGATGCGGATGAAGAGCAGGCATGAAGACTTCGGTCAGGCACAAGCTGGAACAGTTGCTGGAACGGCACGAGGAGCTGGGCATGCTGCTCAGCGACCCGGCGGTGATCGGAGAACAGCAGCGCTTTCGCAGTCTTTCCATGGAGTATGCGGAACTCGAAGATGTCGTCGCCTGCTATGGCGACTACCGCCGTGCCGAGGCGGATGTTGCCGCCGCGCGGGAAATGGCCGGTGAGCCGGACCCGGAAATGGCCGCTATGGCGGAAGAGGAGCTGGCCAGCGGGCGTGAGCGCCTGGAGCAGCTGGAGGAGCGCCTGCAGCGCCTGCTGTTGCCCCGCGACCCGGATGATCGCCGCGACATTTTTCTCGAGATCCGCGCTGGCACCGGTGGCGATGAGGCCGCCATCTTTGCCGGCGATCTGTTCCGCATGTACAGCCGCTATGCCGAGGAACGGGGCTGGCGGGTGGAGGTGATCAGCGAGCGCCCCGGGGAGCACGGTGGCTATCGCGAGATCATCAGCCGCGTCAGCGGCAGCGACGTTTACGCCCACCTCAAGTTCGAATCCGGCGCGCACCGCGTGCAGCGCGTGCCCGAGACAGAATCCCAGGGGCGCATTCACACCTCGGCCTGCACCGTGGCGGTGATGCCCGAGGTCGACGAGGTCGACGGCGTCGACATCAACAAGGCCGACCTGCGCGTTGATACCTACCGCGCCTCCGGCGCGGGTGGCCAGCACGTCAACCGCACCGACTCCGCCATCCGCATCACCCACCTGCCCAGCGGTATCGTGGTGGAGTGCCAGGATGAGCGTTCCCAGCACAAGAACCGCGCCCGCGCCATGGCCCTGCTGCAGGCACGTCTGCTCGACCGCGCGCGCAGCGCGCAGCGCCAGGCCCAGGATGCCGAACGCCGTTCCCTGGTGGGCAGCGGCGATCGCTCCGAGCGCATCCGCACCTACAACTACCCCCAGGGGCGGGTCACCGACCACCGCATCAATCTCACCCTGTACCAGCTCGACGATGTGCTGCAGGGCGGG
>JBJHBY010000139.1:0-9496 GCA_050485745.1 Gammaproteobacteria bacterium | reverse complement strand
ACCACACCCCGGGGGCCGAGCAGGATCAGCAAATAGAAGCCCATCACCGTGGGGGGCAGCACCAGCGGCATCGCCACCAGTGCCTCGACCACGATCTTGCCGCGCCAGCGCGTGTGGGCCAGCCACCAGGCCAGCGGGGCGCACAGCAGCATCAGCAGCCCGGTGCTGATGGCGGCCAGCCGCAGCGTGATCCACAACGCGGTGAGGTCGTTGTCACCGATGCCAGGCATGCCGGGGCGCTCCCATGGGTCCGCTGCCTCACTCGCCGGGCAGGACGAAGCCGTAGGCTTGCATCACTGCCCGGCTCGCGGGGGTCTTCATATAATCGGCAAAATGCCAGGCCGTGGCGTTGTCCGCGGCCCGCCGCGTCACGATAAAGCCCTGCTCCAGCGCCGCGTGCAGGCCATCGTCGACGAGGTGCCAGGTGCCCTGGTCCGCTACCCGGGGGTTCAAGGCCAGGGACAGCGCCACGATGCCCGCCTGGGCGCCGCCGCTCTGCACCAGCTGCAGGGCGTGGGCGATGTTCTCGGCGTAGACGAACCGCGGCGTCAGCTCATCCCAGAGGCCGACGGCGCGCAGGGCTTCCTCGGCGCGCTTGCCGTAGGGTGCGTGGCGCGGGTTGGCGATGGCAACGCGCCGGAACTCGGGCCGGGCCAGGTCGCTCAGGCTCAGGGCGGAGACGTCCACGGTGTTGCTCCACAGCACGATGCGGCCGATGGCGTAGGGGATGACCGCGGAGGCAGCAAAGCCCCGCTCCGCGAGCATCCGCGGGTAATCGATGTCGGCCGAAAAGTAGAGGTCAAACGGCGCGCCGTTTTCGATCTGGGCACGAAAGCGCCCGGATGACCCGTAGATGACCTCGATGGCGCGCTCCGGGTGCTCCGCCCGGTAGGCCTCCAGGATGTCGTCCATGGCGAAGCGCAGGTCCGCGGCGGCGGCAATGCGCGTGGGCTCCTGTGCCTGGAGTGCGACGCAGCAGGCCAGCAGGATCAGGCCAAGCAGCCTGCGCATCGATCCACCGGCCACGCTACGCCTCCTGCCTCAGCCCTGCCCCTGCGCCATGGAGGCGGCGCGGAACATCGCCCGCGCCTTGTTCATGGTCTCTTTCCACTCCAGGCGCGGCTGGGAGTCGGCGACGACGCCGCCACCGGCCTGCACATAGAGACGGCCGCCCTTGATCACCGCGGTGCGGATGGCGATGGCGGTGTCCATGTTGTCGTGCCAGCCGAGGTAACCGACGGCGCCACCGTAGACGCCGCGCTTGACCGGCTCCAGCTCGTCGATGATCTCCATGGCGCGCACCTTGGGTGCGCCGGACAGGGTGCCGGCGGGCAGGGTGGCGCGCAGCACGTCGATGCTGGACAGGCCCGGGCGCAGGCGCCCGACGACGTTGGAGACGATGTGCATGACGTAGGCGTAGCGCTCCACGCTCATTTCATCGGTGACCACCACGGAGCCGGTTTCCGCCACGCGGCCGACATCGTTGCGGCCGAGGTCGATGAGCATGAGGTGCTCGGCGATTTCCTTCGGGTCCGCCAGCAGTTCGGCTTCCATGGCCCGGTCTTCCGCCTCGGTGTGGCCGCGCCGCCGGGTGCCGGCGATCGGGCGCACGCTGATTTCGCCCTGCTCCACCCGCGCCAGAATCTCCGGGCTGGAGCCGACGATGTGGAAATCCTCCAGGTGCAGGTAGTACATGTACGGCGAGGGGTTGAGGTGACGCAGCGCGCGATACAGATTGAAGGGCTCGGCGGCGAAGGGAACCGAAAGCCGCTGCGAGGGCACCACCTGCATCACATCCCCGGCCAGGGTGTACTCGCGCACGCGCTCCACGGCGGCGTGATAGGCCGCCTCGCCGAATTCGGATTCGAAGGCCGTCTCGGGCAGGTTGCCCGGCTCCGGCGACAGCGGCGCCAGCGCCGGCGTGGGCCCCGGCAGGCGGGCGGCCAGGGCATCCAGGCGCGCCTCGGCCAGGGCCAGCGCATCCGCCTCGGCCGGGTCCGCGTGGGTGATCAGGCGCAGGGTACCGGCCAGGTTGTCGAACACCAGTACATCCTCGGACACCATCAGCAGGATGTCCGGGTTGCCCAGCCGGTCCGGCGGGCAGCTGTGGGCAAGGCGGTGCTCCACATAGCGCACGGTGTCATAGCCGAAGTAACCGACCAGCCCACCGGAAAACAGCGGCATGTCCTCCAGCTTCGGCACCCGGTAGCGCCCCTGGAAGGCTTCGACAAAGGCCAGCGGATCCGCCACCTCGGGGTGGTGTTCCACCAGCTCGCCATCGCGCTCGATTCGCACCTCGTGCCCATACACCTTGAGCACGGTGCGCGCGGGCAAGCCGATGATGGAGTAGCGCCCCCACTTCTCGCCCCCGTGCACGGATTCAAACAGGTAGGAATAGGGCCCGTGGGCCAGCTTCAGATAGGCACTGACCGGGGTGTCGAGATCCGCGAACACTTCGCGGCTGACGGGAATACGATTATAGTCGGCCGCCAGTGCGGCCATGCGACGGGAATCCATACTCAACCCTTCGTAACGTCGAGGTGGCGACTACCAGGGCGATAGCCAGCTGGCTCATCCAGCAAGGCCTGACATCGCCAGCTGGCCACACCCCTCAGGAGGGTCCAGCATTGGCGCAGTAATGGCGGGCTGGGCTCAGTCACCTGTCACGCCAGAACCCGGGGATGCGGACAACGCGATTGTACTGGAACCACAGGGGAATGGAACCATCACCTGCACGCCCTCCACACCGGAAGGCGGATATTGATTTACGCCAATACGTCAAGCGGAAGGCCCGAAATTTCAACGGTAAATGATATCACCGCGCATGGGTGCAAGCCTTGCCAACAGGCGGTTCTGCGCAGTGACAGGTATGTTCTCAGCCTCCATCGCCGCAATCAAATCCTCAACCAGCGCATTGAAATCCGACTCTGTGATATTCATCCCTGCATGACTGTCGACCATACTGTCGCCCGTGTATTCACAAGGCCCACCGGCTTCATGGCAAAACTGCTCGATCAACATCTTTCGGAGCCTTTCAATATCAGTATCGACAAAATGATGCACGATCTTCGGATTGTCAGAGATATTGATCAACAATCCATCCACAATCCGCACAATACCGGCTTCACCGCCCAGCGCCTGATACAGCCTGTCATCCGATGGCGCCGCCTCCTGTGTCGCACAGGCACCTAGCACCAGGGGTATCAAAACGAACAGCAACCGACGCATGATGCTTCCTCAGTAACTCAGCTGTAATGACAGATACCCGCCTGTCTGATTGTCCAGGCTGGCGATGGACCCAAGATCTGCCCAGGCAGCGACCACGGCGACGCGCTTGTTGGGAAAATAGGCGACAAAGATATCCTTCCAGTCATCTTCCCGAGCAAAGGACAAATTATTCGGCTTTTGTCGATATTCAACCCCGACTACCCATCTTGGGCTGGGCATGATCGCGATGCTTGCCTCCGCCAACAACTCGTGCCGGTCACGCCGATCGCCACCAAATCCGAGCAGCCCAATCTGATTCGCACGGCTGTAGCGCACAGTGCCGTTGAGCAAAAGGTTGTACCCGAAAGCGCCACCGAGCACCAACCGGCTGGCCGCAACATAAGCATCGTAATCACTATTGCGCTCCGCTCCAACCAGACGGGGAATGGTGAAATTTTGTTGGCGCTTGTACTGCACACCCGCAGAAACCTGGGGCAGATAATCGTAAATCAGGTCACCAAAAAGACGCACCTTGACCCCGAAGACATCCTGATTGAGACTGCTATCCGGCAGGCTCAACTGTCGACTCAGGCGACCGATATCAAGCCGTTGTCGGGCAACGGAGAACTCAACGCGATTCGCGTAACTGAAGCTGGCACCAAAACTGTCCAGGCGGTAATCGCCGCTATCAACACGAGTGACAAACACATCACCGCCCCACTGCTCCCGCGTGCCGTAACCGGATAAAACTGCCCATGGCACTATGCCTCCTCCCGAGGCTCCTTCAACACTACTGGCTCCCCCTGTAGCCAGCAAGCGGCCACCCCCAAACGCAGGATTTGCCAGCATGGCGCCGATAAGGAAACCATACAGGGCAGGCATTCGCAGTAATGCCAGGTATTGGGCTCTGCTTTTTTTCATGAATGTCCAGATCCTCAGGAATTCAGCTGTTGATGCGTTTGCAGCCACCGGGCCAGATCTTCTGCGGCCAGGGGACGGCTGATAAAATACCCTTGAGCCTGGTCGCAGCCCTGCTCGAGCAGCCAATCCAGGCTGAGCTGATCTTCAACACCTTCGGCCACCACCTGAAGGTTCATATTGTGCGCCAGCTCAATCGTTGACCGGACGATGACAGGGTCGTCATTGTTTTTCGCCAGATTGACAATAAATGACTTATCTATTTTAAGCACTTGTACGGGTAAACTTTTCAGCGTCGCCAGAGACGAGTAACCAGTACCATAATCATCGACGGCGAGGCCAATTCCCAGTTCCCGCAAGCGATGAAGATTGACAACACTGGTTTCAAGGTCACGCATCAGGGCACTTTCAGTAACCTCCAGCGACAGCCACTGAGGCGCCACGCCATAACGTTCTATGGAACTGCGCACAAGATTGGGAAAGTCAGCATTTTCAAGATCCCGGGCTGATACGTTGATCGCCACTTCGACGCTCCAGCCCTCTTCGTGCCAGCGCTGCAACCGGGCCAGTACCGTCTCCAGCATCCAGGAAGTCAGCACTCCCACACTACCGGTTTCTTCAGCGAGACCAATAAATTCGTCGGGTGGAATTGAACCCAGGGTCGTGTGTGTCCAGCGCATCAAGGCCTCAACGGCCCGCACTCTTCCAGTCGCCAGGTCCTGTTTTGGCTGAAAAACCACCGCCAGTTCACCCAAGCGTGCGGCATGGGGCAAATCACGGATCAACTGCATGCGTCGCTGGTAAGCCTGATCACGCTCACTTTGGTATAGCGCCAGGCGACCCGAACCCGGCTCTGCAGTAGAAACAGCTATCCTGACCCGGCGCAAAAGTTCATCGACGTCATCACCCTGCTCTGGCCACAAGACCAAGCCGGCCAACCAGGCCAGACTTTGCTTACCCCCCGACATTCGGATTTCGGATGAAAGGAGATCAAGCGCCTCATCTGCCCGAACCGCTGCCCGGGCCAGAGACTCGCGCTCCAGAAAGAGAAAAAAGCCTTCGCCGGGCTGGTAGACGATCAGTTCATTCTTGCCGGATTTTCCCTGTAATTCTTGAGCCAATTCAGAAATTGCTTTTTCAAATGCATCCTGACCGTGGAATCGTATCATGGCATCCGCGTCAGCCATGGTCAGCAGCACCAGAACGCCATGCTGATGGGCCTGCAATGACTCCACCAGGCGACTACGCAGATGTGCCACATTAGCCAAGCCGGTCAAGGGGTCATGGAGGGCATTATGCTGGATCTTCTGTTCTCTCTCGGCGATACCAACGCGCATCTTATCAATGCTTTCCGCGAGAAAGCCCAGCTCATCAGCGCGCTGAAGATGGGCCGGAGTTCGATAATCACCACTGCCGATGCGTCGCGCCAGAGCCGCCAATTCGCTGACCGGGCGTGACAGGCTGCCTGCCAGAATTGCGGCCGCAACAAGGGACAGAAACAAGGCGAATCCCGCAATGATCCATAATTCCCGCTTAAGTACATCGAACACCGCCAGGGCTTCGCGCATGGGACTCAGCAGCTCGGCATAAACTGTCCACGACCCTTGAGACAGCAAATCCAGCCGAGTGGTCAGGTACGGCTCACCAACGAGAATCCTTATGCCCCCCGCTTCCTGCCCATCCGAGGCCAGAAACTGCGGAAACGTCGAGACCTGATGGACCACCACCCCCTGCTCACGGGCTACAAAGCCGACCTCCAGACCGGTCAATGCCCGTATGTCAGCCGCCAACTCGACATCCAGCGCAAATGCCAGGACCACCTGACCCAGCAGTCGCGGGGCATACACCATTGCTTCGACCAGCAAGTAAGGTTGCCCTCCAAGGACAGCAAGCATGCCTCCGTGGGGCAAGGGCTGCATCGCCTGCATATCCAGGTCATCACTGCCGTCGACCACACCCATACTACTGACGCGAACATAGCCATCGGCGTCCAGAAAAAGTGCCTGCTCTGCACCAATGCGTGCGGCCTGGTTACTCAGAGCTGAAGCCAGCGTCGGCATGTCATCACTGGTAACCGCGTCTCGAAAACCGAAATCCGCCACCAATACTTCTGCGGCATTTGCGAGCTCTCTCGCCCGAAGGTCGAGCAGGCGCCGCAACACATTGGCTCCGACTTCAAGTTGCTGGTGAGCCTGCCGCTCCGAGGAATTTCCGATGGTGTTCATAACCGCCGCAAATACCGCCGCCAGAACACCCGCCAACAAGGCTATCAGCACAAGCATCAGCCGGGTGCGCAGACGCTTAATCCCTGGCATGATCCGCGGCCCGGCGAAAACGTTGCTGCAAAGGGGACAACACAGGCTCTTCGGGTGTAGCCTCAGCCGGCAGATCGATCTGCAACACATGGCTACCCGGTGAAACAACACCCAAATCGAGTGGTTCTGCGTCCTCCAGCCGCGGGTGCCAAACCGTTATCGGCCAGTCACCCGCTGGCAAATCGACAAATTCTGCCCTTCCGTCCGAATCGCTCAGCACGTGCCGATCCTGCCTGACAACCAGAATATAACCGCGCATACGGTCGTGAATATTGCAACCCAGAACCACCGCCCCAGGCTTGTCGAATACGACCGGCGGTGCCTCCGACCCCTTGAACAGACGCAATTCAAAACGCTTGGCCGGCGAGAACGAGTAGACGTGGTGGCGGACATCGTCACTGTTGGGAAAATGCACCCTGGTTCCTACGGGGACGACCAGGACATGTGGAACAAATTGCATATCAACCTGATCCATAACCGCCCCGGGCAGTAGCTCAGGATCACCTCCTGCATCGAGCAGAACAACGGCTCCGTGAATTGCCTTGCCATTCGAGTCATTGAGCTGCAGGCTCAGTGTTTGTGCCTGAATCCCGAAGCTGGCAAGACCAAGCAGCGTCACCATCATGCAGATGGCGAAAGGCCGGACCTTTCTCCCTGCTGATGCAATGCGAATGCAGCCAGGCAAATAGCCAGACCCTGAAACCACAATAGAGACCTCCACTCAGCACTATGCTTGCCCCGAAACCAGCCGCCCTTCACCATAGTGCAGATTACACGTGCTCGCACGCCTGTGGAGAATTACACAAACCCACTGCCGTGACCAATCAAGCCTTGTGAGCAGTAACGATTATGTCTAATTCTATCGAGGGCGATAGACACTTGAATCAAGGACGGCGGGCTGCAGGGCTTCATGCCAGGGTGGAGGCAGAGCACTCACCCGGGAAGATCGACCAGTTCGGGACGCACACACAAACAGGGATGAGGCTTGTTCACATGCCAGGCTAATCGCGTGGACCGAGCCGCACACAAGCCTCCTGGGGCCGGCACCTGGTGCTCATTCCGTTCCTCGGGGCTCAGCGTCGCACCTGGGCCAGTTCCGCCCGCATGCGCTGGATGACGTCGGCGTAGTCATCGGCGTTGAAGATGGCGGAGCCGGCGACAAAGGCATCGGCGCCCGCCGCGGCGACCGCGGCGATGTTCTTCACGCCGATGCCGCCGTCCACCTCGATGCGGATGTCACGGCCACTGGCATCGAGCAGTTCGCGCACCGCACGGATCTTGTCCAGGGTGGCGGGAATGAACGACTGCCCCCCAAAGCCCGGGTTCACCGACATCAGCAGCACCAGATCGAGCTTGTCGACCACATAGCGCAGCACATCGGGGCCGACGTGGGGGTTCAGCACCAGGCCGGCCTGGCAGCCGGCATCGCGGATCTGCTGCAGGGCGCGGTCGACATGGGTGCAGGCATCGGGGTGGAAGGTGATGATACTGGCACCCGCCGCCGCGAAATCGTCAATCAGCCGCTCCACCGGGCTCACCATCAGATGCACATCGATGGGCGCCTTCACGCCGTGCCGGCGCAATGCCTGGCACACCATCGGGCCGATGGTCAGGTTGGGCACGTAATGGTTGTCCATGACATCGAAATGCACCCAGTCGGCCCCCGCCTCCAGTACCGCATCAACCTCTTCGCCCAGGCGGGCGAAGTTGGCGGAAAGAATCGACGGAGCAATCACGAAATCAGTCATGGCAGTACCAGCAGGGGCCAGATCGGAGGAGTGATTTTCTATTGTACTGGAAAGGCTCAGGCCGCACAGTAGCACTCCACGCGGCGGCAGGCGCTGCCTGTGCCCACTCCACCGGAGAACAACATGCACCGACGCTCGAGTCGCGACACCCCGTCACTGCTGCCCCCGCTGCTGGTGCTGCTGATGTACTGTCTGCCCGCGCAGGCGGCCAGCCCGGAAATCCTGCAGGCACGTGCGGGTGACGGCGAGCAGGTGGTCGCCATCGAGGTCGGCGCCATGCCCGTCCATGCGCTGTGGAGTGAAAATCACGGCGCGACGACGCGGGGCGCCGTGCTGTTGCTGAGTGACGGCAGCGGGCAACTGGACGCTTTGCGCCGCTATCTGCCGGCGCATGGCTGGCACACGCTGCTGGTCCACCTGCCCGGGGAGCCCGAGGCGGATGATGACGCCGCGGAGACCACTGCGCCTCCCGGCCCGGAGGCCGTCATCATCGCCACGCTGGCCTGGCTGCGGAAACAGGGGGAGCCAATCTCCGCCGTCATCGCCGAGGGGCAGGCGGCCAACGGCATCGCCTTATGGCTGGCGACCGGCGCACGACCCGCTGCACACCGACATCGCCCACCTGACCGACCTGCCGAAGCCGACGGTGCATCGGCTGACACGGGTCCTGATGCAGGCCGGCGTGCTGGCCGCCGACGAAAGCCACTTCAAGAGCTTTCGCATCGGCAAGCGGCTGTGGCGCCTCCTGCACCTCGGGATGGGCCGGATTGCCGATGTGGCCGAACGAGCCCGACAGGTCGCTCGGCCCCACGAACACGCCGTCCACGCCTTCGACCGAGGCGATCGCATCCAGGTCCTTGAGCGCCTCGCGGGTCTCCACCTGCACCAGCAGCGCGATCTCCGAGGATGCGTTCTTCAGGTAGTCCGTCACCCGGCCGTAGCGGCTGGCGCGGCCCGAGCCGGTGATGCCGCGAATACCGCCCGGCGGATAGCGCACTGCCTGGACCGCCCGCTTGGCCTCCTGTGGCGTCTGCACGAACGGCACCAGCAGCGTCTGCGAGCCGATGTCGAGGTAGCGCTTGATCAGCACCGGGTCGTTCCACGCCGGACGCACCACGCAGGACGCGGTACCGGCCTGGGCGGCCTGGAGCTGCGCCAGGATGTCGGGCACCTCGTTCGGAGAATGCTCGGTGTCGAGAAGCAGCCAGTCGTAACCCGAATGCGAGACGATCTCGCTGGTGATCGGGCTGCACAGGCTGCACCACAGACCGATCTGGAGGTCGCCCTTCGCGATGGCGTGCTTGAAGG
>JBJHBY010000138.1:0-9596 GCA_050485745.1 Gammaproteobacteria bacterium | reverse complement strand
ACCCGGTTACGCTGAGTACGGACACGGCCACGCTCTCGATCCTGGTGGCGGAGGATAACGAGATCAACCGCCAGGTCATCGCGGGCATGCTGCGCCGCCTGGGCCACGAGGTCACCCTGTGTGAACACGGTGGTCAGGCCCTGGTGACCTACGGCAATAACCCGGAAGGCTTTGATCTCGTGCTGATGGACGGCGACATGCCGGTCATGGACGGGCTGGAGTGTACCCGCCGCCTGCGCGAACTGGAGCGGGCCCGGGGCTGGGCACCGATCCGGATCGTGGCGCTCACCGCCCATGTGCTACCGGAGTACCTGGCGCGCTGCCGGAGTGCCGGCATGGACCAGACCCTGACCAAGCCGGTGCGACTGCAACAGCTGCGGGTGCTCACCGCGGGATTGCCACGGCGCCGGCCATCGCCGGCATGAGATCGCTCAGGCGGCGAGCCGGGTGCGCAGGCTCTCTATCACCGGTGCCGTCAGCGGGCGTACGCCACGCCACAGGGCGAAGGACTCCGCCGCCTGCTCCACCAGCATGCCCAGGCCATCCGCCACAGCCCAGGCGGTATGACCCGCGGCCCAGCGCATGAACAGGGTGGGCTCGTTACCATAGAGCATGTCGTAACAGCAGGCGTGCTCGGAGAGCAGATGAGCGGGCAGGGGCGGCAACTCGCCGTCGAGCCCGGCACTGGTGGCGTTGATCACCAGGTCGTAGTGATTGCCGTTGAGAGCCTCGAAGCTGCAGCCGCGCACCGGGCCGAGATCGGCAAACTCCCGGGCCAGATCCAGGGCGCGGGACACGGTGCGATTGGCCACCACCAGCAGGCCGGGGCCCAGCGCCAGCAGGGGCTCGAGTACGCCGCGCACCGCACCCCCGGCACCCAGCACCAGCACCCGCCGCCCGGCAATGCGCCAGCCCAGGTTCACGTCGAGGTCACGGACCAGGCCTGCGCCATCGGTGTTGTCACCGAAGAGCTGGCCATCGTCGAGCCGCATCAGGGTATTCACCGCACCAGCGCGCTGCGCCCGCGGCGACAGCACCTGCGCCAGCTCGAAGGCCTCGGTCTTGAAGGGCAGGGTGATGTTGAGGCCGCGCCCGCCGCCGGCAAAGAAGCCCTGCACAGCCTCGGCGAAATGCCCCGGCTCGACGCGCTGGGCGCGGTATTCCATGGCTTGCCCGGTCTGCTCGGCGAATGCCGCGTGAATCAGCGGCGACTTGCTGTGCTTGATCGGATTACCGAAAACTGCATATCGATCCATGTTGACACCCTGCTTGAACCGGCGCGCCGGGGATCCTCCCGATCCACAATACCGCGCGCCGCACGAGCCCCGGCGAAATGCTCAGGCCCAGTCTCGTGGGATCAGAAATCGCGACGACAGTTCCGCCTCGGCGGAGCCCGGTTCAGGCTGCCAGTCGTATTCCCAGCGCACCAGCGGCGGCAGGGACATCAAAATCGACTCGGTACGCCCGCCGGTTTGCAGGCCGAAGACCGTGCCGCGATCATAAACCAGGTTGAACTCTACATAGCGCCCCCGCCGCAGCAACTGGAACTGCCGCTCGCGCTCGCCATAGGGTGTGCCGTGACGGCGCTCCAGGATCGGGCGGTAGGCCTCGAGGTAGGAGTCACCCACCGCGCGCAGAAAGCCGAAGCTGTGTTCGAAGCCAGCTTCGTTGAAGTCATCGAAGAACAGGCCTCCGACACCCCGCGCCTCGTTGCGGTGGCGGATGAAGAAGTACTCGTCACACCAGCGCTTGAAGCGCGGGTAGAGGTCCTCGCCAAAGGGCGCACAGGCCGCACGCGCGGTGCGATGCCAGTGCCGGCAGTCGTCCTCGAAGCCGTAGTAAGGGGTGAGGTCATAGCCACCGCCGAACCACCATACCGGAGCACCCTGGGGCGGCTCGGCGATGAAGAAGCGCACATTGGCGTGGCTGGTGGGCGCATAGGGGTTGCGCGGATGGATCACCAGAGACACCCCCACCGCCTGCCAGCGTGCTCCGGCCAGCTCGGGGCGGTGTGCGGTGGCGGAGGGCGGCATCTGTTCTCCGAAGACGTGGGAGAAGCCAACACCGCCCTTTTCGATGACCGCACCGTCGCTGAGTACCCGCGAGCGCCCGCCACCACCTCCCTCGCGACGCCAGCTGTCCTCGCGAAAACAAGCGCCGCCATCGACCGCCTCGAGGCCTGCGCAGATCCGGTCCTGCAGGTCGAGCAGGTAGGCCTTGACGGTATCGATGGACGCTTCGCTCATGCCTGAACTCCAGGGTGCGGAAGTGACGGGGTCGCTGCGCGCAGCACGCGGCCACTGCGGGCATCGCGGATGCTGCTGGGGCCACGCGCGCCCCCCAGGGCCCCGGGCAGCAGGTAGTCGAGCCGAGCCCCGAAGTAACTGCGCACCCGCAGCGCCGAGCGTGCGGCGGGGCGCCCGGCAGGGTTGGCGGAGGTGGACACAATGGGGCCTCCATACAGCTGGCAGAGGCGCGCCAGCTGGGGATGCGCCGTGACCCTCAGGGCGATGCTGTCATGATCACCCCTGACCAGGGGCGGCACCAGCCCGGGATCCGGCAGCACCCAGGTGACCGGGCCCGGCCAGGTCGCCTCGATCTGCTCGCGACGCCCGGTATCAAGCCGCTGCAGCCAGGGTGCCACTTGCCCGAGGTCGCCGGCCACCAGGATCAGCCCCTTGCGTGGATCACGCCCCTTGAGGAACAACAGCCGCTGTACCGCGGCTTCGTCAAAGGGGTCGCAGCCCAGACCCCACACACCCTCGGTGGGATAGGCCAGCACACCGCCACCCCGCAGGCAGCGCAGGGCCATGCGCAGATGCCAGGCGTTGGGGCTGGACATCGCTGTTCACCTCGCTACGGGCGGATCAGGCCAGGCTTGGGCCGGCGAGCGCGGAAATTACCCAAGCCCCGCTGCGATTGCAAGCTCTGCACCGGTGCGCTGATAGCCGGCAGGGGTGGACTCCACCAGCCCGACCAGCTCCAGATCGGTCAGTATGCCGAGCAGTTCCGCGATCTCCAGACCGGTGGCCTGGAGCAGGCTGTCGAGGTCGGTGGCCGCGAAATCCAGCCCCGAAAGCACCGCCAGCTGGCGCCCGGTCAAAGCCAGGTCCGCCTGGCGTGCAAGCGGCTCGGGCCGCCACCAGTGCCCCAGAGCCTGCAGGACGTCGGCGGTCTCTTCCACCAGCAGGGCGCCGTCGCGAATCAGCGCATGGCAGCCGCGATGACCGCCCCCATGGATCGGCCCCGGCACGGCAAAGACTTCGCGGTTTTGCTCCATGGCCAGCCTCGCCGTCACCAGGGAACCGCTGCGCAGGGCGGCCTCCACCACCAGCACGCCCACCGACAGGCCACTGATGATGCGATTGCGACGGGGGAAGTGCGCCCGCAGGGGCTCGGCACCCAGGGGAAACTCGCTGATCAGGGTACCTGCACACGCAATCTCGTCATAGAGGCCGCGATTGCGCGCCGGATAGGGGCGGTCGAGGCCTGTGCCCAGCACCGCTACGGTGCCACCGGCAGCAGCCAGCGCGGCGCGGTGGGCGGCAGCATCGATACCGTGGGCCAGGCCACTGGTGACCACGAAGCCCGCCTGGACCAGCTCGGTGGCAAACTGGCCGGCACTGAACAGGCTGTGGCGGCTGGCGCGGCGACTGCCGACGATGGCGAGTTGCAGGCGTTCGAGCAGGGCCGGGTCACCGCGCACCAGCAGCAGGGGAGGAGGGTCGGTGATCTCCCGCAGCAGCGCCGGCCAACGGGGATCATCGGGTGTGAGCAGCTGTGCCTGATGTCGCTGCAACCAGTCGGCGTCGCGCAGGGCACGCTGCCAGGCGGGGTGCGCCTCGCCCTGGCGTCGCCATGCCGCCAGGCTGGCGAGGCCGGCGTCGCCAACGCCGGCCTGGCGTAGTGCGGCCAGGGGCAGCTCAAGCAGGATGGCGGGGTCGGGGGAGCAGGCCTGGAGCCGGCTCACGGTGCGGGCACTGATGCCCTCGAGACGCTGCCACAGCAGCCAGAGCAGGGTGGTGGTCTGCATTGTTCATCCCTGAAACCTGAATCACCACGAGCGGCGATCGCATCCTGCGACCGCCGTGAAAACCGGGCCACACCCGCGATGCGGGCGGTGCCCCGGAAAAAGCTCAATTCACGGGCTTCGCACCCGGTCCATCACCGCCAGCGGCCGCTCGGCGCGCAACACCAGGCCGTAGCTGACGCGATCGAAGGTACGAAACACCATGAGCATGCCGGCACGGAAATCCGGCACCTTGACGGGCTCGTTGGTCACCGGATCGGTCAGGACCTCTCCGCTGCGATAAATCGCCAGCAGGTTGCCCGGTTCCAGGCCATCGCGCTCACCCTTGTTGAGAATGACCACATTGAGCAGGCCGATCTGGGTGACACCACCCTCGACCGCCAGCAGCACGCCGCTGATATCCTGTTTCGGGGCGCTGGGCATGAACGTGGCATCGATGCGGCGCTCCTCCTCGGGGAGTACGCGGTCTGCCCGGCGCACTTCCTCGGAGCTGCGATTCAGGGCCAGAGTGGCCACATCGCGCTGGCGCGAGAGCAGCCGTGCGCCGCCGATGTCCGTGGCCTGGATGCCGAGAAACTCGTTGGTTTCCGGGTCGATGAAGGTTTCGCCACGGCGATAAATGCCGAAGCTCTGCACATCATTGGGGAAGACTCCGCGAGCGTACACCTGATCACCAGCGCCGGCGATGATATGCCCCTCACGACCGGCAAGGATGTACGGCGCGCGCTCCAGGGTGTCGGCGGAGACGATACGGGAGCGGCTCAGGAACGGGCCGATCACATCCAGGGGGATCGCCGGAATGGCGCGGCTCAGGGGCTCAATACGCATCTGGGGGGAGAGCCGCACATCGCGGCCACGGCTGACCACCAGACGCGGCTGCCCGTCAATCCAGACCAGGCGCAGAACATCCCCGGGAAAAATCAGGTGGGGGTTGTCGATCTGCGGGTTGTGCTCCCACAGCTGAGGCCAAAGCCAGGGGTCATCGAGGAACATTCCGGAAATATGCCAGAGGGTATCCCCTTCCTTGACCACGTAGGTCTGGGGGTGCCCCTCCCTCAGGGCGAGGACGTCACCGGCCTGCGCTCCCACCGCGATCACGAGCCCCAGCAGGGCCCCCAACACCAGTTTTCTCATGCAACATTCCTTTACCGAACGGTTGCGGTGCCGCGCGCACAACACCGGGAGGGCTCATCAGGGTGAAACCTGCCGACCCGGCGTGGCCAATCCTGTATACTGCTGCCGTATACTATAGCAGCGACCCCGGCATGGCGCCGGGTGCGGACGCGTCGGAAGCCCTGCTGCCGGCACATCGCTCATCATCCTAGCAGCTGCTGCGGCACTGACCCTGGAAATCGATCACAGTCCTGAACATGGCCAGACTCGAAATCCTCGAATTCCCCGATCGTCGCCTGCGCACCGTGGCGAAACCCGTGGCCACGGTCGACGCCCGCATCCGGCAGCTCGTCGACGACCTGTTCGAAACCATGTACGCGGCCCCCGGTATCGGCCTGGCGGCCACCCAGGTCAACGTGCATGAGCGGGTGATCGTGATCGACATCAGCGAGGATCACTCGCAGCCCCTGGTGTTCATCAACCCGGAGGTCGAGGTCCTGCACGGCGGTGAGCGCGAATACGACGAGGGCTGCCTGTCGGTGCCGGGCTTCTATGAAACGGTGGTGCGCCCCGAACGCATCCGCGTCAGTGCCCTGGACCGCAACGGCGAGCCCTTTACCCTGGAGCCCGAAGGCCTGCTGGCGGTGTGCATCCAGCACGAGATCGACCACCTCAACGGCAAGCTGTTCGTCGACTACCTGTCGCCGCTGAAACGCCAGCGCATCCGCTCCAGGCTGGAGAAACAGCATCGGCGCCAGGCTTGAACGGCAGCCGATGAGCGCTCCCGCACTGCGCATCGCCTTTGCCGGCACCCCCGATTTTGCCGCCGCCCATTTGGCCGCCCTGCTGGCACCGACCTGCGGCCACCGGGTGGTCGCCGTGTGGACGCAGCCCGACCGTCCCGCCGGGCGCGGCAAGCAATTGACCTCAAGCCCGGTCAAGGCACTGGCCCAGCGCCACGAACTGCCCGTACACCAGCCGCCAAGCCTGCGCGACCCGGAGGCGCAGCAGGTGTTGCGCGAGCTGGCTCCGGATGTGCTGGTGGTGGTGGCCTACGGGCTGATCCTGCCCCAGGCGGTGCTGGATATTCCACGGCTGGGCTGCATCAACGTGCACGCCTCGTTGCTGCCACGCTGGCGCGGGGCGGCGCCGATCCAGCGCGCCATTGAGGCCGGCGACACCGAAACCGGCGTCACCATCATGCAGATGGACGCCGGGCTCGACACCGGCCCGATGCTGGCCGAGGCGCGTTGCCCCATCCATGCCGATGACACCAGTGCCAGCCTGCACGACCGTCTTGCGCAACTCGGGCCACCCTGCTTGCTGGCCAGCCTGGACGACCTCGCCGTGGGCCGGGCGCGGCCCCGGCCGCAGCCGGAGGCCGGTGCGTGTTACGCCGCCAAGATCGACAAGGCCGAGGCCGCCATCGACTGGCGGCTGCCTGCGGCCGTGCTGGCGCGGCGCATTCGCGCCTTCCAGCCGTTTCCGGTGTGTTCCACTACCCTGCATGGCGAGCGCGTGAAAATCCATGGGGCACTGGCGCTGGCGGATCGCTCCGACGCGACGCCGGGAACGATTACCGGCAGTGGGCGCGAGGGCCTGACCGTCGCCTGCGGTGAAGGCAACCTGCAAATCACCCACCTGCAATGGCCCGGCGGCAAGGTACTGGCCGTGGCGGATGCGCTCAACAGCCGTGCAGCTCAACTGCAGCCCGGCGGTCGCTTCCTGGAATGAGCGGCGCCCGGGGGGACTGTCGCGCCCAGGCCGCCCGGGTCATCACCGAGGTCCTGGCAGGGCGTTCATTGAACCAGGTGCTGCCCGGGGCCGAGCTGTGGGTACCGGAGCGCGACCGCGGCCTGCTGCGGGAGCTGTGCTACGGCAGCCTGCGCTGGTACCCGCAGCTGGTGGCCCTGATCGACGCCCTGTTGCAGAAACCCCTCAAGGCCCGGGACGCGGACCTGCGCGCCCTGCTGGTCATCGGTGCCTACCAGTTGCGCCACATGAATCTGCCTCCTCACGCAGCGCTGTCCAGCGTGGTCGAGGCCTGCCGCCACCTGCAAAAGGACTGGGCCTGCGGCCTGGTCAACGGGGTGCTGCGCAACCTGCAGCGGCGCGGCGATGCATTGCTGACAAGCCTGCCGGATGCTGCCCGCACCGCCCACCCGGAGTGGCTGTACCAGTCCCTGCGCGACGCCTGGGGCACGGATGCCGAGGGCCTGCTCGCCGCCAACAACAGTCACCCTCCCATGTGCCTGCGCGTCAACCGCCTGCAAGGCCAGCGCGAGGCGCGCCTGGCGGATCTCGCAGCCGCGAGTGTCGGGGCGCGGGCCTGTGAGTTGGCCCCCAGCGGTATTCGCCTGGATGACCCGCGCCCGGTGGAACAGCTGCCGGGATTTGCCGAGGGCCAGCTCAGCGTACAGGACGAGGCCTCGCAACTGGCCGCGCCCATGCTGACCCTGCGACCTGGCATGCGCGTGCTCGATGCCTGCTGCGCGCCGGGGGGCAAGACCGGCCACCTGCTGGAATGCGAACCCGGGATCGAGCTGCTGGCCCTGGACCTGGTGCCGGGGCGACTGCGCCGGGTGGAGCAGAATCTGGAGCGGACAGGGCTGCATGCGAAGGTACTGGCGGCGGACGTGGGCAGCCCCGCCGACTGGTGGGATGGCCAGCCTTTCGATGCCATCCTGCTGGACGCGCCCTGCTCCGGCAGCGGAGTGATCCGCCGCCACCCGGATATCAAGCTGCTGCGCCGCCCCGGGGATATCCCCGCACTGGCGGCCCGGCAGGGTGCACTGCTGGATGCGCTGTGGCCCTGCCTTGCACACGGCGGCCAGCTGCTCTATACCACCTGCTCGGTCCTGCCACAGGAGAACGACGCAGTGATCACCGCCTTCCTGGCACGTACCCCCGGCGCCCGCGAGCAGCCAATCGAAGCCGGCTGGGGCCTGGCACGGCCGGCGGGACGACAGCTGCTGACGACGAGCAATGGCCCCGATGGGTTTTATTTCGCGCGCCTGGAGAAGCCATGAAAATCATCATTCTCGGCGCCGGCCAGGTTGGCGGCACCCTGGCCGAAAACCTGTCCAGCGAACAGAATGACATCACCCTGGTGGACATCGATGCCGAGCGCCTGCGCGAGCTGCAGGACCGGCTCGACATCGGCACCGTGCTGGGCCGCGCCTCACACCCCAGCGTGCTGCGCCGCGCCGGCGCCGATGACGCCGACATGCTCATCGCCGTGACCAACAGCGACGAAATCAACATGATGGCCTGCCAGGTGGCCTACACCCTGTTCCGCACACCGACCAAGATCTCCCGCATCCGCTCCCAGGAATACGTCGCCCGCAGTGAGCTGTTTGGCAACGAGGCGATCCCGATCGACGTGATCATCGCGCCGGAGCAGCTGGTCACCAAATCGATCAAGCGTCTGCTGCAGTACCCCGGCTCCCTGCAGGTACTGGATTTTGCCGAGGGCAAGGTACAGCTGGTGGCGGTCAAGGCCTATTACGGCGGCCCCATGGTGGGCAAGGCCCTGCGCGAGATCCGCTCACACATGCCCAATGTGGATACCCGGGTAGCGGCGATCTTCCGCCGCGACCGGCCGATCATTCCCGAGGGTGACACCGTGGTGGAGGCGGATGACGAAGTGTTCTTCATCGCCGCCCGCGACCATATCCTGCCGGTGATCAGCGAACTGCGCCGCCTGGATACGCCCTATCGCCGGGTCATGATCGCCGGCGGCGGCAATATCGGCGAGCGTCTGGCGGAGGCCGTGGAGCAACGCTATCAGGTGAAGCTGATCGAACAGGACCTGGGGCGCTGCCGTCATCTTTCGGAGCGGCTGAATCGCACCGTTGTCTTGCATGGCAACGCCTCGGACCGCGACCTGTTGATGAGCGAGAGCATCGAGGACACTGACGTCTTCTGTGCCCTGACCAACGACGACGAAGCCAATATCATGTCGTCGATGCTGGCCAAGCGCATGGGCGCACGCAAGGTGATCACCCTGATCACCAACCCCGCCTATGTGGACCTGGTGCAGGGCGGCGAGATCGATATCGCCCTGTCTCCGCAGCAGATCACCATCGGCAGCCTCCTCACCCATGTGCGCCGGGGCGACATCTCCAACGTGCACTCCCTGCGCCGCGGCGCCGCCGAAGCCATCGAGATGATCGCCCACGGCGATGCCCGCACCTCGCGGGTGGTGGGCCGCCGCCTGGACGAGATCAGCCTGCCGGAGGGCGTCACCATCGGTGCCGTGGTGCGCGGCGATGCGGTGCTGATCGCACACGGAGATGTGCTGGTCGAGACCAATGACCACGTCATCCTGTTCCTGACGGACAAGTCGCGGATCAAGCAGGTGGAGCGCTTGTTTCAGGTGGGAGTGCATTTCTTTTAGTTTATGGTTGTCCCGGGCCAACCAAGGCCCGGGACAACCGTCGCGCAGACTGCG
>JBJHBY010000137.1:0-9672 GCA_050485745.1 Gammaproteobacteria bacterium | reverse complement strand
CTGTGTCACCGAGTTCGTGCGCGTCACCGATACCCGGCTGCCGCGCCGGGTGTTCCTGCGCAGCTGCCCGGAACTGGATCACGGCTGTCGCACGCCCTCCGGCACCCCCGTGTATCTGCAACTGCTCGGCGGGCAACCCGGGCCAATGGCGCGCAACGCCGCACATGCGGTGCGCCAGGGCGCCAGGGCCATCGACCTGAACTTCGGCTGCCCGGCAAAGACCGTGAACCGCCATGACGGCGGCTCGATCCTGCTATGCCAGCCGGAACGGGTCCACACCATCACCGCGGCGGTTCGTGCCGCCGTGCCCGCTGCGCTGCCGGTCACCGTGAAGATTCGCCTGGGTTACCGGGATCATGGCCAGCTGCGCGAGACCCTGCAGGGCATCGAGGCCGCCGGCGCCAGTGAACTGGTCATCCATGCACGCACCCGGGACGACGGCTACAAGCCCCCCGCCTGGTGGGCCGAGGTCGGCCGAGTGCGGCAGGCGACACAGCTGCCGCTGGTCATCAATGGCGAAATCTGGACACCGGCCGATGCTCTCCGTGCCCGTGAGGAAAGCGGCTGTGAGGACATCATGCTCGGCCGCGGTGTGCTCGCCAACCCGGGGCTGGCCCGGGACATCCGCGCCAGCCTGGGCCAGTGCGAAGCCCGGCCACTGGCGTGGTGCGATGCTGTGACCCTGCTGCAGCACCTGCTGGAGGCCACCCTGGCCCACTACCCGGTGCGCTTTGCCGGCAACCCGGTGAAGCAGTGGCTGGGTTATCTGCGCCGCCACTACCCGCAGGCCGGCGCGCTGTTCGACAGTATCCGCCGCCTGCGCGAACCGGAGGCACTGCGAGGCGCACTGTGCCGCGCCGCGGGCCGTCGGCCAGAGTCTGAGCAAACTGCACAACCGTTGATCAATCAGCAGCTTACGGGTGCTGCAGCGGCAACAGAGGCTTGACTCCCCCGGCGCTCTCCCCTATAGTGCGCCACCTACGCGCTCGTAGCTCAGTTGGATAGAGTATCTGGCTACGAACCAGAGGGTCGCAGGTTCGAATCCTGCCGAGCGCGCCAGATTGGTCAGCAGTGAAAACTGCGACAAGCCCGCAACGAAAAAGGCCACCCTCAGCGGTGGCCTTTTTTATGTCGCCATATCTCCCGGCAACCCCTCCCCGGAACTCTTCCCCGAAGCCCACCACAGCGCCTTTCGATGCGAACCGGCGCTTGTCAATTTTCAGCACCTCTGTAAAATCGGATGACCGACACGCCAGCGTGGACGGCTCGACACCCGTAACACATGAGCAAGAACAACAATAAAGAACCGCATCCGCCACGACCCAAACCCACCTGATACTGGCGGAAGCAACAGGATAAATACACAAGGAATCCACAATGAAAACTGTGACTTCACTGTTTACGGCGATGCTGGTCGTCGCTGCGTTCTCTGGCTGCGCCAGTGTCTCGCAGATGCCGCTCTCTTCCAATTCGGACAGACTGGACATCTCCGATAGCAAAAGCCTGGTTGTCGCCCGTGTTCATGTCGTTAATGAAAACCGGCCATCCCAGCAACCCGATCTGTGCTGCATCTTCCTGAAACGCAATGACAAACTGCGCTCCTACACCAGGCCAATCATCGACCAGAACCAGGGGCAGCAGGGCAAGTCATATTTCGTGAGCATGGATGTGGAGCCGGGAATCACCAGCGTCGAATTCGGCCGGTTTGTGCGCAGCGTACCCATGCTGATCCAGGCATCCGCCGATCTTCCCATGAAAGTGGATATCGATGTACCACCGAACTCGGTGGTTTACCTCGGCAACATCAACGTCACGATCGTCCCGAGGAAGGATGGTGAACCGGCAGCCGGCTCCATGCTGCCGTTGATCGACCAGTCAGTCGCAGGATTCTCGAATGGCGCCTTCCGCGTCGAAATCCAGGATCGTTACGACGAGGACATGGCCGCATTCAGGCAACGCTTCCCCGCTCTGGCCACACACACCGTCGCCAATGCGGTGCTCTCGCCCTGGATACACCCGGACCAACGCGACGCTTTGCTCGCGAAGGTCGAGGCCGCGGAGCCCCTGGAGGAAGAAATCGCCATCGGCGACGCGGCCGAACTGCCCGTCATAGATCCTGTGCTGGATGACGTTGAGGCGTCCGCGGTGCAATGAAGCCCAGCGGATCTCGAGCACCTGCCGGTGCACGCCTGGTAGTCCGGCGTTGAAAGTTCCGGCAAGTGAAGCACGAAAAAAGCCACCGCTGAGGGTGGCCTTTTTCGTTGTGGGCTGTGCGAGTCATACGTCGCTCACCACACACATCAGGAATCCAGCTTCGACTTGAGCTCATTCAACCGGGCGGCAACCGCTTCCTGGGTGTCGCCGTATTTCTCCCGAATTTTCGCCGCGAGCTCATCCAGATTGCCTTCGGCCTGCTTGACTTCGTCGTCGCTCAGCTTGCCCCACTGCTGTTTCACCTTCGCGGCGAAACCTTCAAGCTTACCCTGGCCCTGCTGCCTGTTCATCGCGCCCCTCCTGTTTGCGATCACACTGTTATCGATCAAAACGCGCCACTCGCCGGAATCGATGAGCAACTCTATGTTGGACCGCAGAATCGGCTGAACGCTCCCATCAATACTTCCATCTCTACACTTCCATCTCATCTCAACGCTTCCGTGCATATCCTGTTATGCTCAGAGAACATTCATGCGCCATGGAGGTCGTCATGCTGTCCTGGGCACTGGCTTTTCTGATTGTCGCCATCATTGCAGGAGCACTGGGGTTGTCCGGTATCGCCGGCACAGCCGTCAACATCGCCTGGATATTGTTCGTCGTCGGGCTGGTCCTGGCCGTGGTCTTCGCCATTGTCGGGCGACGGCCACCGCTCTGACAGGGCGACCCTGACAGCGTTAGCAAAAAGCCAGCGGAAATACGCCGGGGATGTTACTCGCAGTCAACCCCGCCGCCAGCGCGTGCCTTCCCGGCTGTCTTCAAGCACCACTCCGGCCGCGGCCAGTTCCTCGCGAATGGCGTCGGCACGCGCAAAGTCCCTGGCCTTCTTGGCGGCGGCACGCTCGGCAATCAGGGCTTCGATGTGCTGCGCGGACATCTCCGCATCACCTTCGCCACTCGCCGAAGCGTCGGTACGCGGGGCCCGCTGGAAGTAATCCTGCGCGCGGCTTCCAAGGATGCCCAGAATGGCGCCGAGCGCGCGCAGTTCACCCGCCAGACGTCGTGCATCCGCTTCGTCTGACGCACTGTTGATGGCGCGCACCAGGTCGAACAGAACCGACAGGGCTTCGCGGGTATTGAAGTCGTCATCCATGGCCTGCACGAAGCGGTCATGGAAGGCACTGAGGGCCAGCTGCTGCGCTGCCGCCGGCGCCACGTCGTCATGTTGCTGCAGGCCACGATACAGGCGATCGAGCCCGGCGCGGGCCTCCTGCAGGCTCTCGACGGAGTAGTCGATCTCGCTGCGGTAATGGCTGCTGATCAGCAGGTAGCGCACCACCTCGGGATCGTACTGGGCGAGAATCTCGCGAATGGTAAAGAAGTTGCCCAGGGACTTGGACATCTTCTCGCCATCGACGCGCACCGCGCCGGCATGCATCCAGTAGTTCACATACTTCTTGCCGGTCGCTGCCTCGCTCTGCGCGATCTCGTTTTCATGGTGGGGAAAGCGCAGGTCGGGGCCGCCACCGTGTATATCGAAGGTTTCACCCAGCTTGCAACCCGACATGGCCGAGCACTCGATATGCCAGCCCGGGCGGCCCGGGCCCCAGGGGGAATCCCACACCGCGGCCTCCTCCGGTTTGGCCGCCTTCCACAGGGCAAAATCCCGCGGATCGCGCTTGGCCTCGCCGATCTCGACCCGGGCGCCGGCCAGCAACTCCTCGGGGTTGCGCCCGGAGAGCTTGCCGTAATCGGCAAAACGACTCACCGCGTAATAGACATCGCCGTTGTCGGCGCGATAGGCAAAACCCTTCTGCTCCAGCACCTGGATCAGACGAATCATGTCCTCGATATGGCCGGTGGCGCGGGGCTCGTCATCCGGGCGCTGTACACCGAGGCGGGCCTCGTCCTCGTGCATGGCCTGGATGAAACGCTCCGTCAGCGCCGTCCACTCTTCGTTGTTTTCCAGGGCCCGGCGCAGGATCTTGTCATCGACATCCGTGATGTTGCGCACGTAGGTCACATCGTAGCCCCGGGCGCGCAGGTAACGCACGATCACATCGAAAGCCACCAGCACCCGGGCGTGGCCGAGATGGCAGTAGTCGTAGACGGTCATGCCGCAGACGTACATGCGCACCTGTTTCCCTTTGATCGGGGTGAAGGTTTCCTTGCGCCGGCTGAGGGTGTTGTGGATCTTCAGGCTCACGACTTGCCGCTCCAGGTATCGCGCAGACCAATGGTCAGGTTGAATACCGGCGCCTGCGCGCTGTGCTCGCGACGATCCGCCACGAAGTAACCCTCGCGCTCAAACTGGAAGCCACTCTCCGGCCCCGCATCGGCCGCCGCGGGTTCCACCCAGGCCTGCACCTGCCGCAGTGATTCAGGGTTGAGATGTTGCAGGAAATCACCATCGCCACGGTCCGGCGCCTCGTGCAGGAACAGCCGATCGTACAGACGCACTTCGGCGCAACGACCACCGCGGGCGCACACCCAGTGAATCACCCCGCGTGGACTGATGCCCTCCGGCGGGTTCTCGCCCACCGTGCCGGGCACCACACTGGCGCGCAGTTCCACGATCTGCCCGTCGTCATCGCGCACCACCTCATCGGCACGAATCACATAGGCGCTGCGCAGGCGCACCCACTCCCCCAGGACCAGGCGCTTGAATTTCTTGCGCGACAGGGAGCTGTCCTCGCTGAAATCAGCGCGATCGATATACAGCTCGCGACTGAAGGGCAGCTGCCGCTCACCCAGTTCCGGGCGATTCGGATGCACCGGCGCAGTCATGGTCTCGGCGTGGTCCTCCGGCAGGTTGGTGAGCACCACCCGCAGCGGATCCAGCACCGCCATGGCACGGGGAGCGTTGTCGTTGAGATCCTCGCGGATGGCGTGCTCCAGCATCGCCACGTCGACCACGCCATCGGCACGGCTGACGCCGATCATGTCGCAGAAGCGCCGGATCGCCGCGGCGGTGTAGCCACGGCGACGCAGCCCCGCCAGGGTCGGCATGCGCGGATCATCCCAGCCGGTGACGATGCCCTGGTCGACCAGTTGCTTCAGTTTGCGCTTGCTGGTCACGGTGTAATTCAGGTTCAGCCGCGCGAACTCATACTGGCGCGGCCGCGCCGGCACCGGCAGCCGTTCCAGCAGCCAGTCATAGAGAGGCCGGTGGTCCTGGAACTCCAGGGTGCAAATCGAGTGGGTGATCCCTTCGATGGCATCCGACTGGCCATGGGCGAAATCGTAGCTTGGATAGATGCACCAGGCGTCACCGGTCTGGTGGTGATGGGCCTTGCGGATGCGGTAGAGAATCGGGTCGCGCAGGTTCATATTGGGCGACGCCATGTCGATCTTCGCCCGCAGTACGGCACTGCCCTCATCAAGCTCGCCACTGCGCATCTGCTCGAAACGCGCCAGATTTTCCTCGACGCTGCGCGCCCGCCAGGGGCTCTCCCGCCCGGGCCGTGTGGCCCAGCCGCGATATTCACTGGCCTGCTCCGCGGAAAGCTCACAAACGTAGGCATCACCGTTGCGGATCAGGTGCACGGCCCAGTCGTACAACTGCTGGAAGTAGTCCGAGGCGTGGCGCAGCGGCTCCTGCCAGTGGAAACCCAGCCAGCGGACATCCTCCTGGATGGCGTCGATGTACTCCTGGTTTTCCTTTTCCGGGTTGGTGTCATCGAAGCGCAGGTTACACTGACCGCCAAACTGTTCCGCCAGGCCAAAGTTGAGGCAGATCGACTTGGCATGGCCGATGTGCAGATAGCCATTGGGCTCCGGCGGAAAGCGGGTGACGACCCCCCCGGGATACTTGCCCGCGGCCAGGTCCTGCTCGACGATGGCGCGCAGGAAGTTGGCTGCTGGCCGGGGTTCGCTCGACTTGGCGTCAGTGTGACTCATGGTGATCCTGGCATCCGGTCGGGGCACGGCATGGTTTCCGCTGCCCGGGCAAAACGCTTATTATAGCGGTTTCCACTCGCCTCCAGCACGCACACGGTGACCCATGATCACACTCAAGACCAACCACGGCGACATCACCCTCGAGCTCGATTTCGACAAGGCACCGGCGACGGCAGCCAACTTCCTGCAATATGTTCAGGACGGATTCTATGACGGCACCATCTTCCACCGGGTGATCGACGGCTTCATGATCCAGGGAGGTGGCTTCACCACCGACATGGTGCAGAAGAAGACCCGCGAGCCGATTGCCAACGAAGCGGACAACGGTCTGAGCAACGCCACCGGCACCATCGCCATGGCCCGCACCATGGACCCGAACTCCGCCACGGCGCAGTTCTTCATCAACGTCGCCGATAACAACTTCCTCAACCACACCGCCAAGACCAGCCAGGGCTGGGGCTACGCCGTTTTCGGCCGGGTTACCGCCGGCCTCGACGTGGTCGAGCGCATCAAGGGCACCCCCACCACCAGCCGCGGTGGCCACCAGGATGTCCCCGCGGAGCCCGTAGTCATCGAGCAGGCCGTGGTCAGTGGAGAGATTCCCGCACGCTGATGAGTGTCACCGCCCCAGGTTGCACGGCGCGCAAGGAGTGCCTGTTTGTCGCCGACCTGCACCTGTGCCCGGAACAGCCGGCACTGATTGCCGGCTTCCGGCGCTTCATCGCGCAACGGGCGCATGGCTGCGAGCACCTCTACATTCTCGGTGATCTGTTCGAGGCCTGGGTTGGCGACGATGATGATGCGGACTGGCTGTGGGACTGCCTGCAGCCCATCGCCGCGCTGACCCGCGCCGGCACCTCCGTGTCGGTCATGCATGGCAACCGCGATTTTCTGCTTGGACAGGGCTTCGAGGAGCGCACCGGTGCGCGCCTGCTGCCGGGATCCTGTGTCATCGACCTGTATGGCCGCCCCACCCTGCTGTTGCATGGCGACAGCCTGTGCACCCGCGACAGTGAATACCAGGCGTTTCGCCGCCAGGTGCGCGAGCCCGCCTGGCAGCGGCAAATGCTGGCACGCCCCCTGGAAGAACGCCGCGCCATTGCCCTGAATCTGCGTCAGCGCAGCCGCGAGGCCGCCGCGAACAAGGCCGACAATATCATGGACGTCACCCCGGAAGAGGTCTGCAAGGTCATGCGGGATGCCGGGGTGAGCACCCTGATCCACGGTCATACCCACCGCCCCGCAATGCACGATGTGAACCTGCCCTCGGTGTCGGGGCAACGCTGGGTACTGGGGGATTGGGGGACGCGCGGCTGGTATCTGCAGGCCGACGACAGGGGAGAGATCGAGCTGGTTTCGTTTTCTGTCGCAGCTTGAGTGGGAACGCTGGGTTACGCGCTTGCGCGCTAACCCAGCCTACGACGCTGATTTCATTTGCTTGTGCGGGTTGAGCGGGAGCGCCGGGTTACGCGCTTGCGCTAACCCAGCCTCCCATGGGTGACGCTCAGGCTGTACGGCGGCTCAGGCGGCGCCAGCCGAGCAGGCTGGCCAGCGCGCTGAGCATAAACCAGGCCGCGGCGGGCCGCGGGATGGGTGTCAGCGCAATCGACACCTGGTAGCTGCCGCTGTTGTCGGCAAAATAGCCGTCGTTGTTGGCCAGGAACAGGTACAGTTCGCCAAAGCCCTGCGGCACCGTCAGCCACGCCTCCAGGCCAATGAAGAAGGGCGCGGTCAGGGTCAGAGGGTTTTCGGTGATGGGGATGATCGCATCCGGGCTGGTGCTCCAGACACCGATCAGCGAGTACACCGGCAGGTTGCGGAAGAAGCCATCCTGGAAGGTACAGTCCGGCTGGCAGGCGGCGTCGGGCAGGTACTGGCCAGCGGGGTTGGTGGAAAACGGGCCGTCGTCGACGACCCAGCCGCTGGCGGTAATGTGCAGGCTGTCGCCACCATTGAAGGCCCAGTTGACAGCACTGGCAGGAGTCCCCTCACCCAGGGCCTCATCCTCGACCCCGGTCCACCAGTGACCCCAGTCGCTGAAAAACAGGTTGTCCGTGGACTCCACGTCAGTGTTGATCACCACCGGGGCAGCCTGAACGGCGCCCGCCAGCAGCAGGGTGGCCAGAAAAGTCAGGGTTTGGCGTTTCATCGAAACCTCACTGAATGTCTGAAACAGGGTAATGGCTCGCTGCGATTAGCCCGGGGGTTGATGGCAGCTGCGTCAACTTCCGGACCCGAAAGCGGCCCAAATTGGTCACATTATTGCCACAAGCAAAAATGGGGCCGATTTATAAAAATCAAATTGAAACAAACGAGTAGGAAATCAGCCCCGCGAGACATTCTGGTCGATCGTCAAGGATCCCGACACTGGTTCGGACAAGCGTTCAAGTTCCGCCACACGTCCATCCGCCGCCAACCGCACCCGCAGACGCCGCGCAACCCGCGCCGCCTGCAACGGCCCGACGTCCAGCGCAAACCGGGACGCCATCTCGTCCAGAGGCACCACCGCCCGCTGCTGCCGCCGCTCCACGCCGCGAAAACGCCACTGCTGCACCCGCGCCCATACCAGCAGGGCGCCCGACAAACAGAGGATGACCAGCCCGTAGAACGCCAGCAGCTCAACAAACGCCTGGTAGCCCCCGAGGATGATCATGTGGCTGTAGAACAGGCGGATGTTGACACCCCAGGCCAGCAGGCTGATCAGGGGCTGCCACAGATACAACAGCATGCCCCAGAACAGCAGGGTCACCCCCCAGGCAGTGAGCTTCTGCCCGGGCCTGACCAGGCGCGGACTGTCGATGATCATTTCGTCGGCATTCACGGCTGTGTCCCCTCTTCGCGCAACCCCCGGTCCGGACTGTTCCAGCTGCCGCGACGCCCGGCCTTCTTGATCAGCGCCATCGGTACCGCCGCCAGGTTGGTCAGTACATTGATCAGCCAGAATGCCAGCGGATACCAGATCATCCAGAAGTAATTGCGCAGCAGCCCCTTCTCATAGCGCGAATCGATCAACAGGCTGACAAAGAACTGCAGCAAGCAGGTACTGGCCAGCACCACGCCGTGCCAGCCGGGAATCAGGCTGGGCACCGTCAGTTGCTCCGGCAGGGCCACGAACTTGCCCAGTGCCCAGAGGATGATGATGGCACCCAGCACAAAGCTCCAGACCAGCGAGGTCAGGTACTCGGCAAACACCATCCACATGCGCCGTTTGCGCCAGGACAACAGTTCGGGAAAGTAGCGCACCGCCGTTTCCACACCGCCCAGGGCCCAGCGCAGACGCTGCCGCCACAGGCCGCGATAGGTCTCCGGCATCAGGATCCAGCACAGGGCATTGGGCTCGTAGCGGATATCCCAGTGATCCAGTTGCAGGCGCCAACTGATATCGATGTCGTCGGTGACAATATCCGTGCTCCAGTAGCCCACCTGGTGCAGGGCGCTGCGCCGGAATGCAGTCACCACGCCGGAAACCGTGAACACGCGGCCATAGATGCGCTGGGCACGCTTGATCAGGCCAACGATGGATGAGAATTCACCGACCTGCACCTTACCCAGCAGGGTGGAGCGGTTGCGAATCCGCGGGTTGCCGGTAACCGCCGCGACCCGGGGGACTCGATCAAGTGG
>JBJHBY010000136.1:0-9809 GCA_050485745.1 Gammaproteobacteria bacterium | reverse complement strand
AGGTATGGTCTCCTGGAGAGCAGGGGCTGGAAGGGAGAAAACGGCACGGCGATTCACCCAAGTAACCGGCAGGGAAGGTTCTACATGGACGTTCTGAGTGCGTTCGCAAGTTCGGGAAACGCACGCGTCTACGAACTGTATCAGGGCGACCATCTGCTGGCGTCACGGCTGACCGTCGACAATGGCCAGCTTCTGGTCATTCTCAAAACAACCTTTGACGAGGATTTCCGTCGCTATGCCCCTGGAAGGCTGCTCCTCCATAGTATGTTACAGCATGTTTTCGAGGAGCAGAGGATCGCGTGCGTCGACTTCTATACCAACGCCACGCCCGATCAGTTGGAGTGGGCAACCGATACTCGCCCGATATACGATGTAAGCCTCTACCGTCACCCGATAATGGGCAAGGCGTATCAGGCCATTAAAGATAAAAATGTGGCTGATAGAACTATCAGTCAAGCCGCGATGACTGACTCCTGAGAGACCGCTCGTTGACGAAACATACCCACTACAATTCCGACGCCGCGCGCTGGCTGTTGCTGCTCACCGCAGCAGGTATTACCTATGGGTCGCTCTACCCGTTTTCCTTCCGGCCGGGCAGCATTCCTCCAGCCGAGGTCGTGCACGTGCTGCTCTCAGGGTGGCGGGATGAGCTGGGGCTACCCAATATCGTCGCCAACCTGATCCTCTTCATTCCCTACGGACTGTTTGCCAACCTGGCGTTACCCACCTGGTCGAGACCGGCGCGGTGGAGTGCCGTCATATTGTCCGGCGCCATCCTGGCCTTCGGAATTCAGGTGGTGCAGGTCTGGTTCTCCGGCCGCACCCCCACGATCATCGACGGTTTCATCAATATGGCCGGTCTGGGAATGGGGATGCTTCTGGCCGGCCTGCCTTGGTTTCGGACAATGCTGTCCAGCGCCAACCTCTCGGATAAGCGCCTGCACTCCCTACCCTTCCTTTTATTGATTGCCTGGCTGGCGTATCGGTGGTTTCCCTTGGCGCCGTCACTGGATGTCACGGCACTGAAGCACTCCCTAAAGCCTCTGATACTGGAGCGGGAGTGGCGCCCGCTGAGTTTTGCTCGCAACCTCGCGGCCTGGCTGGCATTCGCCTGGCTGTGGAACCAATGCCGCTTCCCTTCGGCCCTGCTTTGGCTCGTAATACCGGGTTCTCTGGTGATTCAGGTACTGATTGCCAACAATCCAGTGCTGCTGCACAACCTCGCTGCAGCCCTGCTAGCCCCCGTACTCTGGGCAGCAATTCGCACCATGCTGTCCCGCCCCGAGAAGCTACTGCTGTTGCTGCTTGTCGTCATGGTCATCGTTCAGGGACTCCAGCCTTTGCAGTGGGGCGCCGGCAGCTTCCGCTGGGTGCCCTTTTCGGGGTTTCTCACCGGGAACATGATGGTCAACACGTCCAGTCTGCTGGAAAAGCTTTTCCTCTACGGCAGCATGGTCTGGCTCACACTCGCCGCAGTACGCCCCAGATGGGTCGCGTTACTGCTGCCCGTGGCGGTCACCGGCTCCATCGAAATCGCCCAGATATGGCTGGTTGGCCGGGTTGCCGAGATCACCGACCCCTTGCTTTGCGCACTCCTGTGGCACTTTGCCGTAAGCTACCAACCGGCAACCCCCGGCATGCACGAAAATACAAGGCCCGTATCCGCCCGCGATACGGTTGAAGATACGCGCGGATCCACCTAGGCTAGGATTTCATTTCCCGATTCAAGGCGCTCATCGACATGGACAAGGAAGGCATTGTTCGACAGCGAGCTTCAACCGGTCACAGGTTGGCGTTCGCCGGGATGCTGTTGAGCGTGATACTTTTGGGAACGGTACTCACCACTCTCTCTACATCCGAAGCTTTCGGCTCACAAACCGAGGACTGTGGCGAGGACCTGTTCACCAGTCCCGCCTGCGCGGCAGTGTTTCGGCGAATCAACCGGGGAGAAACCGGGTCGGAGTCCGCACAGACAGCCAGCGACTCCGCCCCTCCCTTTGTTCTTGAGCAGCGCTCGAGCTCTGCTCCTGCTTCGGATCGCGCCAGCGAGGCCCCCCGCCACAGCCAGACCGCTGCCACCTCCAACGGAACAGCTGCCAGTTCAAACGAGCCAGTTGCCAAGAGGGCCCAACCAGACAGTTCCAACACGGCGTCCAGGGTACCGCGGGGACCTGATGGACTGCCTCCTGAGCCACCTCCGCGTACGCAACCTGACACCTTGTGGGAAACCGTTCGATATCAAGATCGAGGTCTCACCGAAGCCGAGTTGCTCGCCAGTGAGTGCACCGCTCCGCTGAACGACTGGCCGGTTATTGATGTGCATGACGCTTCCGATCTGGGAGCGATTAGAGCCACTCTGAGACGGAATGGCAATGTACTGGTCCGGGTCCATTACCCGAACAACCCCGAGTGGAAGGGTGTACACGAGTTCAGAACAATCGATGTCCGCGGTAGAGGGTGTGTCAAGGTCCTTGGTGTCAATGACCCCGATTCGGGGAAGCGACCGACGGTACGGAATATAGCGGCGCTGGGGTTCAGTGGGCCTCAACGAGAGCGGCCCGGTGGGCTGATCATCGAGAACATCCGTATTTCGATGGGTGACCACTACGAAATCCACGGCCCGTCCGGAGCCGGAAACTGCATTTCCTGGCCAAACTCAGCCCGCTTTGTGGTGATCAGAAACACCGTCGTGTCCAAGTGCCAGCACCACGCATTCGTCACCTCTAGAACCTACCACCAGTACCTTGAGATCGACAGAAGTCACTTCGAGTACGCCGGCTCCCACCTCGCCTACATAGACCGGGTCGGCTTCGCCTACATACACAACAGCACCTTCCAGTCTCCGGGCTGGGGTCACGCCCTGCGCTGCATTGCTGCGCGTTGCGTCATCGACAATGTCCATGTCAGCAATATCGAACTTGATGGCTCCATCGCGCCGAAAGGAATAAACCCGAGACAGCCCAACAGAACCTACATCGGCATGAACCCGATGGACCTCTACATGGTGGGTGGCGAGCACATCCTCAAGAACAGCACCATCGATTACTACAACCCCGGAGACGGAGGTGCCTGGGCCGCTCAATACCGCGCTCGATGGGGCATTTTCTCCACGGATCTGGGTGGTCACGACGGCAAAGCGTGGACCTACGCCCCCTACTGGACGCAGGAGTGGCTGGATGTTCAGGGGGAGCCAGTCAAACCCGTGGATCTGACCGTGTCCAACAACACGTTCAACTGCCTGAACCGGCCATGCTTCATGTTTCTGGTGCAGTCCACCTACCCTCGCTACACCACCGGTGCACGTAACAAGATGGTCCGCTGGATTCGGGACGGTCAATGGGACGACTGGGACACCATGATGGCGAATGCACCCGACGAATGGGTATGGACCTTCAGTAGAGCCTACAAGGATCACCGTCCAGATCTGCTGCGCGGCAATACTGACCGGTTCCTTCCGGCCCGCATACCCGTCGACCCGGAATGGGTCGAACGCGGGCTTATCGTTATCGAGAACAACAACACCATCAACAACCCTCGTGACCGGCTGATCCGGCGGCAACCACCTACCCGCGGCTTCTGCTGGGGGTTTTGGGTTCCCGGCAAGGAAGGAGACGAGTGCCAGACACCGGTACGACAGGCCAATATCATCATCAGAAAGTAACCTTCATCGGCGCCCGCCCTGCAGCCTTACCCTGGCCCAGCCCTGCGTGATAGGATTCTGCGCCAGGAAGATGGTACGCAAGCAGTCCGACCACCTGGTCTTCGCGCACCGCAGTCAAACGAAACAGAATGGAAATTCCAACATATGCCGCTGCGCGACCTGTTAGTTGCCGGTATTCTCGCTGCCACCATTCCCTGGGTATTTCGCTATGCCTTTATAGGTGTACTGCTCTGGACATGGGTCGGCATCATGAACCCCCATCGCCTGGGTTGGGGGTTCATGTATTCAGCACCGGTTGCGGCGTTGGTTGCCGCGGTAACCCTGATAGCTCTGTTCACGACTCGCGATCGCGTCAAGCTGCCGAAAAGCGGCGCTCTGGTGGCACTAGCCTGCTTTCTTGCCTGGACATGTCTGTCCACAGCACTTGCCTTCAATAGCTCCGACTCACTGGTTCAGCTGCAAAAAGTCCTCAAAATACAGCTGTTCGTATTCATTACTGCTGCGGTGCTATACAAGTTCGAGCATATCAAGCTATTTATCTGGGTTAACGTCGTATCGATAGCGTACTTTGGCATCAAGGGCGGTCTTTACACCATAAGAACCGGCGGAGGGGGCATGGTTTTGGGCCCTCGCGGCTCCTTCATCGCAGGAAATACGGAAATTGCCCTCGCACTGGTAATGATCATCCCTCTGATTTTCTTTCTTTGGCACACCACGCCTCACAAATGGCTCAAGCGTGGCTTGATAGTAGCCATCGGGCTATGCGCCCTTGCGGCATTTGGCAGTCAGTCCCGTGGCGGGCTGGTCGCAATCGCTGCGATGAGCGCACTCCTGTGGTGGCGAGCGCCCCACAAACTACGCAATTTCATCATCTTCGCCTTTCTTGCCGTCAACATCTGGACGTTCATGCCAGACTCCTGGCACGAGAAAATGGGCACCATTCAGACGTATGACGAAGATGCATCAGCGATGGGGCGTATATACGCCTGGGAAACGGCTATCAACATCGCCAACCGTCATGTCACCGGTGCCGGTTTTGCCATGTATCGACCCGAAGTTTTCAATGTGTATGCGCCCTATGCAGGCGAGCGGCGGTTTGACTCGAGCGTAGCTCGCGCGGCTCACAGCATCTATTTCCAGGTTCTGGGCGAACACGGCTACCCTGGATTATTCCTGTTTATGTTGTTTTGGGGGCTGGCATGGCGTACAGCTAGCCGATTACGCCGTGAGACCAAGGGGAATCCCGAAACGGGGTGGATATACCTGTATGCAGGCATGGCGCAGGTTTCCCTGGTGGGTTACTTCACGGGTGGCGCCTTTCTGAGCCTCGCCTATTGGGATTTGCCCTTCAACATCGCCATTTCATTGATCGTGCTCGAGCGCTGGCTTCGGGAACGTCAAACCATGCCAGAAGTGCTTCCGCCACAGCCTCCTGAGGATCATGCCAAGCTGGGCGTCACACAGCGGATTCTATGGTATGCGCGAACCGCGTGAGTGAGGCCTGTCAGAGCGAGCTCAGGAAGTGCAAGGTTTCCTGCTCGACCTGGCGCCGCCATTCCGGCCGGGAGAACGTGTGATCGACTCCTGGCAGCTGTCGCTGATGAACCCGTGGGCCGGCGAGCTGTTTACGCAGGCTCTTGCTGGAGCGGGCCGCATCCATGAACTCGGCGGCCGTGAGATCGTTGCCACTGATCAGCAATAACGAGCGGCCGCTGAATCGGTTGAAGTTGACCGCAAACAGCTTCACCAGGTCGACCGATGGCGGCGATGACGCGGCACCGTGCTCCCGGGTGACGTGCTCGGTTGCGGATATCTCCTTGCTCCCTTCCTTCCTGCCGTGCACTTCCTGTTTGCTGCCCCCTTGATCCTTGGCGGGCGAAGCAAGGAGCTTGCCCAGAAACTCGCCGATGGAGGCCAGGGAAGCCCTGGGGCTGACCCTGCCCGACACCAGTTTCGACCAGAAGGATCGAGACAGCAATCGCCGCCAATAATAGTGTTTGAGATAGGCTCGGGCCGCGCCCGCCTCGCTGTACACCCAGGGGTTGGCGGCGACCAGTCCGACCACCCGCGCATCCGTATGAGCATAGAATACCGAAGCGGTGGCGGCGTCACACAGTCCCCACAGTACCACCCGCTTCACCTGCGGGCATTCGCGGCACAATGCATCCACCGCCGCACGAATATCCGCTTCGACATGCATGAACCCGCGGAAGGGACCGGCACTGTCGCCCATGCCGCGGTAGTCGAATCGCAGTACCGGCCAACCGGCCTCGGCCAGGGTTCGGGCCATCAACAGGAACTGGCGATGACTGCCAATGCGGTATTGCGGGCCACCCACCACAATTACCACGCCAACGTCTTCAGTCCTGGCCACAGGTGGCGGGGGGCGATGAACAACGCCCGCAAGGGACGCGCCTTCACAGGAGAAGCTCACGCTGCGTGAATGAGAGGACGTTTCCGAAATCAGACCTTCGAACGCGTGATCGCCTCCTGGCAGCGGGCCGGCGGGGCCGTCGAACAGGGCAACTGTCGCAGCGGCCAGTTCCGGCGCTTCGCCCAGCTCCTGAGTCGCCCAGAAGGGATCCCCGACAACCACGCGGTGACGGCAGGGGTGTCCGGCTTCCTGCCAGGCCGCTACCTGCTTTTGGGTTACGCGATTGACCAGCGCTGCGGCGCCGCTTGTCACCTCCAGCACATCGACGGGCAGTGATACCGGGAGACGCACCTCGCCTATCTGCCTCACGTCCATGTCCTGCAGCAACCGGCTGCCGAGCTCATAACCGGCAACTCGCAGGGACCCCGCGTCAGCCAGTTTCTCCTTGAGCTCGGCCACTGACTCCCGTGCATCGCCGGCCTGACCGAGGGAGGCCGCCATACGCAGCCGCAGAAACTGGGTCATCTGCTGCTTGCCGCTGTGTACCGGCTGCCACAGGATCAGACGATCGGCACCCCCGGGATCTGTTGCGGCCGCCTCTGCCGCGAGCAAGCAACCGCTGCGCAACCCCCAGAACACGACCTCTGCAGCGCCCTGTCTACGGGCCCAAAGCCCCAACCGGCACTGATCGTCCAACCAGGTCCTCCAGTCGGCGTCGACAAAATCACCCTCGCTGTCGCCGGTGCCGTACAGATCCGGCACGACCACCGTCGAGCCGGCGCTCGACAGCGCGCGCGCCGTACGTGCCACCAGAGCACGCGACTTGTTCATTTCTTCGCCAAAGGCAGGAAAGTGAATTACCCAGCGCGATGAGGGTCCCCCGGGTGGGACAAAGACAGTGACATGAACCTCTCCGCGAGTCCCCGGGAGAAATCCTGTCTGCAAGCGGCCAGCATCCATTCGTCAGCCCCGGGGCACGGAAGTGTGGGTTCAGGCAACCTGAGCGTTGATGAAGTCCTGCAGACTGCCGAGGGTCTCGAAGGTGTCGGCGCTGACCTCGTCATCGGCGATCTCAATGCCATAATTCTCTTCGAGCGTCGTCAACAGGGTAACCACAGCCATGGAGTCAAACTCCGGAACGCCGCCAAGCAGGGCATCATCGCGGCCAAAGGAATCCAGTCGCGACCCTACTTGCAGGATGTCGGCGACCATTGCTTTTACTTCTTCAAGCGTTACCATGATTTTCCAAGCCTTCTCTCGTGCAAATATAAACGTGGAAACCCATCCTTCAGGGGTCACATAAAGCGGCGAAAATGATAGCATCCGGGTGCATTCAAAGATACTCCGATTGCCCCATGGACGAACCGGGAAATCCGGACAACAGCGTGACAACCCCATGAACAGCTGTAGCAGGGAAACTCTTTTTCTCGATACCCGGGCCGCCGCTCCCTGCGGGCCGGAAATTGCCGTCAGCGTACTCGGCAATCCCCAGTGGCGGGACGAAAAGCTGGCTCAGCTGGCTCAACGCAACGGTAACGCCGACGCGGTGGCCGCAGCCTGGCAGCAGCTTGGCGAAAGCCTCCCGGATATCATTGCCGGCGATTTTGCGCTTGCGTTGCAGGATCGATCCTCCGGCAAGGTCTTCGCCGCCACCGACCGGCTCGGTCGCATACCCATTTTCTACCATCTTGCCAATGATCATCTGGTGGTCAGCAGTGATATACACGCCCTGCCCGCAACTCCGGATCACTTGATCGCTCCCCAGGCGCTGTATAACTACGTCTACTTCCACATGATCCCCGCACCCGGCTCATACTGCGCCGACACGGGCAAGCTGCGCATGGCCGAAAGCCTCACCTGGCACAACCGCGATCTGGCCGTGCGCCGCTACTGGCTGCCCGAGTTCGACAGGCCGCGAACCACCCCGGCTGCCGAGCTGTCCGCCCGGCTGCGTACCACCCTGAAAGCCGCAGTGGCGAGCCGTGTTGAGGATCCCGGCACCACCGGCGCCTTCCTGAGCGGCGGCCTCGACAGCTCCACCGTAGCCGGCATGCTTGCCGAGACCCTCGGCAGCGAAGCCCAGACCTTTGCCATCGGCTTCGACGCCAAGGGCTATGACGAAATGGCGTACGCGCGGCTTACGGCGAAGCACTTTGGCATCCGCCTGCACGAGTACTACGTCACCCCCGACGATATCGTCACGGCCCTGCCCCGGCTGGTGTCCAGCTTCGGCGAGCCCTTCGGCAACTCCTCGGCGCTGCCTGCCTACTTCTGTGCCCGAATGGCACAGGAGGCGGGCATCACGCACCTGCTCGCCGGTGATGGCGGTGACGAACTGTTTGCCGGCAACGAACGCTACGCCAAGCAGCGCGTCTTCGAGTACTACACCCGGTTGCCGGGTGGGCTGCGCAACAATCTCGTGGAGCCGATTGTCGGTCGACTGCCCCGCCGCCTCCCGCTCGCCAGCAAGGCCCGCAGCTACATCGAGCAGGCCAATGTCCCCCTGCCGGACCGACTGCATACCTACAACTTCCTGCACCGGCATGCCCCCGCAGAACTGTTCCAGGAAGACTTCCTTGCCGAGGTGGACACCGGGCAGCCCCTAAGGCTGCTGGGTGAGACCTACGACGCCCCGGCAAACGCTTCCGCCCTCGACCGCATGCTGTACCTCGACTGGCAGTTCACGCTGGCCGACAACGACTTGCGGAAGGTTTGCCAGGCCTGCGACCTGGTGGGCATGGACGTCAGTTTTCCCATGCTGGATGATCGACTGCTGGACCTGTCGCTGGATGTACCCGACCAGCTCAAGCTCAAGGGCTCCCGCCTGCGCCATTTCTACAAGGAATCCCTGCGCGGTTGGCTACCCCAGGCCACCATCGATAAGCGCAAGCACGGCTTCGGGCTACCCTTTGGCGTGTGGATGCAGACCCACCGGCCCCTCAAGGAGCTGGCGATGGACAACCTCGTGGCTCTGAAACAACGCGACTGGTTCAACCCGGACTTTATCGACCACGCCATCCACTTGCACCACGATGGACACTCCTCCTACTATGGCGAACTCATCTGGATTCTCATGGTGCTTGAACTGTGGCTGCAGGCGAGGGAGCGCTCTGAAGCACCGGTGAAGGCTACCGGCACCTCGTCATGACGTCGAAAAGGGAACCGAGTCATTGAGCCTCAAGCGCTGCATTCTGCTTATCGCCAAGTACTGCGGGCTGTTTGCGTTGAGCCGCCGCGTCACTGCCCGGCAGGTTCGCGTGCTTGCCTATCACGGCATCTGGCTCGGCGACGGCCATTTCGGCAACTTCCTCTACATGAGTGCGGATAAGTTCGCACAGCGAATGGCGCTGTTGAAGAATTGGGGCTTCCCCATAGTTCCACTCAGCACGCTCGAATCCGAGCAGCTTGAGACGCTGCCGAACAACGCCACCGTCATCACCATCGACGACGGCTGGCATGGCACCTATCGACACATGGTGCCCGTGCTGGAGCAATACGGTTTTCCCGCCACCATCTATCTGACGACCTATTACTGCCTGAACAACCGCCCAGTCGCCAATGTCGCCCTGCAATACTGCCTGCGACATGGGTCGACCACCAACGACTCCTTGAGCCTTCCCCGCTGGCAGCTTGGCCCCCTTCGACTGGACACAGCGAAACAGCGTGAAGTGGCCCTCCAGCACGCCCAGGAAAAACTGGCAGGGTTACCCGATGACGACGCGCGTCAGTCCTTTCTTGCCGACATCGCCACAGCACTCAACATCGACATCGAGC
>JBJHBY010000135.1:3974-9816 GCA_050485745.1 Gammaproteobacteria bacterium | reverse complement strand
GTGCTGACCTCCGGTGCGGAGTATGTGCGCGACATCGCCCGGCGCAACCCGGATATGGTCGAGCCGGTGGAGATGATGGCGGAGGCGGCGCTGGAGTTGTGTTCCAGCCGCCACGTGGGGGTGATGGCCTACAGCCGGAGGCTGGTGCACAGTCGCGGCCTGTCGGTGAAGAGCCTGGATGGCAAGACGGTGCTGGGCGACGCCTTCATGCCCGCGGATCTGGAAGCCCAGTTCTGAGTGGGGCGGAGGGCGGGTGCTGGCTTCGGGCGTAGGCTGGGTTAGCCGCAAAGCGGCGTAACCCAGCGTCACCACCATCCGTGCAGCTTCTGCGGAGCTGCTCCCGTGGTAGGCTGGGTTAGCGGCGTTGCCGCGTAATCCAGTGTTCTCACTGCCATCGAATTCCGCACCGATGTCGGTCCGGAGCTCCCCGGGGTGACTCCGTACCGATGCCGGTTCCGGAGCGATCCCGGGAGCTTCGTGAGCAACCTCCGGGAACGTCTGGCGTTGGTGTTGACGCTGGGTTACGCGGCGTTGCCGCTAACCCAGCCTACGGCACGGCAAGGAGCATTTGCGGATGCGGCACAGGCGGTACGTTCGCGGGTAGGCTGGGTTAGCGCGAAGCGCGTAACCCAGCGTCCCCACCGCAGACAGCCTCAGCGTACACCGCGCTCCTGACCCTGCCAGTAGATCGCCTTGAGCGCTTTCTTGTCGGGCTTGCCGACAGGCGTCATCGGCAGGCTGTCGACATAGTCGACGGACTTCGGTGCCTGCACCGAGCCCTTGGCATCCTTGACCCGCTGGATCAGCTCCGCCGTCAGTGCATCGCTGCCCTCGTGACCGGGCCGCAGCACGATTACCGCCTTGACCGCCTCGCCCCAGCGCTCGTCGGGCACACCGACCACGCCGACCTGGGCAATGGCGGGGTGGCCCGACAGTGCATCCTCGACCTCGCGGGGGAATACATTGAAGCCACCGGTGACGATCATGTCCTTCTTGCGATCGACGATGTAGAGGAAGCCATCCTCATCGAGACGACCGATATCGCCCGTGTGCATCCAGCCACCGGCGAAGGCCTCCTCGGTCTGCTCCGGCTTGTTGTGATAACCCTGCATGACCAGCGGGCCACGGATGCAGATCTCGCCGGCCTCGCCGTGGGGCACCGGCTGGTTGTTGTCATCGAGCAGGGCGAGGTGGATCCAGGGCGCCGGACGACCCGCGGAGCTGAGCCGTTCCGGTTTGCTCAGGTCATGCTCCGCCTTGCGCATGTTGGACAGTACCATCGGCGCCTCGGACTGGCCGAAGAACTGATAGAAAATCTTGCCCCACTTCTCAATGCCCTGCTTCAGCCGCGCCGGGCTCATCGGCGAGGCGCCGTAGAAGATGGTTTCCATGCTGGACATGTCGGCGGTGTCGGCGCGGGGTGAGTCCAGCAGGAAGTACAGCATCACCGGAACCAGCATGGTGGCGGTGATACGGTGCTTCTCGACCATGTCGAAGAACTCGTCCGGGCTGAAGCCCTGCATCACATAGAAGGCACCGCCCTTCTGCAGCACGGGAATGAAAAACGCCGCCGCGGCGTGGGACAGCGGCGTGGCGATCAGCATGCGCAGTTCTTCCGGGAACTCCCATTCGATCATCTGGATCATGGTCATGCAGGCGTTGCCGGCCAGGGTGCTCTTCACGCCCTTGGGTTTGCCGGTGGTGCCGCCGGTGTAGTTGATCGAGGAAATGTGATCCGGGCCGGTGTCGGGGGCCACCAGCGGCTTCGGCTCGAAGGTCTCCGCCAGGGCCAGGTAATCGTCGCCCACTTCGCTGGGGCCAAAGGCCAGCAACTGCAGGGACGGAATGCGCTCCTTCAGCTCCCGCGCACGGGGCTCGAACACAGTCGGGTCGAAGATCAGCGCCTGGATGCCGGCATCTTCCAGCACATAGGCGTGGTCCTCCAGGGAGCCCAGGGGGTGCAGCGGGGTACCACAGCAGCCGGCGAGCTGCATCGCGGCGATGTTCGACAGCACCTCCGGGCGGTTGGCGGAGATCACCGCCACCCGGGAGCCGACACCAAGGCCCTGGGACTGCAAGGCCTGGGTCATCTGGCTGGCGCTCTTGCGCACATCGGCATAGGTGGCAACCCGATCCCCCAGGAACAGACAGGGTCGGTCGTTGTAGCGGTTGAGGCCGTCAATCAGCATGTGCGGCATCAGGGGTGGCTGGTGCAGGAGGTCGGAGGACATAGGCTTCCCTTCTGGCTGTCAGGTTTCCGGGACGGGTCAGGTTATTCGAGCGCCCGAAGATAACCCAAATCCAGCCGCTTGCCAGTGTCCAAAGGGATCATCCGCAGGTCGCGAAAGGGATCATTCACAGCCAGCAGGAGGTGCTGCCGGGCGGTCGGCAAGCGGATTTTCCCCTTGAGGTGGGGCCCCCGGCTTTGGTATAGTTCCGCGCCTCGCCGCTGGCGGGGCCGCTGCAACAGCGTGTCGGAGTGTAGCTCAGCTTGGTAGAGCACCGTCTTCGGGAGGCGGGGGTCGAAGGTTCAAATCCTTTCACTCCGACCAGTTGTACCCCGGCTTATTCCCGCTCAAATCTTCAGTTTATCCCCGGTCTGTTTTCCCCCGCCGCTTTCTGGCCGCCTTCGCCGTGCGAGGGGACTCCGCCTGATGGCGTCTCTGCGCTATAGTGTCGGAGCAGGCACACAAGACTGGGATGAGCGGTTTGCCCCCAATAACAGTGTCTGCCCGGCCCCGGTGGCGGCGCCGGTCTGCGTCGAGGATGAGTGCATGGGCGCGCGGTGGCGCTGCTGGGGCATGTTGCTGGGCGGCTGGATGGCTGCTGCTGTGTATTCGGACGCCGTGTACTCGGACGCCGCCGGAGAGTCAGCCGTTGAAGCAGAGGCTGCCGAGACGTCAGGGCCGTTGCAAGGCGAATCAGGCACTGTACCTGAGCCCACCCTCGAAACGGATATCATCTGGGTCGAGCGCCGGGGCGATGAGGGCGACCTGCCCGACGCCGTGGTGGACATGCTTTCGCCCTATCATGAGCGCCTGACCCGCTGGGTGGAGAATACCGGTCGGGGTATCGACAGCTTTTTTGGCACTGACGAAGCCTGGCGGGTCGATAACGATTCCTACCTGCGCCTGCGTCAGGCGTTCATCTACGACGAGCGCGACAAGTACAACGACCGCCTGCGCCACAACCTGCGTCTCGACCTGCCCACGGCCGAGGACCGCCTGCGCTTCATCATCGAATCGGCGCCCGAGGACGACGAGACCACCACGGATCGCGCCCCGGGCGGCCCCGGTGGCAGCAGCCGCGTGACCCGGGACAATACCCTGCTCGGCATCGGCGGGGGCAAGCGTCGCGATCCGCGCGAGGGCTGGACCACGCGCAACCAGGCGGGGGTGCGTTTCCGCTGGCCCCCGGATCCCTACGTGCGCACCATCGCCCGGCGCACCTGGTCCGCCGGGGAGCAATGGGACATCAATAGCTATAACCGGGTAGCCTGGTTCGAGAGCGAAGGTTTTTCTGCGACCACGCGGCTCGACCTCGACCGGCCCCTGGCACCACTGTGGCGTTTTCGCTTCATCACCGACCTGCGCTGGAGCGAGGAAGACGACTACCTGGAATTCACCGAAAGTCTCAACTTCACCCAGATTCTGAGCCGCCGCGCGGCGATCAATTACGTTGCGGGCTTCAACGGGCAGAGCTTTTCCGACCCGCGCATCGAGAACTACTTTCTGTTCCTTGATTACCGGCGCAACATCCACAAGGAACTGTTGTACATCAATTTTGTGCCCGGGGTGAGTTTTCCCCGCGAGCTCGACTTCCGCCCGAACTGGGCCGTGACCTTCGAACTCGAGTTTTATTTCCGCGACGAGCTATGAAAGCGTGTCGATCGCCTCCAGCAGCGGCCGGCCCAGGGCCAGCAGTGCGGCCGGCCCAATGGGAGCGGGGTCGACCCGGGGTACGCTGAGAGCGGGGATGTCGGCGGCAATTGCCACTGGCTGCGCGGCAAGCGCGCGGTTGCACAGGGTCAGTGGCAGCGGTACTCCGATGCCCCGCAGGCGTTGCAGCCCGCGCTCTGTCTCGCGACGGCTGAGCACATCGTCGTTGTGCACGAAGACGAAGCCGCAGCGGTCTGGATCCCGCAGTGCTTCACTCACCCGGATGAACAGCTGCCGTCGCTCCTCCAGGGTTTGTTCCAGGTCGCGCCAGCGCCGGTCCATCGCCCGGGCCGGGCCATCCCTGTGCCGGCCACTGCTGTGCAGCAGGGCCTCGGTCCAGCGCTGCATCTGCCCGGGCAGCGCCAGCAGCGTCAGGGTGTGGCCGCTGGGTGCGGTGTCGAAGATCAGATGTTGCCATTCCCAGTGACGATCCACCAGGCGACAGATCGCCTCGAACTGGGCGGACTCCATGGCTCCTGGATGCTGGCCGGCCAGTTCGACCTGGTGCTCCGCCTCGGGCAGCAATTCGAGCGGAGCAAAGCGCTGCAGGTTGCGTCGCACCTGGCCCAGGTAGTCCCGCAGCGCCTGCTCGGGATCCAGCTCCAGTGCATCGAGGTCGGGAGTGATGGGCCGGGGTTGCATGCCCAGGGGCTGGTCCAGCACATCCCCCAGTGAGTGCGCGGGGTCGGTCGAGACCAGCATCACGCGCCGGCCGCGCGCGGCCAGGGCCAGACCAAGAGCCGCCGCGGTGGTCGTCTTGCCGACACCGCCCTTGCCGCCGAGAAACACGATTCCGGGCAAGTGCATCAGCAGCAGCGCATGCCGGCCAGGGGCGAGTGTTCCAGGCCCATACGCTGGTGCCAGGCATGAAAGTCCTCGAGGACGAAGGGCATCAGCTCCAGGCAGTAAAAAGCCGCGGGGTTGGGCAAGCCCAGGCTTTCCGACAGGACCAGCAGGCGAAAGAAATCGTCCTGCCGGCGTTGCTCCAGCGCCAGTGCCCGCTGCCGGGGCTGCTCGAAGAAATCCCGGTAGAGCCGGGCCGCGCGGAGCAGCCCCTGTTTCCAGCGCATGCCTGCGTCAGCCAACTTCGGCCTCCCCCGCGAGGCGCTGGCGCCACAGCCGGCGTGCGGCGAGCAGCCCTTCCAGTAGCAGCCAGATGTTGAGCGCGAAGATCATGCCGCCGATCAGTAGCAGCAGCCAGTTGCCGCTGGCCAGGTAGAGCGACAGGTTGTAGAGCATGGCCCAGGTGGTCATGCCCGCGACCAGCAGGAATGGCAGCAGTGTGTACCAGACGCCCCGGCGCAGGCGCCACAGCAACAGGGTCAGCACCAGCAGGGAGAGTCCGGCGGTGAGCTGGTTGGTGGTGCCGAACAGTGGCCACAGCACCATGCCTCCGGCGCCGGGGTTGGCGGGGTCGGCGCCGAAGGCCAGGGCGGCGCAGGCCACGAAGGTGATCAGTGTGGCCAGGTTGACGTTGGTCAGGGCCGGCATGCGGTAGTCGCGCCCGATCTCGGCGAGGATGAAGCGCTGCAGGCGCATCGAGGTGTCCAGGGTGGTGGCGGCGAAGGCCACCACCATGATCGACACCAGGGTGGTGCCGATCACCGTCGGCAGGCCGATAAAGCCGAGCAGGTTGCCGGCACCGCTGACGAAGGCCGCAATGCCCCCGGCGCTGGCCGCGGCCCAGCTGTCGTAGTGGCTGTTCCACTCGATCACGCTGGCGAAACCGGCGCTGACCGCCAGCAGCCGCACCAAGGAGCGATCGGGTGAGTGCGCCCGTACAGGGGCGGGCCGGACGGCAGCGGCTCCGACGGCCATGATCTCGGTCACCTTCCGGGCACCTCCGGGCGTGCACGACGCCTCCATGCTGGGTGCCCGAGCACCGACCCGATAGGGGCCAATGA
>JBJHBY010000135.1:0-3964 GCA_050485745.1 Gammaproteobacteria bacterium | reverse complement strand
GACCGCCAGCAGCGCCGCCAGGGCCAGCAGGCCCTCGCCGGTGGCCCCGAGATAACCGACGAAGCGGGCATCGGTTTCGCGATCGAGTTGCCGGGCGCTGGTACCGGAAGCGACCAGGCCGTGAAAGCCGGAAATGGCACCGCAGGCGATGGTGACGAACAGCAGCGGGATGATGGGCGGCGTGTCGCCCGGGAGGGCGGTGTTGATCATCGGCGCCACGAAGTCGGGGCGACCGATGAACAGGCCGGCGTAGAGCAGGATCAAAGCCAGGAACAACAGGTGTGCATTGATGAAGTCCCGCGGCTGCAGCAGCAGCCACACCGGCAGGCGCGAGGCGATCGCCCCGTAGCCCAGCATCAGCAGCACCCACCAGGCCGAGTCCGGCACCCCGGCCATCTGCGCGGGCAGGCTGACCGGCACAGCGCTGCCCAGAAACACCAGGGCGATGAGGATGCCGAAGCCGGCCAGGCAGGGCCACAGCAGGCCCATGCGCAGGCGGTACACCATCAGGCCAATGGCGATGGCCACCGGGATCTGCAGCCAGTAGGGCAGCACGCTCTCGGGAAAGCGGGTAAAGAGCGTGGCGATGGAAACCGCGAACACCGCGTTGACCATCAGCAGCAGGAAGAAAATGATCAGCAGGAACAGGCCACGGGCGCGCGGCCCCAGTACGCTGGCGGCAATACTGCCGATGGAGCTGCCGCGATGACGCACCGAGGCCCACAGGGTGGCGAAGTCGTGCAGCCCTGCGATCAGCACCGTGCCGAGCACGATCCACACCAGCGCCGGCAGCCAGCCCCAGAGTACAGCGATGGCCGGGCCGATGATCGGCGCCGCCCCCGCCACCGAGGTGAAGTGGTGCCCCCAGAGCACGAAGCGGTTGGTGGGCACAAAGTCGAGGCCGTCGTTGAAGGCGTGCGCGGGGGTGCGGAAATCCGGGTCCAGCCGCAACACGCGTTCGGCCAGAAAGCGGGAGTAGTAGCGCCAGCCCAGGAAGAACACCACCAAGCCGATCAGTGCAACAAGGGCGGGCGTCATTGTGGCGTCAGCTCTCCAGCAACTCGACGATGCGGCGGCGTTGCCGTGCGTTCGGCAGCGCGCCATAGGCGGCCCCGACGTTGTCGGCGACGTGGCGCGGGTTGCTGGTGGCCGGGATCGGACAGGTCACCGCCGGGTGCCCCAGGATGAATTTCAGGAACACCTGTCCCCAGCTTTCGGCGTCGAACTCGGCGGCCCAGGCTGGCAACTCCTGGCCGCGGACCTTCTGGAACAGGCGGCCGTTGCCAAAGGGTTCGTTGACCATCACCGCCAGTCCGCGCTCCTCGGCCAGTGGCAGCAGTCGCTTCTCGGCGTTGCGGTCGAGGCCATTGTAGTTGATCTGAAGGATGTCGAAGCGCGCACTGCGCAGCACCGATTCGACCTCTTCGTGGGCCGCGGTATTCGAATGGCTGATGCCGATGTAGCGGATGCGACCCGCATCCTGCCATTCGCGCAGGGTCTGGTACTGGGTGCGCCAGTCGCGCAGGTTGTGGATCAGCATGATATCCATGGGGCTGCGCCCCATGAGTTCCATCGAGGTCTGCATCTGTCGCTCGCCGGCGGCGCGGCCATCGGTCCACACCTTGGTCGCCATGAACAGCTCGTCGCGGATGCCCAGCTCCTCGCCGAACAGGCCGATCAGTTCCTCGGCTGTACCGTACATCGGGGAGGAGTCGATCACACGTCCGCCGAGCTCGTGGAAGACGCGCATCACCTCGCGCAGTGGTTCCAGTTCGTCCGGTGTGGGGTCGATATCGGCGAGGGAGGGTGCCGGTGTCTGACCAAGGGCGAGGCCGCGAAGGCTGTAATTGCGGGCTGTTCCCAGGCCGATGGCCGGCACGCGTTCGCCGCTGACGGGAATGGGCCGGGTGATGATCGTGTCCTTGGTGGCCGCCGCAAACGCGCGTCCACCCATGGCGCCGCTCGCCGCAATGCCGGCGCCGACGGCGCCCATCAACTTGAGAAAACGGCGCCGCGGCCAGAACTTCATGGGGGCTTCCTGTCTGCTCATCGGCGGTTCCTCCTTTCCATCGTGGTGACTTATGGCTGGTGGCGCGGATGGTCCATGCGACCTTCACCGGCGCGAGCATCAACGGTGCCGAACTCGTGGGTGTCTGTCAAACTGCTCTGGCCTTGCGCCGGGTTGTCTGGCCGGGGTTCCCTGAGCAGCCGGATATCATCGAGATAGAGCTCTCGCGGCTTCGGCAGTTGCGAGGCAAAGAACAGCACCTCCTGGACCGTCGACAGATCCAGCTTGCGCTCAGCCGGAGCTGTGGCAATGGCCGCCATCGGGATGATAATGTCCTGCCACCCCGGCTCCAGCACAAATTGCTGATTGAAGCGGTCAGTGTAATGGGTACCGCGCTCGAAGTGAGCGCGATCGCGGATCGACACGGTAATGGTCAGAGGCTCGGGCCCCGGGTTGAAGGCGCTGAAGGCAAAGGCGTCGTAGCCGCGCCAGTCCCCCAGATTGCGGCGCAGCGTGGTGCCGCTGTAACGCCGGGTGTCGAGGGGTACATACAGGGCGTGACGGCCGCTGCGCACCACGGTGTCCTGCAGTGCGCCGCGGGACCAGCGCTGCAGCTCCGCGCGATGCTCGAAGCGTCCCAGCACGGGAAAATCGCGGTGGGCACGCCAGTCATCCAGCCCTGAATACAGCGCCGGAGTCAGGGCAATGATCGTTGCAGCGGCGGTGGTGACCTGCAGGGCGCGGCGGCGCGGTATGGCCATGTGCCGGCGTGCCGGGGCAGAAAACGCCAGTGCGATACATCCCCCGAGCAGGTTGAGGCCGATGTCGAGCAGGCTGGCGTTGCGGCCGACCACAGCCTGCAGCCCTTCGATGCTGGCGCTCAGCAGGAGGATGCCGCCCAGGAGTATCAGACCCTGTCGTGGCAGTGCCTGCCGGCTCAGCGGTGGCAGCCGCAGCAGTACCGCCCCCAGCGCCGCGAACCAGAGCACATGGCCGAGCGCGAACAGGATGGCCAGGTCCGGCAGCCAGCTCAGATCGATCAGGAACAACGGGCTGCACGCCAGCAGGGCGAGGGCGGCCCGGCGCGGGGTCATGGGCGAATATCGAAGGGGATGGCGTTGAAGTCCCGGGCGATCGGGTGGCGGCCATTGCCGGGCTCCGGGGCCATGTCCTCGGGACGCTGCAGCCAGCAGGTGAGCAGGCCGGCATCCGCCGCGGCATCCAGTTCGGCCTCGACATCGGACAGGAACAGCACCCCGGCGGGATCGTGGCCGATGCTGGCAATGATGTGCCGGTACGCGTCTGCTTCGCGCTTGCCGCCAATGGTGGTGTCGAAGTGGTCGCTGAACAGCGCGGTCAGGTCCCCGGCCTCGCTGTAGCGGAAGAACAGTTTCTGGGCGGCGATGGAGCCGGAGGAATAGACATACAGGGGAACGCCCGCCCGGTGCCAGCGCTGCAGTGCCGCCACGGCGTCCGGGTAGACATGCGCGCGATAGGCGCCGCTTTCGTAGCCGTTGCGCCAGACCAGCCCCTGCAGGGTTTTCAGCGGCGTAATCTTGCGGTCTTCATCGATCCAGTCGAGCAGTTGCCGGATCAGGGCCTCGAGGTTGTCCCGGGGCTGCCCGCCCAGTTGCGCCACGTCGTCAAGAATCGCGGCGACTTCGGGGGACGCGTGATGTGCGCGCAGGAAGTCGGGAATCGCGCGTGCGGCATAGGGGAACAGCACGTCCTTGACGAAACGGATGGCGCTGGTGGTGCCCTCGATATCGGTGAGGACAACGCGGGCGGTGGCGGTCACGATAGGGTTCTCCGGCTACGGCTACGGCCCTGGAGTCAGGCGTCAGGCGGCGCTGTCCAGGCGCGGAAAGCGCCGTGCGATATCGCTGCCGGTGAAGTTGGCCACCCAGCCTTCGGGATTGTTGAAGAAGCGAATGGCGATGAAGCGGGGTTCCGGAC
>JBJHBY010000134.1:6921-9826 GCA_050485745.1 Gammaproteobacteria bacterium | reverse complement strand
TCGAGCTGTGCCGGAGCGGGCTTGCCCGCTCCGGCACAATCCAGCAACATGCTCCCGTCTTCCCGTCAACATGACGACCAGGAACAACCCGGCAACGGCGCTTTTTTGGGCCAATGGCCGAAGGCCAGTACCAGGTTAATAACAAAACAACGATGCAGGGGGTGGCATGGCGGAGCGGCTGCAGGGCAAGGTGAAGTGGTTCAACAATGCCAAGGGCTTCGGCTTCATCAGCCTCGACGATGGCAGTGATGTATTCGTGCACTTTCGTTCAATTCGCGGTGACGGCTACCGCACACTGTCGCAGGATCAACTGGTCAGCTTTCTCCTGCGCGAGGGCCCCAGGGGCCTGCTGGCGGAAGATGTGGAAAAGCTGCCCCCCGCGACCCCGGAACAGGCGGACGGCTAACGCCGAGTCAGGCGGCGAGGCCGCAAACCCGGGCTACGCCACAGAGCAGCGGTTGCGGCCCTGCTCCTTGGCCTGATAGAGCGCATCGTCGGCACGGCGCAACCAGTCCAGGGCATCACCCTCCTGGCCGGATGTCGTGGCGATGCCGATGCTCACGGTGAGGCCCAGCGGCTGCTCCGCTCCGACATCGATACTGGCCCGAGCCACCTCGCGACGCAGGCGCTCCGCCATCTGCAGGGCGCCCTCCACCGTGGTGCCAGGTAGAATCACCGCAAACTCCTCGCCACCATAGCGGCCGCACACATCCACCTTGCGGGTATAGTCGTGCAGAATCGACGCAAGCCAGCGCAGGGCCTCGTCCCCCGCCGGGTGCCCCAGTTCGTCATTGATTCTCTTGAAGTGGTCGATATCGAGCATCATCAGGCATGCAGACTGCCGCTGCCGACGGCTGCGCTGCCATTCGCGCTCCAGGCATTCATCCCAGTAGCCCCGTGACCAGAGTCCGGTCAGGGCATCGGTCCGGCTCAGGTTCAGTAACTCCTGCTGCACCGCTTCCAGATGTTGCCGCTGCAGCGCCATGTCGGTGACGTCATGGACCAGGATACCCACGCGCTCGACCCGCTTGTTCGCCGCGCGCAGGGGCAGGAACACCGTATTCTGGTACATCACCTCTGCCTCGAAACGCAGCGGTAGATGCAGCGGAAAGCGGAACAGCCAGGGGCGCTGCTCCCAGTGCGTGTGGATCGGCGCTCCCAGCTCGAACACCATATCCACATGCCGCTCGAGCCAATCCCCGGGCAATTCGGGGAAGACCTGCCGAATGTCACGCCCGATGACACTCTCCGGAGCCAGCCCGCTGTGAGCCTGCATGAAGTGATTGAACACCTCAATCCGCAAGGTTTCATCCAGCACGACGACACCAATATCGGCGCTCTGGATGACATCGAGCATCCAGTGCAGATCACGAAAGGTATCAGCGTCCATCAGTCCAGCCACAGCTCGAGTTTGTCCATCAGCAAGGGCAGGGACTGCTGATGAAAGAGGATGATCAGGTCGAGGGCTTCGTCAAAGCCCTCGAATTCAAGTCCGACTTCGATCGCCAGGGCACGCTTCCAGGGAAAGGACTGCCCCTCGAGCAGGTCGTGCAGCAGGGCATGGCGGGCAAACAGGACGGGGCGCTTCAGCAGCACATGGATCTCAAGCTCGGAGAGGGCACCCTGCACCACGCCACCGAGCAGGATCGAGGCCATTTCCAGCACCCGCTCCAGGTGCAGAGCCTCGGAATCAGCCGCGTCGACACCGATGGTTTCAGCCAGTTCGCCGACGCTGGCATCGGCGCAGAACAACAGGCCCTCGCCACTGATGCCATCACCGAAAAAGGCCTGTGCCACCGCCGCCACCGTAGCATCGCCGTCAAAGGCGCTGAGCGCCATGCTCAGCTCCGCCGACTCCAGCAGGTGGACCCGCGGCTCGGACCAACCTCGCAGCGGTCGAAAGCTGCCGGCCATCAGGCCGGCGGTGCGCCTCACCGCATCCACAGCAAGCGCCTGCAGGCTGCGGGTGGCGGTATCGTTCAACTGCTCATGGCTCATGCGTGCTTCCGGACTGGGGCGGATTACCGTATTCAGTGGCTGTGAACCGGGTCAGTAATGGGGGGGTGGCGCAACCTCCTGTCCCCCATCCAGGCGTGCACGCAGCTCATCACCCTGGTCGCACAACTGCTCACACAGCTGGCGCAGGTGGTCAATCTCGTGCTGCTGACTGGTGACGACACGGTTGAGGGCAGCGATGACGTCCTCCTGGAAGGCGAACTGGGTCTGCAGTTCGATCAGCTGCTGCGCCAGGCTGTCGATGTTTCCAATGCCGGCTGTCGACATGGCAAGTGACCTCAGGCTACACGGTTGCTGGGCTGGCCGGACAGAAAGCCCTCGATCACCGCCACCATCTGCCCGACGAGTCGCTGGCGAGCCTGGCGACTGGCCCATGCAGTATGGGGGGTGAGGATGAGATTGGGCAATGCCGGATCGAGCAGTGGTGCGTCCGCCGGGGGTGGCTCGAGCGCCATGACGTCCACCCCCGCCCCGCCCAGATGGCCACTGCGCAAGGCCTCCGCCAGGGCGTGTTCATCCACAATGCCCCCGCGGGCGCAGTTGATCAGCAGCGCACCGCGAGGCAGGCGCGCGAGGCGCTCGGCATTGATCAGCCCACGGGTCTGCTCACTGAGGGCGCAGTGCAGGCTGAGCACATCGAGCTGGGGCAGCGCCTCATCCAGGGGCATGCGCCCGGCCTCTGCAATGCCCCCCGGGCGTTGCAGAGGCCGCACCATCATGCCAAACGCCTGTGCCACCGTGCCCACCGCCCGCCCGATGGCACCATAGCCAAGAATTCCCAGGGTCTTTCCCGCAAGTTCCTCGATGGGATAGTCCAGCAGGCAAAACAGGGGGCTGCGCACCCAGTCCCCGGCACGAACCGCGGTATCGTAAGGGGGTGTGCGGGAGG
>JBJHBY010000134.1:0-6911 GCA_050485745.1 Gammaproteobacteria bacterium | reverse complement strand
AGAGCGAGCATCATGGCAAAGCAGTGCTGCACCACCGAGGGCGTGGAGTAGCCCACCGCGTTGCAGACTGTGACACCGCGCCGGCGCGCAGCCTCCAGGTCCACATTGTTGGTCCCGGTGGCCATCACGGCAATCAGGCGCAGCTGCGGATTGGCCGCCAGCTCGGGCTCACCGATCACCACCTTGTTGGTCAGGGCAACTGTGGCCCCCTGCAGTCGCAGCGCGGTGTCCACCGCCGCGGTGGTGTCGTAGCGACGCCAGACGGGCAGGCTGGCCTCCAGCGAAGTCAGATCAAGATCGGCAGGAGCCAGGGAGGCAAAATCCAGAATCACGCCTTCGATCCGGGCCTTCTGCATTCGCCTTCTCCTTGGGGGTTGTGCGGGGCGCATATTATATTAAACAGATCGTCCTGATCTATTTGATTGTCGCCCTTGAAAGACTGGCGCAATTGCGCGAAATTGCTGGTCTTTCAAGGGCTCGCGACCGGGCTGCGCCCGGCGGCGGCACCTCCATGTGCCGCATTAACCCGGCAATGTTCATCGCCGGGTTAATCATGCGCTCACAACGTCCAGGAGAGCCCCATGGCCCGAGTCTATTCCACCGATCAGGGACGACTCTGCCCCGGTTGCGAACAGCCCGTGGCGGTGTGTCACTGCAGCAAGGGCGAACAGCCACCCGCAGGCGATGGCATTGTCCGCATCAGTCGCCAGAGTAAGGGTCGCGGTGGCAAGACCGTCACCCTGGTACAGGGCCTGCAACTCGATACGGACGGACTGAAGCAGCTTGCCCAGGCGCTGAAGCAAAAAGCGGGCTGTGGCGGTGCCATCAAGGACTGGGTCATCGAGCTGCAGGGCGACCGTCGTGACATGGCCCGCCAGGAGCTGGAGAAACGCGGTTACAAGGTGCGACTCAGTGGCGGCTGAAGCAGCCCCCCTGCTGCAGGTCAGGGGCCTGGGCAAAATCCGTGATGACGGCCACCGCCAGCGCGTGATCCTGCAAGACCTGTCATTGCAACTGCACGCCGGAGAGATCGTCGCCATCCTGGGGCCATCCGGCTGCGGCAAGACCACCCTGCTCAACCTGATTGCCGGGCTGGACGACGCCGACAGCGGCAGCATCCGCCTCAAGGGGCGGGAGCTGCGGAACCTGCCCGAGACCGACCGGGCCGCGGTACGGCGACGCGACATGGGCTTCGTGTTCCAGTTGTTCAACCTGATACCCACCCTGACCATCGCCGAGAACTGCGCCCTGCCCCTGGAGCTGAACGGGCGGGACGAGGACATCGACCTGATTCCGGAATTATTGCAAGAAGCCGGGCTGAGCGATTGTTCCAGGCAGCTGCCCGAGCGGCTTTCAGGGGGTGAGCAACAGCGTGCGGCGCTGATCCGGGCGCTGGTGCACCGCCCCAGCCTGGTGTTGGCCGACGAGCCCACTGGCAATCTGGATGAGGACACGGGCGAACAGATAGCAGAGTTGCTGTTCCGGCAACTACGCGATACTGGCAGCTCGGCGCTGCTGGTCACGCACAGCCTGGCCCTTGCCGCGCGCGCAGACCGCATCCTGCGCCTGGAGCACGGCCAGCTGCACCCGGTGCCCACTCCTTCGGAGCATCAACCCCGAACACGCTCCCCGGGGTGGCTCCGGAACCCACATTAGCGCGGGGTTCGATGATGGTGGGAACGCCGGGTTACGCGGCCTACGGCACGGTATGGGCACTTGCGGATGCGGCCCGGACGGCGGGCTCGCGGGTAGGCTGGGTTAGCGCGAAGCGACGTAACCCAACGTTCTCACCTAAACCGGCCCGCGAGCATCGATGGCGGCATCCAGGGCCAGCAGGCGCTGCGCCTCCTCCACATGCAGGCTCTCGACCAGACGACCGTCGACCAGCACCACACCCTGACCGGCAGCCTCGGCCTCCCGCCACGCCGTCATGACACGACGCGCCCGATCGAGGGCCGCGGCATCGGGACGAAACACGCGGTTTGCAATATCCAGCTGCCGGGGATGGATCAGGGTCTTGCCGTCAAAACCCAAGGCACGGCCCTGCTCACAGGCCTGTTCCAGACCCGCGTCGTCCTCGAGATCCAGGTGCACGCCGTCGAGGACATCCAGCCCCGCGGCCCGGGCCGCCATAACACAGCGCCCCAGTGCATAGTGGAAGCCGGCGCGGTCCTCCGTATGAGGAACGCGCAACTCCTTGGCCAGATCGGAGGTGCCCATCACCAGAACCTCCAGTCGCGGCTCGGAAAAGACAATTTCCTCGATGGCGAGAATACCTCGAGGGGTTTCCGCCATGGCCCAGATGGCCAGTTCCGGGCCAGATCCGGCGTCCTTAAGGCGTGCCGCCAGGGTACGAACCTGGCGCGCGGACTCCGCCTTGGGCAGACAGATCGCGGCAGCGGCGCTGCAGGCCAGGGCGCGCACGTCATCCTCGCCCCAGGGAGAATCGAGAGCGTTGATCCGCACCACGACCTCACGGGAACCGTAGCCACCAGCGGCCAACGCCGCCAGGACCTGCTCCCGCGCCTGGTCCTTTTGCGCGGGAGCGACGGCATCCTCAAGATCGAAAATCAGTACATCCGCATCCAGGTTGCGGGCTTTTTCAAGCGCCCGGGCATTGCTGCCGGGCATATAGAGAGCGGATCGACGGGGCCGGAATTCCATGGTGTACGAGAACCGGTAGCTGCGAAGCGTCCATGCTAGCACAAGCCTTTCCGGGACCGGTGGCCGCGCCTCAGGGGGAGGTGGTCCAGCGAAACGACACCACACTGGACAGATCGCTGCGCAGCCCACTGCTATCGATGGCAGCAATGGCAAAATGGTAAGTCGCCGGTATCTGGAGCACTACGGTTATGCTCACGGTCTGCGGGTCGTCGATGACCACAACCGCCTCTGCACCACCCTCCTCGGCGAGGTAGACCAGTTCATATCCGGCCAGATCCGCCATGCTCAGCGGGTCACCGTTCTCGCGCTCGACGGGGATGGTCCAGCTCAGCAGCACCTCCCGGCTCGGCTCCGGAATAACTTCCGGCGGCGTCTCGGCCGTGGATTCGGACTCAGACTCGGGAGACTCTGCCACCGGATGGTCATCAACCTCCGTGTTCGACTCCGCCGTACTTTCCTGCTGCCTGTTGCGACCATTGCCCCGTCCAGGGCCAGAGCTCCTGAGGGCCTCGTCCTCCGTCAGCTCCGAACCCTGTTCCGGGCTGCCGTCGTCATCCGCGGACTTATTGCCGCCACCGCGCACCTCTCCTGCAGCCTTCCAGGCAGGTTGAGCCAGAGCCAATGGGGCCGACACCATCAGGCAGGCCACCGTCAGCGCGGAAAGTACAAAACGAAAGCCCACCATGCCAGCATCTCCGGTAACCAGAAAGTTCTACACGGAGAGAATTATCGGCAGGCCCCCGATTGCCGGCGATAGGTAGTTGCCGCATTCGTGACGGACCTCTCAGCCCGCCACCTGCTCCGCCTCCAGCTGTTTCGAGGTGCGGATGTTGGGGCGCACTTCCATAAACTCCAGGGCGACCCCCGGCGGGTATTCAAAGCAATGGGCAATGGCCATGCCCATGGTCTCGGGCTGCATGAAGCCATCGCAGTAGGTGCCGTTCTCCAGCCAGACCTCCATGGCTTCGGCGGCGGCCTCGGGATCGAAGTTGGCGATACTGCCGGTGTGTACGGAGCCGGGGCTGACCAGGCTGACCATGATGCCATCGACCTTGACCTCGCCACGCAGGGACTCGGTGAAATGTTCCAATGCGGCCTTGGAGGCGGAGTAGAGGGCAATGTGCGCGAACTCATCGTGGTTGCGCACGCTGGATGAGCTGACGTTGACGATGCGCCCGCCGCCGGCCGCGCGCAGATGCGGAATCGCGGCCTGGCAACTGAATACGGCACTGAGAAAGTTGAGGTCCACCAGCTTGCGCACCTCGGCCTCGGGCATCTTCTCGATCCGGCGGGCAAACTGGAAACCTGCGTTGTTCACCGTGCCGGTGACACGTCCAAACGCCTCCGCCAGGCCAGCAAAGGCGCGATCCAGCGCGGCTCGATCAGTGACATCGGCGCTGACGCCCCAGGCGTGTTCCGTACCCAGTTGTCGCACCGCCTGCTCGACCGTATCGGCGTTGCGCGCGAGAACTCCCACCTTCGCACCGCGCGCTACCAATGCCTCGGCCACCGCGAAGCCGATACCCCGCGAACCGCCCGTCACCATGATCACCTGTCCGTCCAGCGTACCCACTGCCACCCCCTGCCCTTCGGCACAAACATCCGACGAAATACCCGGCCACGAGGACACCGGGCAATTGGTCATGTTAGATTGACTATTCACATAAATCCAGCCGTGCAGTGCCAGTGAGGCTTCTCTATAATGCGCCGTTGGCAACTCAGGTATCCGCGATGAACAGCCGACTCAACACCGTCCAGCCCGGCCAGCTGGAGTACGTCTACAAGGTCAACTTCGCGCGCAAACTCGATGATCTGGCGGGCTACTTCCATCGACACTTGATGGAAAAACTGATTCAACGGGGGCACCACGGGCTCAAGCTGTCATTCGCCGCGGTCTTTACCAATCTGGGTTTCTCCGGCGCACGCCTGGTCGACATTGCCGAGCGCGCGGGTATGAGCAAGCAGGCCATCGGCCAGATCGCGGACGAAATCGAAAAGCTTGGCTATATCCGCCGTATCCCCGACCCCAGCGACGGGCGCGCCAAGAATCTGATACTGACACCCCAGGGGGAGCAGCTGATCCATCATTCGATGGAGGCACTGGAGGAAATCCAGGGGGAGCTGGGGCAGTTGCTGGGAGACGAGCGCCTCACCATGTTCCTGGAGCTGCTGGATCAGCTGTGGGCGCCGTTGTCGAACAAGATGCCGTAGGCTGGGTTAGCGGCTGTGCCGCGTAACCCAGCGCCCCCACCGCCATCAAATCTCGCACCGATGTTGGCTCCGGAGCAATCCCGGAGAGCTTCGTGAGCCACTTCCGGGAGCACCCCGGTATGGGTGGTGATGCTGGGTTACGCGCTTCGCGCTAACCCAGCCTACGGCGCATTGTGAGAAACATCCGGGATGCCTTGCCGTGGGGTGGTGACGCCGGGTTACGCGGCTGCGCCGCTAACCCGGCCTACCGCCCTGATTCCGGCGCGAACTGCTTCAGGTATTCGATCAGGTCGGCGCGCTGCCGGGGGTCGGGTACGCCATTGCTCATCATCATATTGCCCGGCAGAAACGCGCGCACGTCCTGCAGCCACAGGTCAAGCAACTCCGGGGTCCAGACGAACTCGGCCTGCCTGAGCACATCGGAGTAATAATCGAAACCCTCCTGACTGCCCACCACGGTACCGAAGATATTCCACAACGCCGGCCCGTTATTGTGACCCACCCCCTTTTCCGGATAGTGGCACATACGACACTGGGCGAAGACCAGCCGGCCACGCTCCGCATGTCCCTGCACGCGCTCTGCGGACGCCGCGAGCGGCATCATCGACAACAATATCAACGACAGCGACACCGCCAGCGAAAACAGTGGCGACGCAGTGGTGACAACCGGATTCGAAGCGCAGGTCATGCCAGAGTCCTCCCGTTACCGGCCCGATGTGCCGCGTGGGCGCCGGCCTTGCGCCCAAAGAAGGTGCAGTCACCGACGGAAATACCACTGGCGATATAGGGCGCGCTGGGAATCCCCCAACTGGTTCGGCCCGCGGCATAGAGCCCCGGAATGGCTTCGCCCCAGGCGTTGAGCACTTCACCGGTCTTGCGCGTATGCAAGCCACCAAAGGTATGCGCAGCCATGAAGGCATTGCGCGTACTCAGGTCATAGGCAATGAACGGCGGCTGCGCCAATGGCGCCAGGTAATCCGGATGTTTATGAAACAGCGGATCATCGCCATTGACGGCATGTCGGTTGTAGTAGTCGACGGTTTGCACCAGGGTTCGCGGCGGCAGGCCGAGCCGTTGTTCCAGTTGCGCAATGGTATCGGCGCGGGCAACTTCGACCACACGATAGTCCTCGTAGCCGTACTGGCTGTGGGCATCCGTGATAAGCCAGGCCACCCCACCCTGGTGATAGGCGATCTGGTGCCCAAGGAAGGCGTGATAGCCTTCCTCCGGAACGAAGCGCTGACCAAAACGGTTGACGGCAATCCCCTTGAGCACATGGGACGGGTCATACAGCGGCAGCACGGCAAAACCCTGGTTCATACGCGCCGCCACACCCCCGGCTGCAATGCCCATCAGGATACCGTCACCGGTATCGCCGATGTTGCCCCAGGGCACCGAGCACTCGAACAGTTCCGGTGCGTGCAGGCGTGCCATCTCGCGATTGTGGATAAAGCCGCCACAGGCCAGCACCACACCGCCGCGGGCGCGGATGTGAAGTTTCTCGTCACCACGCCGCACCTGCAGCCCCAGCACACTGCCATCGCTGGCCAGAATCAGGCGCTCCGACGCCATGTCGGGCAGGTACTCGGCGCCGAGGGCCTGAGCTGCCGGAATCAGCGCCTCCATCAGGCGGCGCCCGCCAGTCCAGCCTTTTTCCGAGGGCACGTGCCCGCGCGGCGCCGGCCTGGCCATGTCGCGATAGGGCCAGGCCAGTTCGCTGCCAGAGTAGTACAGGCTGGCCTCCGAGCTCGGCACTTCCTTCTCGGCGTCCGAAAACTCCGCCTTGAAGGGCACCCCGTTGTCCACCAGCCAGTGGAAATGTTCAATGCTTTCCTCGCAGTAGATCTGCACTTTCTCCAGGTCCGGATGCAGTGCACTGGAGGCCACGATGTAGTCGTACATAGCCTCGCCGCTGTCTTCGAAACCACAGGCCTTCTGGATCGGGGTACCTCCACCGAGGTAGATCACCCCGCCGGACATGGCCGAGGAGCCGCCAAGCTTGGGCAGCTTTTCCAGTACCAGCGCACGAGCACCGT
>JBJHBY010000133.1:0-9851 GCA_050485745.1 Gammaproteobacteria bacterium | reverse complement strand
CCCGGGGCAGGCGCGCCGGGATGTAGCCCACGGACGCGACCACATCGCACTCACCCTCGACGAACACGCGCTTGTTGTGGCTGGGTACGAAGAAGCTGTTGGCATGGTTGATGGAGTTGCCGGGGAAACCACGCACACCCAGCATCTGCACTTTGGGCTTGTCATAGGTGCCGCCGATGCAGGAGATATTGGCCTGCCCGAAACGGTCGATCTGGGTGGGGCCAACCATGGCGTGACGCTTGCCGCCCCAGACGTTGTCGAAGATGCGGGAGAAGCCCATCCAGGTCTCGTTCTTCTGCACGAAATCGTCAGCGCGCTTGCCCACCGGATTGGGCTCGGACAGCAGAAAGGCCTCGGAATCCGTCATCATCAGGTCGGGGTTGCAGGTTTTCATCGCCAGGCTCGCGGCAAGGCGTGGAATCAGGCCGATGCCGGTGGCCAGCACCTCGCCGTCGTTGCGGAAGGCCTCGGCGCCAGCGCAGATCAGCAGTTCCGCCAGGGTGTAGTCTTTTGCCGTACTCATGTCGTCAGTCCTGTTCAGCAAAGGGTCAGGGGGCCGCGCTCAGTACACGGGCAGCGGCAGCTTGCGGATGGCCTCCAGGCCTCCGACCCGCTCCTGGTACTCTTCCTCGGTACGGGTGCCCTTGATATAGGTGTCGTAGTAGGCAGCAAAGCCACCGTCCTTGGCCGATGCGTTGTACGCCTTGAAGTGCTTCACGTCGAAGCCGTACAGCGGGGTGCAGGAGGTGGGATGCGCCCCGCCGGGGATATGGACGATGCCGTTGACCTCGCTGCGCTCCCAGAACACCTGGCGCGCCCGGGCGGGATCGCTGAAGTAATCGCTGTCGACCAGCTCATCGCAGGAAACGAAAACCTTCTCCGCCGCGCGCACCATCAGGTCGTCGAGGTAGTGGTCCGGGCCCTGGATCTGGCAGACACCGCGGGTATCGGCACGATCAACGTGAATCAGTGCCGCATCCAGGTTCAGTGCCGGCATGGCCACCCACTGGCGGTCGTCGTAGGGGCTGTCGACCAGCTGGATCTCCGGGTTGTGGGTCAGCACGTCGGTACCGATACCGATGCGGGTAGGAATGAACGGCGAGCGCATGCCTGCGGCCTTGAGCCCCAGCACCATCATACCCTCGTCGATCTCCATCACCTCGATGTCGCCATTTTGCCGCGCCTGGCGGAAGTAGGGCTCCAGCGGGATAAAGTCGAGGGACACGAAGGCGAAGATCACCTTCTTCACCTTGCCGGCGGCGCAGAGCATGCCGATGTCGGCGCCGCCATAGGCCAGCACGGTCAGGTCCTTGAGATCCGAACGCAGGATCTCCCGCACCAGGGCCATGGGCTTGCGCCGCGGCCCCCAACCGCCGATACCGATGGTCATGCCATCACGCAGCTGGCTCACCACCTGCTGCGCGCTCATCTGCTTGTCCATTTACCTTCCCTCTCGCTCAGTGTCTCCGGCCGCTCGCCGGCTACGCATAAACCCAATATTCTACCCGATCCGCAACACAAACTGTAACTCGGGGCCCATCGCCGATACGCATAACAACGGTGTGCCTTATGCGCCACCCTCCGGCACCGGAGCCGGAGCCGGAGCCGGCACGATACGGCTCATGCGGTAGTCGTGCTTGACGAAGCGCACCCCGAGGGAGCACTCGGTGCGATGCACCCCGGGGATTACACTGATGGTGCTGTGCAGGAATGCCGCCAGCTGCGCCGTATCCTCCACCAGGGTAATGGCGAGGATATCGAAACGCCCCAGCATCATGCCGACGAAGCCGATTTCAGGCACCGCGGCCAGGCGCTGGGCCACGTCGCGGCTGTCACGGGTCTTGTCGACCTCCACCCAGATGTAGGCCAGGGCATAGCCCTGCAGCCGCCGGATGTTGGTGATCGCGGTGATGCGGATCTGGCCATCGTCCTCCATACGACGGATGCGCGAGCGCACTGTACCCTCGGTGACCCCGAGGGCCGCGGCGATGCGACGATTACTGGTGCGCGCATCCCGGGACAGCCACTGCAGGATATCCCGGTCGAGCCGGTCCAGGGGGCGCCTAGACATGATCGAATGGCACCCAGTTGGGCTGGTTCTTGAGCACATTGATCGCCATTGCCGGGAGGATGCGCCGCACCCCGGGCACCCGCGCCAGCTTGTCGCTGATCAGCTCGGTCAGGCCGTCCTGGTCCGCAGCCACCGCCAGCACCTCGATATCGAGACTGCCCACCACCTGACACACCGAGAACACTTCGGGATAACCGGCCAGCTCGGTGGCGACCTCGTCCGCGGGCCGCCCCTCCACCTGAATGCCGACCGCCAGCATCATGCCGTACCCCGCGGCCTCGTAGTCAGTCACCGCGACCACGCGCATGGTGTCGCTTTCCTCCAGACGCCGCACCCGGGCACGCACCGTTGCCTCGGTGACGCCAACCTCCTGGGCCAGGGCACGGAACGGCAGGCGCCCATCCTTGCGCAGCGCCGTGATGATGCGCTGGTCGATCTCATCCAGCCCGCTGGCCTCGGAGCGCAGGCGCGGGTCCAGCACCGGCTCGACCGGGGCCATCATCCGCGCGCCTCGAGCAGGCGTGCAGCCAGCTGCTTGAGCTCAGGCTTGACCACCTTGCCGGAGGCGTTCATCGGCAGGCTGTCGACAAATTCGATGAAATACGGCGTCTTGTAGCGCGCCAGGCGCTGCTGACACCAGTCCGCCACATCCTGCGCCGTGATGCCGGCGCCGGGCCTGCGCACGACGAAGGCCATGCCGACCTCGCCCTGGGGCTGGCGTGGTACGCCGATCACCGCCACCTGGGCCACCCCATCAAGGCCATAGATGGCTTTTTCCACCTCGGCGGGGTACACGTTCTCCCCATTCATGATGTACATGTCCTTGAGGCGGTCGGTAATGCGCAGGTAACCCTGTCTGTCCATCACGCCGATATCGCCGGTACGCAACCAGCCATCCGCGGTGATCGCCTCGGCCGTGGCCTCGGGCATCTCGAAGTAGCCTTTCATGACGTTGTAGCCACGCACCCAGATCTCCCCTTCCTGGCCACGGGGCACTTCTTCTCCCGTCGCCGGGTCGGCGCACTTGACCTCGGTGCCGGGAATGGCGCGACCCGAGGTGCTGGCAATGATTTCGGGCCCATCCTCGGGCCGGCATACACTGACGATGCCGGAGGATTCGGTGAGACCATAGGCGGTGACCACGGTCTCGAAGCCGAGCTTGTCGCGCATGTCGTGGACCAGTTGCACGGGGATGGCGGCGGCGCCGGTAACCCCCAGGCGCAGACTGGAGAGGTCGTAGCGTTCCCGTTCCGGGTCCGCCAGGATCATCTCGTACATGGAGGGCGCACCGGGCAGCATGGTGACGCGCTCGCGCTGGATGATGTCCATCACCGCGCGGCGCTCGAAGGCCGCCATGGGCAGGATGGTACAGCCGGTCATCAGCGCCGCCAGCCAGCCGGCCTTGTAGCCGAAGGAGTGGAAAAATGGATTGACGATCAGGTAGCGATCGTCACTGCGCAGGCCCACGGTGTCGGCCCAGGCCTTGAATGCGCGGATGTTCTGCTGGTGCGCGCAGAGCACGCCCTTGGGCTTGCCGGTGGTGCCGGAGGTAAACAGCATATCGGCGCTGTCATCGGGCTGCACCCGCGCCGCACGCTCCAGCACCGCGTCGGGGCTGACCGCATCACCGCTGGTGAGAAAATCCGCCCAGGTCTGCGCCCGCGCATCCTCGCCACAGAGCAGAATACTGCGCGACAGCTGCGGCAAGTCCACCTCGGCCAGCATGTCCAGGGGAGCCCCCTTCTCCAGGGCGGTGCAGGTAAACAGCAGGCGGGCGCCGGAGCGGGCCAGGATGTCCGCGGCTTCGCTGCCCTGCAGGCGGTTGTTCAGGGGCACCAGTACAGCACCGACGCTCTGCGCGCCCAGGGCCGCCACCACCCACTGCCACTGGTTCGGCGCCCAGATCGCGATGCGATCTCCGTGCTCGATGCCGGCGGCCAGCACCGCACGCGCCGCCTGCAGGCGGGCGGCATCGAGTTCACAGTAACTGAACACCGTATCGCCATCCTGAATGGCAGTGCGATCGCCATACTGCTGTGCGGCCCAGTCCATCAGACGGGGGAGCGTCAACGGTATGGGGAATTGCGACTCGGCCATGCTGCCTGATCTCCGGGCTGTCGGGTGGATTGCCACCGATGCGGGGGCATTATTAACCCGGCACGACTTGTCGCCGGGTTGATACGCGGTACAGGAACGTGCCGCCATTGGCCGAAAGCCAATGCAAGCCTCTGAAATACAAGGAGCTCCGTGCAACTCCGCCAGTATTTCCGAGGCGCACATGCAAACAGGGACGGCGGCCTGTTTGCATGTCGGGTTGATAGTCTAGATCGAGGCCAACCACGAGGCAACAGGATATGCGTAGTGGCGCCCGTACAATATTACGTAATTCGATGCCCGGGAGCCACAAACTCCGGCAAACGCGGAAGATGTCCGGGATGATCTGCCGTTTCCCCCTCCCGCTCGCCCAGCGGCCACGCTACACTCGTCCAGAGATGCTCGCAACGGCAGGGAGAGGCAGGCATGCGCATTGGCGTTCCGAAGGAGATCAAGGCCCGCGAATACCGGGTCGGCCTCACCCCCGCCGGAGTGCGGGAACTGGTAGGCGAGGGGCACGAGGTGCTGGTGGAAGCCGGTGCCGGCGAGGCTATCGGCCTGGAGGATGCACACTACCGGGACGCAGGAGCCCGGATCCTCGACAATGCCGCCGCGGTGTACGCGGAGGCCACCCTGATCGTCAAGGTCAAGGAGCCCCTTGCTCGCGAACGCGCCCTGCTGCGCGACGACCACATCCTGTTCGCCTATCTGCACCTGGCCCCCGATCCGGAGCAGACCCGGGAGCTGCTCGACAGCGGTGTCGCCGCCATTGCCTATGAAACGGTGACCGATACCCGTGGCGGCTTGCCTCTGCTGGCACCGATGAGCGAGGTCGCCGGGCGCATGGCCATCCAGGCAGCGGCGCACTGCCTGGAAAAAGCCAGTGGCGGCAGTGGCGTACTGCTCGGCGGTGTGCCCGGTGTGGAACCCGGCCGGGTATTGGTCATCGGCGGCGGCGTGGTGGGGCTGAGCGCGGCGCGCATGGCCGCAGGCCTTGGGGCCCAGGTGCGGGTACTGGATCGTGACCTGGCCCGGCTGCGCCATATCGATGACCTGTTCGGGCCGCGCCTGGTCACACTGCATGCCAGCACCGAGGTCCTGGAGCAGGGACTGGCCTGGGCGGATGCGGTAGTCGGCGCCGTACTGGTGCCCGGCGCCGCCACGCCGAAGCTCGTCACCCGACAGATGCTGAGCCTGATGCAGCGGGGTTCGGTACTGGTGGATGTGGCGGTGGACCAGGGTGGCTGCTTCGAGACCAGCCGACCCACCACCCACGACGAACCGACCTACCTCGTCGATGGCATCGTGCACTACTGCGTCGCCAACATGCCGGGGGCTGTGGCCCGGACCGCCACTTTCGCCCTGACCAACGCCACCCTGCCCGATGCCCGGGCACTGTCCCGACACGTGCTGCACCAGTCCCTGTCCCGTGATGCGGGACTGCTGGCAGGGTTGAACGTGTATCGCGGCCAGCTCACCTGCGCCGGCGTCGCCGAGGCCCAGGGGCAGGACTACACCCCACCGGAGCAGGTCCTGCGCGGCTGAGGGGCATCTGCAGCAGCTGTCGAGAGGCGCTGCCACCACACCCCGGACGGCCCCGGATTGCTCACGCAGTTCACCGGGATGGCTTCAGAAACAACATCGGCGCGAGACTCGATGACGGTGAGGACGCTGGGTTATGCGGCTTTGCCCCGAATCCAGCCTACGGCCCGGAACCCGGACGCAGGCTGGGTTAGCCGCGACGCGGCGTAACCCGGCGTTGCCACCCGGGGTATTTCAGGACGGGTATTTCAGGGCAGCCAACGCTCGCCGTGTTCACGCGCGCGACCATCCTTTTGCAGCTTCAGCAGATGCGCCCAGAGCGAGTAGCGCGCCACCGGGTGCAGGCGTGGATCGACGTCGTCATAGACCCGGGGCACCAGCTCGTCCAGGCTGGCCTCGCGGAGGTCTTCCAGGGCGGCCAAGACCTTGGCCTCACGCGCCAGGCGGTGACGAATCAGGCCCTCGACCTCTGCCCGCGGTTCAGTGATCAGCTGGCCATGGCCAGGACCCAGCGCCTGCAGGGGATAGCGCAACAGCAAGCGCAGGGAGTCGATATAGGCCTTCATGTCCCCCGCCGGGGGAATGATCACCACCGTCGAGCCCTGCATGATGTGGTCGCCGGTGAGGAGCACACCGTCCTCTTCCAGCAGATAACAGACATGGTTGTCCACGTGCCCCGGCGTGAGCAAGGCGCGCAGGGTGAAGTCCGGACCACTCAGCCGCTCATCATGGGCAAAAGCGTGGTCACTGTGGAAGCTGGTGTCCTGAAAACCGTCGTCCGGCAGCGGATTGCCCATCAGGCGGGCGCCGGTCTCCCGCGCCAGGATCTGCGCCGCGGGGGAGTGGTCGGGATGGGTATGGGTGACCAGAATCCAGCGCAACGCCTCACCACAGGCTTCCAGGATCGCCTCGATGTGGGAGGGCTCTGCCGGCCCCGGGTCGACCACCGCCACCTGCCGCTGCCCGATCAGCCAGGTGTTGGTGCCGGGCCCGGTCATGGGCCCGGCGTTGGGCGCGGTGATGCGTCGCAGCCGCGGGCTGAGCACCTGGGCCTGACCATGCTGGATCACCGGGTCGGTATGCATCGACTTAGTCCACCATCTGCGGGATCGGCACCACCGGATCGACATCGGCCCCGTAATCGACGCCGTCAATGCCGAAGCCGAACAGGCGCAGGAACTCGGCCTGGTATCCGCGAAAATCAGTCAGCTCGTGCAGGTTCTCCGTGGTCACCTGGTTCCACAGGCTGGCCACCTGTTCCTGCACCTCGGGGCGCAGCTCAAGGGCATCTGCGCGCAGGCGACCCTCGTCATCAAACACCGGCTTGTCGCTGTACAGGCCGTCGCGGAACAAGCGCACCAGTTGCTCGATGCAACCCTCGTGGCTGCCGTCGGCCTTCATCACCTTGAACAGCAGCGACAGGTACAGGGGCATGATGGGAATGGCGGAGCTGGCCTGGGTCACAACGGCCTTGAGCACCGACACGCGGGCATCGCCATCGCGTTGCGCCAGGCGCTTGCGGATATCGACGACGCGCCGGTCGAGGTCCTGCTTGGCCGCGCCGATAGTGCCATGCCAGTAGATGTCCCAGGTAATACGCTCGCCGATGTAGGTGAAGGCAGTGGTCTTCGCGGCGGGCGCCAGCACGCCGGCCTCGTCCAGGGCATCGATCCACATCTGCCAGTCTTCGCCCCCCATCACCGCGACGGTGCCGTCGATGTCCGCCTGGGTTGCCGCGGGCAGGGTCACCTCCTGGATCAGCTCCTTGTCGGTATTGATACCGCGCTGGGTCACGTCCTTGCCGATGGGCTTGAGGGTGGACTGAAACACCTCGCCGGTGACCGGGTGCTGGCGGCGCGGTGCCGCCAGGGAGTAGATCACCAGGTCGACCTCTCCGAGATCGGCACGGATGGTGTCGATGGTCTTCTGCTTGATCTCGTTGGAGAAGGCATCGCCGTTAATGCTCTTCGCGTACAGTCCCTCGGCGGCGGCCAGGCGGTGAAAGGCGGCGGAGTTGTACCAGCCGGCGCTGCCAGGCTTGCCCTCGGAGCCTTCCTTCTCGAAGAAAATCCCCAGCGTGGCGGCACCACAACCAAAGGCAGCGGTGATACGCGACGCCAGGCCGTAGCCAGTGGAAGCGCCGATCACCAGCACCTTCTTCGGACCCGCAGGCAGTGTCGGCTGGCTGCGCACATGATCGATCTGCGCCTGCACGTTGGCGGCGCAACCCTCGGGGTGGGCGGTGACACACATGAAGCCACGGACGCGGGGCTTGATGATCATAGGCGGGCGATCTCCCTGATACTGATGCCGCGCGCAGGGCTGCGGCGATGGTTGAGGGGGGTATTATAAACCGAACGCCGAGCCGGATCCTCGCCCGGGGCCATCACCCCTGCATATCTCGCCTCTCCCCCGTCTCCCATCTCCCGCCTCGCGTCTCGCGTCTCGCGTCTTGCGTCTTGCGTCTTGCGTCTTGCGTCTTGCGTCTTGCGTCCAGCATAGTGCCCCCATGGTCATCGGGCTGCTGACACTGGATTTTCATCTGGAAGGCTGCGCTTCGCTGAAGGAGCGGCGCGGCCGCCTGGGCGGCCTGCGCCAGCGCTTCGGACGCCTGCCGCAAATCGCGGTGTGTGAAGTGCCGGGAGACAATCCCCGCCAGGCTTGCTGGCAGTTCCTGGCGATGGCACAAACCCGCGCGCAGGCAGAACAGCTGCTGGACCCGGTGACCCGCGCCGCCGCCACCGAAGTGGATGCGACACTGCTGGATGCACGGCTGGAGTGGCTGTAGGCCGGGTTAGCGGCAAAGCCGCGTAACCCAGCGTCACCCCCCAACGTCAGACGTTCCCGAAGGCGCCCCACGAAGCTCCCCGGGATCACTCCGGAAACAACATCGGTGCGGGATCGACAACGGTGAGAACGCTGGGTTACGCGGCTTTGCCGCTAACCCAGCCTACAGCACCAGACGACGAATATCGGCGAGCAGCCCGACCAGATCGGTCATGAAGCGGCCAGCAACGGCGCCGTTGATGGCACGGTGATCGTAGGACAGGCTCAGGGGCAGCATCTTGCGTGGCGCAAACTGCTTGCCGTCCCAGACCGGTTGCACATCCATGCGGGAGATCCCGAGGATCGCCACCTCCGGGGTGTTGACGATGGGCGTAAAGCCGCGCCCGCCGATGGCCCCCAGGCTGGAAATACTGAAGCAGCCACCCTGCATGTCGGCCGGCCGGAGCTTGCGCTCACGCGCCTTCTCCGCCAGCTCCGCCACCTCCGCGGCCAGCTCCCACACCGACTTGCGGTCGACGTCGCGCAGCACCGGCACCACCAACCCGGCCGGAGTATCCACCGCCATACCGACGTGCACATACTTTTTGTACACCACATGCTCACCATCATTGAGCAGTGAGACATTGACGTCAGGGTGCAGCTGCAGCGCGCGCGCCACCGCCTTGAGCAGGAAAGGCACCGGTGTAAGGCGCACACCGCGACGCTCGGCTTCCGCCTTGAGACTGTTGCGGAAATCCTCAAGATCGGTAATGTCGGCATCATCGAACTGGGTCACGTGGGGAACGTTGAGCCAGCTGCGCTGCATATTGGCCGCCGTCAGCTTGTGCAGCTTGCTCAGCGGCCGCGTTTCGATCTCGCCGAACTGGGCGAAGTCGATCTCGGGCAACGCCGGTACGGCGGCGCCGGCACCACTGCCACTGCCGCGCTGCTCAACCAGGGCTTGTACGAAGCGCTGGATGTCTTCCTTGAGAATACGCCCTTTGGGCCCGGTCCCCGGCACACGCTCCAGGCCAATGCCCAATTCCCGCGCCAGCTTGCGCACGGCAGGGCCGGCATAGACCAGGGCCTCGCCATCAGCAGAGGCTGACTCGGTCCCGGCGGCGTTCCGAGCGACGTCCGCGCGGGCCGGTGCTGCCTGGGTTTGCGCCTGACCCTGCGCGGAGCCCTGAGAGGAGCCCTGTGATTCATCAGCCTGTGCGGGAGCCGCATCGTCGGATGCGGCGGGTGCATCATCCTTCTCAGCCGCTACCGCCACCTCCAGTTCGAGGATCGCCGCACCTTCGCCGACCTTGTCACCCTCGGCGATCTTCAGCGCCAGCACCTTGCCCGCCCTGGGCGAAGGCACTTCCATCGAGGC
>JBJHBY010000132.1:0-9852 GCA_050485745.1 Gammaproteobacteria bacterium | reverse complement strand
CACCGGGCCCTGCGCGGCGGCCGCCGCTTCGCCGGCCCGGCGATGGCCCTGGGTATGCTCTAGTACCGGATCAAGGACCTTTTCTGATCTGGCTGTTCCGCGTCACGTGATAACCTGTTTGCCAGTGCAATGATAAGGAGATGGGCATGGCCGAACCGACACGCACCGACTGGGAGCAGCGCAGCGCCGGTTTGCGTATCCCCCACCAGGCCTGTATCGATGGTCGCTTCCTGGCGGCGGCCTCGGGCGAGACGTTCGACTGTATCAGTCCCATCGACGGACGCCTGCTCGCCCGGGTGGCGCGTTGTGGCGAGGTCGACGGGGATCGTGCCGTGGCCGCGGCGCGGCGCAGCTTCGAGGCCGGGGTCTGGTCGGAATCGCGCCCGGCCTGGCGCAAGAAGATCCTGCTGCGCCTGGCGGAGCTGGTGGAGCGGGATGCCGACGAGCTGGCGCTGTTGGAAACCCTGGACATGGGCAAGCCAATAGCCGACAGCCGGCGCGTGGACACCCCCGGCGTGGCGCGCTGCCTGCGCTGGTACGCCGAGGCCATCGACAAGGTCTACGGCGAGGTCGCGCCGACGGCCAGCGATGTGCTGGGCCTGGTCACCCGGCAGCCCCTCGGCGTGGTTGCCGCCATCGTGCCCTGGAATTTCCCCCTGTTGATGGCCACCTGGAAACTGGCGCCGGCCCTGGCGGCGGGCAACAGCGTGGTGCTCAAGCCTTCGGAGAAATCACCTCTCACGGCCCTGCGTCTGGCGGAGCTGGCTCTGGAGGCGGGCCTGCCCGAGGGCGTGCTGAACGTGGTGCCGGGCATGGGGGGGGAGATCGGCAAGGCCCTGGCCCTGCACATGGATGTCGATGGCCTGGTGTTCACCGGCTCCACCGCAGTGGGCAAGCAACTGCTGGTCTATGCCGGGCAGTCGAACATGAAGCGGGTCTACACCGAGTGCGGTGGCAAGACCCCGAACATCGTCTTTGCCGACTGCCCGGATCTGCAAGCCGCCGCCGAGGCTTCGGCCCGGGCGATCTTCTTCAACCAGGGGGAGGTCTGTACTGCGGGTTCGCGTCTGCTGGTGGAGCACACCATTCGCGAGGGCTTTCTCGAGGCGGTCATGGCCGCCGGCCGTCGGCGTTTTCCGGGCCACCCGCTGGACCCGGACACGGTCATGGGGGCGATCGTCGACCAGTCCCAGCTGGACCGGGTGCTCGGCTACATCGACAGTGGTCATCGCGAGGGTGCGCGCCTGCGCCTGGGGGGCGCCAGGGCTGCGGTGGCGGAGGGCGGTTTTTACCTGGAGCCGACCATTTTCGACAATGTGCGCAACGATATGACCATTGCCCGGGAGGAGATCTTCGGGCCGGTCCTTTCCACCATCGAATTCGAGACCGCCGAGCAGGCGGTGCAACTGGCCAATGACAGCCCCTACGGTCTGGCGGCGGCGGTGTGGACCCGGGACATCAGCCGCGCACATCGCGTGGCGCGCGCCCTGCGCGCGGGCAGTGTCTGGGTGAATACCTGGGATGGCGGTGACATGAGCATGCCCTTTGGCGGCTTCAAGCAGTCGGGCATCGGCCGGGACAAGTCCCTGCACTCCCTCGACAAGTACACGGAGCTGAAATCGACCTGGATTCAGCTCTGATTTTCACTGGAGCCCGGCCATGACCCTGATCGCCCTGTTGCTGCTGGCGCTGCTTGCCGGCTTCCTGCTCTATCGTGAACTGCCCCTGCTGCCCGCGAGTGTGCTGTGGCTGGGCGCCTGGCTGGTGCTGGGCCTGCTGGCTCCGGCACTGCATCATCCATTGCTGCTGGTGCCGCTGGGCCTGCTGTTGCTGCTGCTCAACCTGCGCCCCTTGCGCGCCCGGCTGATCAGTGGTCGGGTGATGGCGCAACTGGCGCGGATGATGCCGCGCATGAGCGACACCGAGCGCGAGGCGCTCGACGTTGGCACCACCTGGTGGGATCGTGAACTGTTCTCGGGCAAGCCGGACTGGCACTGGTTCCAGCGCACGGAGCTGCCGCGCCTGACCACGGCGGAGCAGGCGTTTCTCGACAACGAAGTGGAGCAGCTCTGTGCCCTGCTGGATGAATGGCAGGTGGTGCATGAGCTGAAGGATCTGCCCGAGGCAGCCTGGCGCTTTCTCAAGGAAAAGGGCTTCTTTGGCCTGATCATTCCCGAGGAGTACGGCGGGCGGGGCTTCAGCCCCTTCGCCCAGAGTTGCGTCATGACCAGGCTGGCGACGCGCTCGCTCACCGGCGCGGTCACGGCGATGGTGCCGAACTCCCTGGGGCCGGGGGAGCTGCTGCTGCATTATGGGACCGAGGCGCAGAAGCAGCAGTGGCTGCCGCGGCTTGCGGACGGCCGGGAGATTCCCTGTTTCGCGTTGACCGGCGCCGAGGCCGGTTCCGATGCCGGCGCCATTCCCGATACCGGCATTGTCTGCGAGGGTGAATACGACGGCGAGCGGGTACTCGGTATTCGCCTCACTTTCGCCAAGCGCTGGATTACCCTGGCGCCGGTGGCCACGGTGATCGGCCTGGCGTTTCGACTGCACGATCCGGAGCGCCTGCTCGGGGATGCCGGGCGCGAGGACTACGGCATCACCTGTGCGCTGATTCCCGCCAGCCATCCCGGTGTGCGCTGTGGCGAGCGCCACAACCCCGGAGCGCCGTTCATGAATGGCCCGGTCAGTGGCGAGGACGTGTTCATTCCGGTCGACTGGATCATCGGTGGCCCGGACAACGCCGGGCGCGGCTGGCGTATGTTGATGGAATGCCTGGGTGCCGGGCGCGGCATTTCACTGCCCGCGTTGGCCACGGCTTCGGGCATTCTCAGCTATCGCAGCGTCAGTGCCTATGCCCGCATCCGCGAGCAGTTCAACACGCCGGTCGGGCGTTTCGAGGGAGTACAGGAAGCGACCGCGGAGATCGCCGGGTTGACCTACAGTCTGGAGGCGATGCGGCATTGGGTCACCCTGGGCCTGGCGGATGGCACGCCCTCGGTGGTGTCCGCCATCGCCAAGTACCACGCCACGGAAATGATGCGGGTGGTGTTGAACCACGGCATGGATGTGATGGGGGGGCGGGCCATTCAACTGGGGCCTCGCAATCCGCTGGCGCTGCCGTACCAGGCCATCCCGATTGCCATCACCGTCGAGGGGGCGAATATCCTCACCCGCTCGCTGATGATCTTCGGGCAGGGCGCGATGCGCTGTCATCCGTATCTGTTCGAGGAGTTGCAGTTGCTGGGCAGGGCCGACGAGCCCGATGCCCGCGCCGCGTTTGACCGCCTGCTGTTCCGCCACATCGGCTTCACTCTGAGTCGCGTTCTGCGTCTTAAACTGCTGACCCTGTCCGCGGGGCGGCTGGCGGCGATGCCGCCGGGTGTGCCGGCCCGGCAACTGCACTGGTACCGGCTGCTGAATCGTTTCAGCACGGCACTGGCGGTCACGGCGGATCTCAGCTTGCTGACGCTCGGTGGCCAGATCAAGACCCGGGAGATGCTCTCCGCGCGGCTGGGTGATGTGCTCAGCCAGCTGTTTATCGCCTCGGCGGTCCTCAAGTTCCACGCAGCCCAGCCGCCGCAGCGCGGCAACGACCTGCATGCGAACTACGCCCTGCACCGGGCGCTTTACCTGGCTCAGGAGGCACTGCTGGGCTTCTACAGGAATGTTCCGGTGCCGGGGCTTGGCCCGCTGCTGCGCGCCCTGGTGTTTCCCCTCGGACGGCTCCTGCCGCCGCTGCCGGACGCGGAGGTGGCTGCGTTGGGGGAGGCCTTCCTGGAGCCCGGAAAGGTGCGCGATACCCTGAGTCGGTACTGCCATATCACCACGGACGAGGGCGATGCCTTCGGCCGTCTCGAGGCGACCTGGGAGGCCCTGCTCGCAGTGGAAGGGCCCTGGCGCAAGCTGCGCAAGGCGGTATCCCGGGGTACCATCGTTTCCACGACGTTCGAAGAGCAATTACAGGAAGGTGTACGTCTTGGCCTGTTCGACGCGGCGGCCTGTGACGGCCTGCGCCACTATGAGCGTTTGCGTCGCGACTGCCTGCTCACGGATGTGTTCGATTCCGCGCTGACGCAGGTCACCGGTGCGGCCTGATGCCCGCTCAGCGCACCGAGCGATAGTGGCGCCCGCTGCGGCGTGGTGACAGCACCAGTTGCCAGAGCTGCAGGCGCCGCGCCCGGAACAGGCCGGCACAGAACATCAGATAGAACGACCACATGCGCCGGAAGCGCTCGTCGTAGCGCTCCTTCAGCTGCGGCCAGGCGGCCTCGAAGTTGCCCTTCCATGCCATCAGGGTGCGGTCGTAGTCGGGGCCGAAATTGTGCCAGTCCTCCAGGGTGAAGCAGGGCTCCATGGCCTCACTGATCTGCCGGACCGAGGGGATTTCACCGTTGGGAAAGATGTACTTGTCGAGCCAGGGATCGTTGCTGCGGGTGGTCGGTGTCTGCCCGATGGTGTGCAGCAGGAACAGGCCATCCGGCTCCAGACAGCGCAGTGCAGTATGCATGTAGGTGGCGTAGTTGCGTTGCCCGACGTGTTCGAACATGCCGATTGAGACCAGCCGGTCGAAGCGCTCGTTGACGTCGCGATAATCCCTGAGCTGGATATCGACGGGCAGCTCCCGGCAGGCCTCTCTGGCGTAGTCCGCCTGCTGCTTCGACAGGGTCACGCCCGTGACGGTGACGCAGTGACGGGTGGCGGCGTAGCGGGCGAAGCCGCCCCAGCCACAGCCGATGTCCAGCACGCGCATGCCCGGCTCCAGCGCCAGCTTGCGGCAGATCAGCTCGAGTTTTGCTGCCTGCGCGGCGGCCAGGTCGTCGGCATTTGCCCAGTAGGCGCAGGAATAGTTCATCAGCGGGTCGAGCATCGCCTCGAACAGATCGTTGCCCAGGTCGTAGTGCGTGGCGATCGAGGTGCGTGCCCTGCGCCGGCTCTGCAGGTTGTAAAGGCGGGTCGCCAGCCAGTAGCCGGCACTGCGCAGGGGGCCGCGGATATGGCGCTCGACATCGACGCGCAGTAGGCGCTCCACCAGTTGGTCGACGGCGGCGGCATCCCACCAGCGCTCCATGTAGGTTTCACCGAGGCCCAGGCTGCCCTGGCTGATGGCGCGGCGGTAGAAGCTGTCATTGTAGATACGGATATCGTAGGGGCGATCCCCGTTGATGCGGATGTCCGCCTGCTCGCAGACGACGCGGACGAGGTTTTCGTGATGACGTGTCAACATCGCGACTCCTCCCTGCAAGCCGCTTGCTGGTCGCGTTTCCTGGAACCGTCGATCCGTGACCGCTGCGGCTTCAGTGCATCACCCGGCTCGGGTGAGCTCAGTTGCCAGTATTGTCGTCTTCCTCATCATCCGGCAGGGGTTTAAGCCGGTACAGCTGATCAATGATGCAGTCGCGGCGCATGCCGCTCCCATCCTCGAGCACGATCTTGTCGAAGTGGCTGAGTTGCCCGGCGGTACTGGTGAAACCGATCGAACTGGCAGTGGATAACTCCGGGCAGGACGCGCGCAGTTGCACCAGGTAGCGTTGCCGTGGGCCGGTCTCGATCATGAGATTGCGGCTGTCCAGGAAGTGCCAGCCATCCAGCCGGTAGTTCTGGATGGAGCGCACCGTCTCGCCGCGCTGGTAGCCGCGCTGCGCCAGTCGATCCTCCACGGTGACTTCTTCCCGGGGGGGGCTGGCGCAGCCGGACAATGCCAGCAGCAGGGGGAACAGGGTGGCAAACAGAATGAAGCGCATACCGTGACTCCTCTTTTCTGGAATCCTGGATTTCTGGATTCCCGGGTAGTCGTCGATGGGCCCGGAACAGCTGCGAAGTGGGCACCGCTGCCATGAAACTACCGCCGTTTGCCGCGCGGGGCAAGGGCCTCCTCCGATTGGCGCGCGGGCCCATTGAAAAGCGACAACGGCGGGAGTAATGTCAGACAACAAACCTTCCCTGCGAATCCATCATGCAAGAGTGTCTTCCGCTTCCCCTGGTTGGCGTCACCGCGGATCGCCAGAGGCAGGCTGCGCACTGGCAACACGTTGCCGGGGAGAAATACCTGCAGGCCGTGTGCGATGCCGCTGCGGCGATACCGCTGGTCATTCCCGCTCTGCCGGGGCGGCTCGATCCGGACTGCCTGCTGCAGCGCCTGGATGGCCTGCTGATCACCGGTGCCTACTCGAATATCGAGCCCCATCATTACGGTGAGGCTGCCGTGCCCGGTGACGACCTGCGCGACCCGGAACGCGATGCCTTCAACCTGCGGCTGATTCCCCTGGCCATCGAACGTGGTGTGCCGGTGCTTGGCATCTGCCGCGGCCTGCAGGAGCTCAACGTCGCCCTTGGCGGCAGTTTGCACCAGCGGGTGCATGAGACACCGGGGCTGGACGACCACCGCGAGGACCTCAACCTCGATCTCGATGGCCAGTACGGCCCCGCCCACAGGATTCTGATCGAGCCCGGTGGGTTGCTGGCCCGGGTCACCGGCAGTGAAGAGGAGCGGGTCAATTCCGTGCATGGCCAGGGCATTCGCCAGCTGGCGCCGGGTTTGCTGGTGGAGGCCCGCGCGCCGGATGGGCTGGTCGAAGCGGCATCGGTTGCCGGGGCGTCGGCATTCGCCCTGGCAGTGCAGTGGCACCCCGAGTGGCGCTGCCAGGACAACCCCTTCTACGCGGCGATCCTGCGGGCGTTCGGCCAGGCCTGCAGGCAACGGGCACAGAGGCGCCTGCGTTCGTACAGCGAGGTGGCACCGTGAGTGATTCCATCCAGATTCGTCACTGGCTGAAGCAGCGGCGGGTGACCGAGGTCGAGTGTCTGATCCCCGACCTGACCGGGAATGCGCGGGGCAAGATCATCCCTGCGGCGAAGTTTCTCGAGGAGGGCGGGATGCGCCTGCCCGAGTCGATTTTCCTGCAGACCGTCACTGGCGACTGGCCCGATGACATGTCGATGGTGCACCCGGGCGAGATGGACATGGTGTTGCGGCCGGACCCGGAGACCATCCGTCTTGTTCCCTGGGTCCAGGACCCAACCGCCCAGATCATCCACGATTGCTTCGATCACCAGGGGCGACCCCTGGAAATGTCGCCGCGCAATGTGCTGAAGCGAGTGCTGGAGCTGTATGAGGCCAAGGGCTGGAGTCCGGTAGTGGCCCCGGAGGTGGAGTTCTTCCTGGTCAACCGCAATACCGACCCGGACTTTCCCCTGGCGCCCCCGGTGGGGCGCTCCGGCCGGCCCGAGACGGCGCGGCAGTCCTACAGCATCGACGCGGTCAACGAATTCGACCCGGTGTTCGAGGACATGTACGACTTCTGTGAAGCCATGGAACTGGATGTGGACACGCTGATCCACGAGGCCGGTGCAGCGCAGATGGAGATCAACTTCCTGCATGGCAATGCGCTGAATCTCGCCGACCAGGTCTTTCTGTTCAAGCGCACCATGCGTGAAGCGGCGCTGCGGCATGGTATTTACGCCACCTTTCTGGCCAAGCCGATGGAGAATGAGCCCGGCAGTGCCCTGCATATCCACCAGAGCCTGGAAGATGCCCAGGGCAACAATATCTTTGCCACGGCCGAGGGCGCGCAAAGCGAGTTGTTCATGCACTACATCGGTGGCCTGCAGAAGTATGTGCCCGCGGCGATGGCGCTGTTCGCACCCAACGTCAATTCCTACCGGCGCATTGCCAAGCACGAAGCGGCGCCGATCAACGTGCAGTGGGGCTATGACAACCGCACCTGCGGGCTGCGTGTGCCGATCTCCGATGCCGCATCGACCCGGGTCGAGAACCGCTTTGCCGGCGCCGACGTCAACCCCTACCTGGCGATTGCCGCGTCACTGGCCTGCGGTTATCTGGGGATCTGCGAACGCCTGCAGCCCACCGAGCCGATCGCCGGCAGTGCCTATGATATGCCCTATCAGCTGCCGCGCAGCCTGGAGCAGTCCCTGCTACTGCTGGCGGAATGCGGGGCCCTGCGTGAAATTCTCGGCGAGCGCTTTGTGCGCGCCTATATTGCGGTGAAAGAGAAGGAGTACGAGACGTTTTTCCGGGTGATCAGCTCGTGGGAACGGGAGTTCCTGCTGCTCAATGTTTGAATGGCGTGACCGGGAAGCCTCCACCCGGCGTGGTCACGCCGGGTGGAGAGGAGGGGCTCAGCCGACGATCTTCTGCATCGCCGTCATGTAGCCGCGCAGGGTGCGGCCGATCTGCTCCACCGGATGGCGGCGGATGGCGTCGTTGACCTCGATCAGGCGGCGGTTGTCGGCGCCGTTGTCGGCTGCATCGATGCCGCGGCCAATGACATCACCGCGCACCTTGCTCATGAAGTCCCCGAGAAGGGGGCGGCAGGCCTGGTCGAACAGGTAGCAGCCGTATTCGGCGGTGTCCGAGATCACCACGTTCATTTCGTACAGCTTCTTGCGCGCGATGGTGTTGGCGATCAGCGGAGTCTCGTGCAGGGATTCGTAGTAGGCCGATTCCGGCAGGATGCCGGCGGAGGTCATCACCTCGAAGGCCAGCTCGACACCGGCCTTGACCATGGCGACCATCAGGACGCCGTGGTCGAAGAAGGCCTGCTCGCTGATTTCGGCGCTGGTGTTGCTGGCTTTCTCGAACGCGGTCTCACCGGTCTCCGCACGCCACTTCAGCAGGTTGGCGTCGTTGTTGTCCCAGTCCTGCATCATGGTCCGGGAGAACTCGCCGCTCATGATGTCGTCCATGTGTTTCTCGTAGAGCGGGCGCATGATCTGCTTCAGCTCCTCGGAGAGTTCGAAGGCGCGCAGCTTGGCCGGGTTGGACAGGCGGTCCATCATGTTGGTGATGCCACCGTGCTTCATCGCCTCGGTGATCACTTCCCAGCCGTACTGCACCAGCTTCGAGGCGTAGCCGGCGTCGATGCCTTCCTCGACCATCTTGTTGAAGCAGAGGATCGAGCCCGTCTGCAGCATGCCGCAGAGGATGGTCTGTTCACCCATCAGGTCGGACTTCACTTCAGCGATAAAGGACGACTCCAGCACACCGGCGCGGTGGCCTCCGGTGGCGGCGCAGTAGGCCTTGGCAATCTCCAGGCCGTCGCCGTTGGGGTCGTTCTCGCGGTGCACGGCGATCAGGGTGGGCACGCCGAAGCCGCGCAGGTACTCGGCGCGGACTTCCGAACCGGGGCACTTCGGTGCGACCATGACGACGGTGATGTCCTCGCGGATGCGCTGTCCGACCTCGACGATATTGAAGCCGTGGGAGTAGGCGAGGGCCGAGCCCTTTTTCATCAGCGGCATGATCGCCTCGACCACGCTGGAGTGCTGCTTGTCCGGGGTCAGGTTCAGCACCAGGTCAGCCTTGGGGATGAGCTCTTCATAGGTACCGACGGTGAAGCCGTTGTCGGTGGCGTTCTTCCAGCTCTGGCGCTTTTGCGCGATGGCTTCGGCGCGCAGGGCGTAGCTGATGTCGAGGCCGGAGTCGCGCATGTTCAGGCCCTGGTTCAGGCCCTGGGCGCCACAGCCGACGATCACGATCTTTTTGCCTTTCAGGAAATCACATTCATTGGCAAATTCGTCACGGTCCATGAACCGACAGCGGCCCAGTTGGTCGAGCTGTTGGCGTAGGTTCAAGGTATTGAAATAGTTGGTTGACATAGTCAGCTCCGACGGTCATTGAATTGGACGGGTGCATTCTAGCGTGGCGACCGCATTCTACAAAATGAATTGTTTGGAATGGCCTGTTGCATAAATCGCAATAAAGGGGCGGTCAACGCAGTCGATGCATCAACCGCAGCAGCAGGAGTTCCGCTTCAGACAACTCTGCCCTCTCCGACAGTAGTTGGGCCAATACATCGGGTCGGTCCGTGATAATGTTGTCCACACCCAGAT
>JBJHBY010000131.1:0-9855 GCA_050485745.1 Gammaproteobacteria bacterium | reverse complement strand
CGACAGCCAGCTGTGATCATTGCCCCAGGCATCGCTATAGACCACCGCACCCGCCAGCATGCAATTCAGCGCCCGGGCTACCTCCGCCGCCGGGCGGCCATGCTGGAACAGGGTCTCGCGGCTGATGCCATGCAGGCGCTCGGCGCAGCGATCCCAGTGACGCCAGCCTGGCTCGGGTCTTACCAGCAGGCACTCACTGCGGGCATTCGCCAGGGCCACGCCGACCTCAATCGGGTAGCTGCCCCGCCCCAGGCCCGAGGCCTCGACATCAATGACAATTGGCAGATCCATCCCCGACTCCCAGTCCGCCCCGCACCGGGGCCCGTCGAACACGCCTTTCGGCGCATCGCAGCCCGCATCATACGTCCATACAGCAGGCAAAGAATGCGCCACATGCGCACAAGCATAGTCACGCGCCGGGAGACAGGCCATGCCAAAGCGGCAAATCGTGAACTGGCTCACCAGAGAGTGCCCCGGGAAGCTCCTGCCAGCCGCGGCAAGCCATGGAACTGCTTTTATTGCAGGAACTGTTCGAGCACTTGCATCAGGCGCTCGAGGCGTCGCAACGGCAGGGACTCCGCCAGTAGAGCGTATTTCTCGCTCTCCGCAATGGGCAGAAGCTGCACCAGCTGGTGGCACACGGCACCAACATCATCACCCGCCGGAACCAGCCCAAGACGTTCGATCATCGGGTGCGCCATCAGCTGCCGGAGCAGGCCGGGCAGTTCGCGGGCTTCCTCGGGCAGCGGCAACGCTTCATCTTCCGGTAGCCACTCCACGTCGCCGATGACCAGGAAGTCGCGTTGCTGCCGGGTACCGAGCAGGCGGAATCTTCGCGTCCCCTCGACAGTGATACCAAGGCGACCACTGTCCAGGCCATTCCAGTCGACGATGCGCGCCCCCGTGCCCAGGGGCGCCAGGCGCGGCATCGGATCCTCTGCCCGCGCGACCTCGTGACCATCGCGAATCCAGACAACGCCAAACTCGCTGTCCTCCCGCAGGCTGCGGCTGACCAGATCAAGATAGCGCGGCTCGAATACCTGCAGGCCCATGCGCCCGGCGGGGAGCAGCACCGCGCCCAGAGGGAACAAGGGCAGGGCTGTCATGGCACACCTCCTTCCGTCACGACCTGCGTTGCGGGCCCAGTGGTCTGAAGGTTATCAGCAGCCGGGGCAGGAGTAACAGGGCACCGAGGAGAGCCACCAGCATCGCCGTTGCGGTCAGCAACCCGAAGTAGATACTGGGCATGAAGTTGGAGAGCGCCAGGATGGAAAAGCCCACGATAATGGTGACCGAGGTGTAGTACATCGCCTTGCCGATCGATCCGTGGGCACGATGCATCGCGGCCACGTAGTCGCGATCGCGGGCAAACTCCTCGCGAAATCGATGTACATAGTGAATCGTATCATCCACACCAATGCCGACGGTGATCGCGGCGATGGTAATGGTCATGATATCCAGTGGCAGCCCCGCAATTCCCATGGCGCCGAGCACCGCACCCGCCGCCAGCAGATTGGGGACGATCGCCAGCAACGACAGGGACAGGGAACGGAACAGCACCATGAACATCAGCATGATGGCGACGAATACTGCCGTCAGTGTCAGAATCTGCGAGCGGAACAGGCTCTGCAACATGTTGTTGTACAGCACCAGCATTCCGGTCAGCTCGAACTGCTCCGGCTCGAAACCCAGTTCATGTACCAGGTCATGGCGAATACGCTGCAGCAGATCGGCGCGCCGCAAGTCCTCACTGGTCTCCATCACGCGAATAGTGAAGCGCGCCTGATCAATAGCCTCATCCAGATAAGGCCGGACCATGATATCGGCGATATCTTCCGGCAACTGATTGCGGATCAGCGCCAGCGTGATGTCGTCGACGCTGCCATCGAGGATCTCGCGCAACACCTTGTAGAGCGTGGCAAGGGACAGCACCTTGCCGGTCTCGGGCTGCGCATCCAGGTAGTCATGCACCTGCTCCAGGCGCGACAGACCGGCGCGCGTGAACCAGACGCTGGGCTCCTGGCCGCCATTCACGGCGAAATCATCCGCAAAGTCATCCGCAAAGGGATCGTCCTCGAAGATTTCCTGTTCACGATCCGCATCCCGCGCGTTGATGATCACCTCCAGCGGGATGGTGCCCCCGAGCTCGCGATCGATGACCACCATACCCTGGTAGATCTCGGTACCCTGGTGGAAGTAGTCGATAAAGCGGTTTTCCACCTCCAGGCGTGACATACCCCAGATGCTGGCCAGCAGCACCAGCGCACTCAGCACCAGAACCTTGCGCCCATGATGTTCGGTGATCCGTGCCAGCTGAGGGGTCAGGCCACGCATCTCGCCGCCAGAGCGCCCCGGGCGCGGTTTTGGCAACAGCAGCAGCCCGGTGGGCAGCACAAGAAAGGTGATCACCAATGCAGCGGCGACGCCGATGGTCATCATCCAGCCAAAATCGATGACCGGACGAATACCGCTGATCACCAGCGAGGCAAAGGCGACGATGGTAGTCAGGGCGGTGTAGACACAGGGCCGTGCCATCAACCCGGTGGCGCGCAGCACCAGTTCACGCTGCGGGGCATCGGGGTTGGCATTGAGCAGCTCGCGGTAGCGAACCACCAGATGCACATTGATCGCCAGGGTGATGATCAGCAGCAGAGCGACGAAGTTGGAGGAAATCACCGTCATGCGCCAGTCCAGCAGCGACAGCAGGCCAAGCATGAACAGAGCGCTGAACGCACAACTGAGCAGTGGCAGCACAACCCAGGCCAGGCGCCGGAAGATCACGCTCATCAGCAGCACAATGAACAAGACGATGCCCGCGCCGAAGGTCCGCAGGTCGCGCTCCACAAAGGCAATCATGTCCGCCGCGATCATCGGCACGCCTCCGACGAACATCTCGGCGTGATCACGATGGCCGTCCACCACCGCGCGAACCTGTTCAACCAGTTCCGATTGACGCTCGTTGAAGGCGGTGGCGTAGTCCCTGAACGTCGCCTCGGCCGCCGCCAGCTCCTTCACTCCGGCGCTGTCCAGATCGCCCCGTTCACGGCGTTCGCGCAATTTTTCGCGACGTTCGAGCAGACGGAAGTAGCGCTCATCGCGCTCCAGATTGACCTGGATGGCTGTGGTCTTCGCATCCGCGCTGGACAGCAGGTGCAGGTAGATGGGGCTACTGGTCAGTTCGCGGCGCACCAGTTCGCGATCCACAGCCTCGTCGCGCAGGCTGCGTACCTCTCCGTCGGCGAGCTGGTTGAGACTGACCCGCGGGCTGTCCAGCAGGGGCACATCCAGCAGTGTCACGACCGATGATACGCCCGGCAGGGCAGCGAGCTCGGCGCGCAAGCGGTCGATGGCGGCCAGGGTAGAGTCCGCCAGCAGGTCATCGTGGGGGCGATAGGTGATCAGCAGAAAGTCTTCCGCCTGGTAGCGATCATTGATTTCGCGGAAGTATTCAAGCGCGGGATCACCCTCCAGTACCAGGGCGTCCGCGGAGGCATCGAGCTCGAAGTGCCGTGCCTGCAGGGCCAGAAACCCCACGATCAGCGAAACCACCAGCAGGGTCAGGCCAGGGCGCTGCAGGAACACCCGTGCATAAAGTCCGAACAACTGTTGCGTCATGATCCGCGAGAATCTCCAGATGGAATGGCGACACCAGCTGGCCGCGCTGCCAGCGCGGCGGGTGCCTACCGAATGGCGAGGTCAGTCGTGTTCCGGGGGTTCTCCCCAGCGCGGCACCAGCCGCTGCTCCAGACCGAGGTGGTCCATGATCCGCGCCACCACAAAATCGACCATGTCCTCAACGCTGGATGGCCGATGGTAGAAACCCGGGCTGGCGGGAATCACCACCGCACCCATGCGAGTCAGGCGCAGCATGTTCTCCAGGTGCACTTCGGAATAGGGTGCTTCGCGGGGCACCAGTATCAGCTGCCGGCGCTCCTTCAGGGCAACATCGGCAGCGCGCTCGATCAGATTATTGCAGGCGCCGCTGGCGATGGCGGAGAGGGTGCCCGTGCTGCAGGGACAAACCACCATGCGACGCGGAGCGCTGGAGCCGGAGGCCACGGGCGCCGTCCACTGGTCGCGCCCGAACACCTGCAGGCGTTCCGCACCGACGTGAAAGCGCTCACGCAGTGCCCGCGCCTGAGCCGCCGGCGTTCCCGGCAACGGCCAGTCGCTTTCGAGAGCGATCACCAGCTGGGCCGCCTTCGAGATCAGCAGCGAGACATTGCACTCCGCCTGCAGCAGGCACTCGAGCAGGCGCAGACCATACTGCGCTCCTGAGGCCCCGGTGATCGCCAGCGTCACCGCGCCGGTCACCGAATGATTCGAATCGGCACTCACGATGCCTCCTCCGCAGCCGCGGCATCGCCGAGTCGCGCCAGCAGGCGCTGGTGAATTCCCGCAAAGCCGCCGTTGCTCATCAAAACCACATGCTCGCCCCCGCGCAACTGCTCCACCAACACATCGACGATGGCATCGGTCGATTCGTACAGGGCGGCGCGGCCGGCACCGGCCTTCACAACCTGCTCCAGAGGCCAGTCAAGCCCCGCGGGACGATACCAGAGCACGCGGTCCGCCGCTGCTGTGGCGGGGGCCAGGGCCTGCAGGTGCACACCCATGCGCATGGTGTTGGAACGCGGCTCGATAACGGCGATCAGTGGCGCCGCGCCAACACGAGCCCGCAGGCCCTCCAGGGTGGTGGTGATGGCGGTGGGATGGTGGGCAAAATCATCGTAGACATGAACGTTACGGGGAGCGCCCAGCAGCTCCAGACGGCGTTTGACTCCCCTGAACCCGGCCAATGCCTCGCAACCCTGCGCCAGGGGTACACCGACATGGTGCGCCGCCGCCAGCGCCGCAACGGCGTTGGCCATGTTGTGCCGCCCGCACAGTGACCAACTGACCGTCTGCCACGCCGAATCACCACGGCGCACACGAAATTCGCCGCCATCCGCACTCAACGGCTGGACCTGCCAGTCGCTGTCCGGGGTATCGCCGAAGCGCTCAACCGAAGACCAGCAGCCCATATCGAGCACCGTCCGCAGGGCGGCATCATCAGCGGGCAGGACGACACGCCCCTGGCCAGGCACGGTACGCAGCAGGTGGTGGAACTGTCTCTGGATGGCGGCGAGGTCCGGAAAGATATCCGCGTGGTCGTATTCGAGGTTGTTGAGCACCAGGGTGCGGGGGCGATAGTGCACGAACTTCGAACGCTTGTCGAAAAAGGCACTGTCGTACTCGTCCGCTTCGATCACGAAGAAATCGCTGCCACCGGGGCGCGCGGACACATTGAAATTGCCCGGCACACCACCGATGAGAAACCCTGGCTGATAACCGCAGTGCTCGAGAATCCAGGCCAGCATGCTACTGCCCGTGGTCTTGCCGTGGGTCCCGGCGACTGCCAGCACCCAACGCCCGGCGAGAACATGATCACGCAGCCACTCCGGCCCCGATGTATACGCCAGGCCGGCGTCGAGCACATGCTCCACCGCCGGGTTGCCACGCGACAGGGCGTTGCCGATGACCACGAGATCCGGCGCCGGGCTCAGGTGCACGGGGTCATAGCCTTCCATCAGAAGAATGCCGGCAGCTTCCAGCTGTGTACTCATCGGCGGGTAGACATTGGTGTCGGAACCCGTCACCCGATAGCCCAGCTCCCTGGCCAGCAGGGCCAGCCCACCCATGAAGGTGCCGCAGATGCCGAGGATGTGGATGTGCTTCATCGGAATACGCCCAGGGACCGGTGATCGCCGTGACAAACCATCGATGTTAGCACCCTGACGGCCAGCCCGTGGAGCACGCGGCGCCTTAAGGCACCTCTGATTCATTCAGGGGCGTCGATGAACGCCAGCGCCACACCATCGTCCTCAACCCTGATTACGCGCATGGCCACCACCGGCGCACTCTCTCCCGGCAGTCCCTGCACCTGCACATCGACGATATCACCCGGAGCCAGGCTGAGGCGGCCACTGACGACACAATAGGCACCGCCATCCGAGATATCCCGGGTGTGCAGCTGCACCTCACCGGCCTCCGGGTGCCAGAGGGTAATATCCGCGCGCAAGCGGGTACGCACAGCCTTCCGCTGATTGGAATCGGGCACGCTGCCTCCTCCTGCAGCCTCGGTAAATCGGGGGGTCGACATCAGAGGCTAGCACAGATTCCCGGCGCCAGCCCCGTAAACGGCGAACGGGCACCCGCCAGACAGGCTGGCCGGGGCCACCGACATGGACTCGCCCCGGTGGTGTGGCCGCTACCGGGACACGCGGGCTATAATTCCGTCTTTTATGTTACGCGGGTCACTGACCGCGGACCATCAACCACCACGTACAATGCACGACCACCACGGGAAACCCTGACATGAGCTTCAACAATATCCCCGCCGGCAAAGGCGTTCCGGACGATATCTACGTCGCCATCGAAATCCCCGCCAACAGCAGCCCGATCAAGTACGAGATCGAAAAGGACTACGACGCGCTGTTCGTGGACCGCTTCATGGCCACGCCGATGTTCTACCCGGCCAACTATGGCTACATTCCCCAGACCCTGTCGGAAGACGGCGACCCGCTGGATGTTCTCGTGGTCACGCCCTACCCGGTAGCTCCCGGCTCGGTCATCCGTGCGCGCCCGGTCGGCATCCTGAACATGTCCGACGAGGCCGGCCAGGACGCGAAATTGCTGGCGGTTCCGCACGACAAGCTGACCGTGCTGTACAAGCACGTCAAGGAGCCCTCGGACCTGCCCGAACTGCTGATCAAGCAGATCGAGCACTTCTTCGAGAACTACAAGGATCTGGAGCCCGGCAAATGGGTGAAGGTCGACGGCTGGGAAGGTGCCGAAGCGGCGCGCCAGGCCGTCATGCGTTCGGTGGAAGCCTACCGGAAGGGCTGAGCACCGCGATCAGTCGCGGCGCCCGTGCCCTTCAGGCCCGGCGCCGCGCTGGCACCACTTCCGCCGAGAGGTCCGGCATGGCCTCGACCAGACGCCGGTAGAGGCGAGAGTTGCGTTTGATCTGCTTGTGTCTGGCGTAGGCCTCCACCGCTCGCCGCCAGGCACCCTCGCTGCCATGGGCATTCAGTGAAAAGCTGGTGCAAACCGTGCGCTGCTCCAGCTCCGAGGCGATACCAACCTGGAAGATTGGCGTCATGCTGCCACTCTTCTCGGTCTTCAGCAAAAAACTGATGCCCCGCACCGAACCGTCCTGATGGAAACAGCGCTGCTCGCGCTGGCGCTCGCGCTCGCGGGCCTGCATCCGCTCCAGCTCCAGATCCCGTTCACGCGCACGCTCGGCCACGGCTTCACGCTCGCGGCCATCGAGGCGCTGCCCGTCGCGCTTCAGGGAGAAATACTCCTGATACAGGCGGCCAGCCACGGTGCGCCGCACACGGTAGCCATAGAATGCCTTGTTATCCAGCAACTTGACGCTCACTACCCCACTCCTTGCACGCCGACGGCACAGGCAGCCGCCAACGCCGCGGCTCAGGTCGACGCAGGCAATGTAGCGTGGAGAAAAAAAACACCGCAACAGCTAAACGTGGTTCCGGGCCGGGTCATTGCCGACACTTTGATCCATATCAAGTGCGGCCCGCTGACCGGCCCGCCGGCTCACTTCCCGGGCCGGCACACCCGCCACTGTGACACTGGCAGGTACATCCTGCATGACCACGCTGCCAGCGGCGATACGTGCGCCCTCGCCCACGACAATGGCGCCCAGCAGGCGCGCCCCGGTACTGATCATCACACCATTGCCGATCCGGGGGTGGCGCGGTCCCTCCCCCAGGCCGCAGCCACCCAGGGTGACGCCGTGCAACAGGGATACATCATCACCGACGATCGCGGTTTCGCCGATGACCAGACCGGTGGCGTGGTCCAGCATGATGCCGGATCCGAGAGAGGCTGCCGGGTGAATATCGACATCCAGCTCCGTCGCCACCCGGCCCTGCCAGAAGCAGGCCAGGCCACGACGCCCCTCGTGCCAGAGCCAGTTCGCAACCCGGAATGCCTGGATCGCGTGAAACCCCTTGAAGTACAGCAAGGGCGTCACGTAGTGATCACAGGCCGGATCGCGATCCACGTGTGCACAGACATCCCGCGCCGCGAACTCCACCAGGTGGGGTTGCGCCCTGTAGGCCTGATCGCACACCTGACGCAACAGCATCGCGGGCACTTCGCGACTGGCCAGGCGGCCGGCGAGATCGTGGGACAGCGCCGAGGCGAGGCCCGCGTGATTGAGAACCGCGGCATGAAAAAAGCTCGCCAGCAGGGAGTCCTCTCGCGCCAGGCATGCGGCCTCCTGGCGCATGCGGGCCCACACCCAGTCGGCGTCGCGGGGGGAAGCTGGGCGGTCGAGAACATCGCTCATAGCCTCGCATGCTAACCCAGGGCCCGGGGCGTCGTCATGCCCACCGGGATCAACCCTGCCAGGGCCGGGGATAGGACGCCGCTGACACCTCTACGTAGCGCTGCCACAGCGCAGGCAACTCCTTCGCGATCTCCTCCACCAGCGCCACACCGGCGGCACGCAGCTGTGCCTCCAGGCCGGAGGGGCTGGCCAGACGCTGCAGCGGGGCGGCGAGCGGTGCATAACTCAGGTGCCAGCGTTCCGGTGCCACCCCGCCGCAGTCATGTTCGTAGGGGCGAAAAAAACCAAAGGAGCGGCCCTCTGCAATGCGCTCATCCAGCCAGCGGTGCAACGGCCCAAAGGGGCCGCCCTCACTGACTTCCCAGGGTTCCAGCTGTATCGTCTGCCCCGGTGTCAGCGCCTTGCGATCGTATACGTCGAGTTCGGTACCCCAGTGGTGCCGTGATGTTCCGGGCAAGGCCGAGTAACGCAACAGTGCATGCAGCCGCTCCCGCGGCGGCAGGGCCAGGGCCTGCAGCGAGTGCCCCTGCGCATCATGCAAGGGTCGCCTGCCCTCGGCCTTGGCATTCCAGATGGCACACTGCCTGGCGAAGCTGCGATAGCCGCTGGCCGCTGCCAGCTCGAAGCCCGCTTCCGCGGCGGCTTTGCACAGCGCCCGCCAGGGTGCCACCACCAGGGGGTGCAACGGCGGGTCCTGGCGGTGATCCATCAGCGCATCCGCTGTACCGCGCAGCAGGGCTGTCAGTGGCAGGGGCTTCATTCAGTCCACTCCATCTCAAGGACCTATTTGCGTCACGGGGCCAGGATGCGTTATAACAAAAGCCATGCTTATTCGCGCACCGGCCGACAGACCGGAACGCCGAGGGTCTGGCAGCACCGCTGCAGCGGTATCATCGCAAGCGAGCGCTCCAGTGTCGCAAACCCGGGCAAGCAGCCGCAGGATGTGGCTGGACCATAAAAACAATAACGGTGATATCGATGTCAGGCAATCATCCCGACGGCGCACAGGGCGACCTGTTGCAGCTCCGCAATCTTGGTAATACGACAGTCAACTGGCTGCGTGCAGTGGGTATCCGCACCCGGCAGGAACTTGCCGATATCGGCCCTGTGGGCGCGTATAACCTGATTCGCGAGCGCGGCTTTCGCGTCTCACGGGTGCTGCTGTATGCACTGCAGGCGGCGCTGCTGGACATGCACTGGACCGAACTCGACCGTCACCTCAAGCAGCAACTGGTGGACGAGGCGGACGGCCAGCGTCGGCGAGCTGTCAACCAGTAGCCAGCGCCGGCGCGGACATGGCTGGCGCCCCTTCCGGCCAGCGGTGTATGCTGGCCGCCGCCATCAGTACCAGACCCGACCGCCATGTCCCAGCCATCCGCCCACAACCACCACCGCGCCCGTATCGGCATCGCCCTGGGCAGCGGCTCCGCCCGCGGACTGGCACATATCGGCATCCTGCAGGCACTCGGCGATGCGGGGATCGAACCGGATATCAT
>JBJHBY010000130.1:0-9855 GCA_050485745.1 Gammaproteobacteria bacterium | reverse complement strand
CTGCATCGAGTGCGACGCCTGCATCGACGTCTGCCCGGTGGACTGCCTGACGATCACGCACAACGGCGAGGAGGCCGAGCTCCGCACCCGGCTGACCGCGCCGTCGATCAACCCCGAGCAGGACCTCTACGTCTCCGAGCCGCTGCCGCAGCTGGATATGGCTGCCCTGGACCAGTGCGATGGAGCGCATCCCGAGGGGTGGCTGCAGGCGGGCGAGCAGGTCATTCACCCAGGGGCCACAGGCGTTGACCAGGACACGGCAGTGGGCCTGGTGTTCCCCGTCGGCGGCTTGCCAGCTCACCCGGTAGCCCCCGGAATCCCGTTCTCCGCGGAGAACCCGGCTGTGGCTGCGGGTATCCGCCCCAAGGGCCGTGGCCGAAGCGACCACGGCGCGGGTCAGGGCGTGATCGTCGGTCTGGGCATCCCAGTAACGGAATACGGCCTGCAGCCCTTGCTGTCGCAGGCCGCCGAGTTGCGACCACTGCCGGCGCGGCAGGCTCTTGAAGCGTGCCAGGGGGTGCAGTCCGGCCAGCAGGGCGTAGAGGCTGAGCCCGGCGCGAATCTGCCAGGGTCGTCGCCGCGTCTGCCGGTAGATCGGGATGTAGAACGGCACCGGGCGGACCAGCTCCGGGGCCAGGCGCAGCAGGCGATGGCGTTCCCGCAGGCTGTGGTAGACCAGCGGGATCTGCCCGCTCTCCAGATAGCGCAGGCCGCCGTGGATCAGTTTGCTGGAGCGGCTCGATGTGGCCCCGCCCCAGTCACCGGCATCCAGCAGCAGGCAGCGATAACCGGCCGCGGCGGCGGCCTGGGCGACGCCGGCGCCGTGGATGCCGCCGCCCACCACGATGATGTCATAGGGGGCTGCGCCGGTCGGTGGCGCGTTCATGACGCCATGGCCTCGATCATCTCGCCGATCTCGAAGGTCTCGATCCAGCTGGCGCCGCGCGTCAGCAGCGCCCGCGCCTGCGATGGATCGGCGACCTCGTACAGCGCCAGTGGCCAGGGGCACTGCACGGGCCCGGCAGGCAGCTGTTTCCAGTCACAGAACACCACGCTGGGCGCCAGGGTTCTGATGTGATGCCCCTGCAGCTGCTGCCAGCGGCGCAGTACCGGGCCGAGCTGTGGCCAGCCGGCGGCGTGGGCCGGATGCAGGGCCTTCAGCACGAAGCTGATCAGGGTGCAGCGGCCTTCCAGGGGAGCGATCTCGCGGGCGATCTGCCTGAAGGCTTCTGCGGGATCGGTATGCTCCAGCGCCTCCGCCTTGATCTCCAGGAACAGATGGACCTGCGGGTGCTGCCGCAGCAGGGCGACGACCTGCTGCAGTGAGGGGATGCGCTCCGATTCGAAGCGGCGCCCGAAGCGTCCCGGCTCGCCGGCACTGAACCCCTGCAGCTCACTGGCCGGGTACTGGCTGACGCGGCCGCGTTTGCGGCAGATGCGCCACAGGCTGCGGTCGTGGAACAGTACAGGAACCCGGTCGGCACTGAGTTGCACGTCGATTTCGATCGCGCGGGCACCGGCGTCGACGGCGCCGGCAATGGCGGCGAGGGTGTTCTCCGGATAGCGACTGCGCCAGCCACGGTGGGCAATCAGGCGGCGGTGCATGCAGGTCTCCTCTCCCACCAGGGCAGCTCTGAGCCATTGCCGAATTGATCAGAGGTGCCCTAGCAGTTTAGGGCCTGCCCACGCTACCGCAAGTCCGGCGAGCCTTGCTCCGCGAGTTGTATCAGCGCAGCCTCCATGCGATCAAGGCTGAACTCCCAGAGCCGGGCGGGCGGCGCGTCGAGATAGGGCAGGATCGCATTGAAGCTGGCCTGGTCCTCGGCGCTGAGCTCTGGCAAGAGCGCAGCCGCCGCGGTGACATCCTGTGCTTCCGGGTCGGTTTCCCGGGCGCGGGCATGATGCAGCATGACGGCCGCGATGACCGTCTGCGCCACCCAGCGAGCGGCGTCCGCCAGAGCCCTGTTGTGCAGCCCGCCAGCCTGCAGGCATCGAATCAACACCGCGTGCACGGGCAGCCAGGCCCGTGGCAGGCGGGTGCGGCCACCGCTGCCAAGCAACTGCACCACCTGGGGATACTGCATCAGCCGCTGGTGCAGTTGTGCCGCCCACTGCCGGGCCTGGCGATGCCAGGGCGCGTTGCTGTCCAGTTGCAGCTCCAGGCTGTCCATGACCAGGGCCGCAAGGCTTTCTTCCAGATCCTCGCGGTTGCGCACGTGGGTATACAAAGTCATGGGCGCCACTCCCAGCGCGCGGGCCACGCCGGTCATGGTCAGTGGTCGTCCGCGGTCCAGTTGCTCCAGGGCGCAGCGCAGGATGGCTTCTCGGCTCAGGCGGGGCGGGCGGCCTCGGCGCGTTGACATGCAGGGTCCTCGTCTTCTAGTCTTTTCCGTAATAAGTACGGATTATTGCCCACATCATTGCTCCCGGATACTGCCACATGCCCAGCAGCACTGACACTGGCCTGCCGCCAGCGACCGCCTATCACCGCAAACCGTTGCGCCTGGTCAACGGCCTGCTGCGCATCAGTTCGCGCTTTGGCCTGGGGCACGCCGACCTCAGTGAGCGCGGGCTGATCGAGGCGGCGCGCCGTGCCGCCGGCTTGCATTTCTTCGGTGACGAGTCCTTCCGCGAGGCCCTGCGGCGCCTGTTGCATGCTCTGGAAACCGAGGCGGACCTCAACCCCCTGGGGCGTTATCTGGCGCGCATGTCGCTGCTGCGCCTGCTGCGCCACCGGCTGCTGGCGCAGGACCTGCTGGACCGGCACCCGGAAATCCTCGAGCGGCCGGTGGTGGCGCCGGTCGTGATCGTGGGTCTGGCGCGCTCGGGCACCACCCGGCTGCACCGGCTGCTGGCCAGCGACCCCGGCTTCCTCCATCTCAAGGCCTGGGAGTCGGTGCATCCCGTGCCCTGGCCGGACAGCTTTGGCCCGGGCCCGGATCCGCGCCCGGTGCAGGTGGCACAGGCGTTGCGGGCGGTCCTGTACATGGGCCCGCAGATTGCCGCTGTGCATCCCCTGGGTGCCATGGAGGTCGAGGAAGAAGTCGGCCTGCTGCAGCATGCGTTTTCGTCGCAGCTGTTCGAGGTGATGAATCGCGTGCCTTCCTTCGGGGCCTGGCTGGCGGAAAACGACCAGACCCACGCCTATCGCTACATGCGCACACTGCTGCAGATCATCAGCTGGTATCGCCGTGACCCGCCCGACCGTCCCTGGGTGATGAAAACCCCGCAGCACATGCAGGACCTGGATGCCCTGTTGCGAGTGTTTCCCGATGCGCGGCTGGTCTTCACCCATCGCGACCCGGTGCAGACCCTGGGCTCGATCTGTTCCATGACCTGGAACGGCATGGTACGTGACACCGACCACGTGGACCCCCACTGGATCGGTCGCGACTGGTACGCCAAGGTGGTGGCGATGCTGCACAAGACCCAGTCCCTGCGCGATACGGTGATCGACCCTTCCCGGCAGCTGGATGTTCACTATGCCGACATCAATCGCGACTGGCAGGCCGAGGTGCGGCGCATCTACGACTGGCTGGGCCGTGACCTGAGCCCGGCGGCCCTGGCGGCGATGCAGGCCTGGCTGGAGAGCAATCGCCAGCACAAGCATGGCCAACACCGCTATAGCCTCGCCGATTTTGGCCTCGACCCGGCACAGGTGGAAGCGGCCCTGCGCTTCTACAGCGATCGCTACGGGATCGCCCGCGAGGCCTGATATCCCGGTTGCGCGGGCATCGCGCAGAGGGACTGCAACTCAGCTGTCGAGCAGCCTGAAGCTCACGCTGCGCAGTTTGCTGTCGATATCCGCCACCTCGACCTGTACCTCCTGCTCCAGCCTGAATTGCCGTTCCGGCCCGCGCAGCTCCAGCAGCAATGGGTCGAAACGGTACTTGCCCGGCAGGTTGCGGGTTTCGATGTTGCCCTCGATACCGGTCTCGTGCAGGCGCACGCCAAAGCCACTGCTGTGAATACGACAGACCCTGCCGGCCAGGGGCTGGCGTGGCTGCTGCGACAGGAAGTTGCACTTCAGCCACTGCTCGGCCATGTACCGGGCCCGGCGGCCGCGCTCCCAGTTCGCCTGCAGGGCGTCGAGTTCTTCCTCGGTGGGAGCGCTCACTGCGTGCCCGGCCAGGCGACCCTTGACCAGGCGGTGCAGCAGAAAGTCGCTGAACTTGCGGATCGGCGAGGTGAACGTGGCATAGCGCTCCAGGCCGAGGCCGAAGTGCGGCGCGGGGCTGCGGCTCAGGCGTGCCCGCTGCAGCCAGCGCGACAGAATGGCCCGCAGGGGGTATTCACCCTGGTAGTCGGCGACGGCACGCATCAGGGCGATGTAGCCGGGCAGGGTGGCCACATCGGCATCGAAGCCGGGTAGCTCCTGTGCGCAGAGCCGGCGTACATCCGCCAGCCGTTCCGGCCGGAAGCCCGGGTGCGTCACGAACAGTCCGGGCGCATCGCCATACCAGCTGGCCACGCTGCGGTTCACCGCCAGCATGCATTCTTCCACAATGCGATGCGCTGCGGTCTTGTCCTGGCGCCGGATGCTGCTGATCTGCCCGTCCGTGCCGGTCAGCAGTTCGTAGTCGATCTGTTCGGGCATCACCGGACTGTGCTCGCTGCGCCAGCCATGCAGGGCATCGGCAAGCCGCGCCAGCTCCGGCAGTGGGCTGTCAGCGCTGTGCTCTCCGGCGCTGAGCAGTTCGCTGGCGCCGGTGTAGGTCAGGCGCTGAATGGGTCTGACCATGGCCGGGTACAGTTCCGGGGCACCGCACTGACCGTTGCTGTCGACGTGGAGCTCGCAAATCATCGCCGGGCGCAGCTGCCCCGCCTCCAGCGCGCAATGTGTCTCCGCCACCGCCGCCGGCAGCATGCCGAGATTGCGCCCGGGCAGATACAGGGTGGTGCCCAGGGTTCGCGCGCGCCGCTCCAGGTCACTGCCGGGCTGGACCCAGGCTGTGGCATCGGCGATGGCGACCCGCAGGCGCCAGCCTCCGGCTTCCGCCGTGACGGCCAGGGCATCGTCCATATCCCGGGTATCGGCGCCATCGATGGTGACGAATGCGGTGTCGCTGAGGTCGCGATATTGCCCGGTGTCGGGTTCGGCCAGGCTGGCAGCCGCGCAGGGTTCGGGTTCGCGGATGTCATGGCGCAACAGGGCGTAATCGACTTCGAGGCCGGGCCGGCCCTCGGGGCCGAGCACCTGCTCGACCCGGGCCTGGGCGCGGCCATCCTGGAACGGGTGGCGCTGGATACGGCAGTGCACGTAGTCCCCGGGCCGGGCATCCCCGCGCCCGCGGGGGCCGAGGAAAATCCAGCGCTGCGGCTGTGGCGGGTCGGGTTCCACGAAGTGGCCCTGGCCACGAACCCGGTAGCGACCGGTGACCGTGGTGAGCGGCGACTGCAGCAGTGCCTCGAGTTCGGCGTAGGGTTTGCCTTCGTCCGGGGTCTGGATGATGACGCGCACCCGGTCACCGGGGAAGGCGCGTTGCATCTGGTCCGGTGGTACGAAGATCTCGCGGCCATCATCCAGTACGGCAAAGCCGAAACGGCCCTGTGTACCCTTGAGTGTGGCCTCGGCGCGCTCGGTGGCGTCGTGGATTTGCTGCTTCAACTGGCGCAGCTGTGCCAGAGCGTCTTTATCGAGCATCGGGGTGCCGGGGCTGCGAACAACAGCGGCTAGCCTACCGGAATTGCCCGCCGCTGTCAGGCTGGCGGGCCATTCCCTCGCCGGGTGTCAGAACCCCTCGACCTGATGCACCTGTTTCCATACCAGGCCGGGCATCCAGCGCCGCATCAACGCCCCGAAGCGCGCCTGTCGTGCCGGGAAGACCCAGAACTCGCCTTTGTCCAGGCTCTCGTCAATGGCGTCGAGCACTTCCTGCGGCGTGATCGGGGCGTTGTTGTCCAGCATCTTCGGCCAGGCGGTGGCGCGCCCCTGCTCCAGCAGGGGCGTGTTCACCGCTGGCGGGCAGACGCAGGCAAAGCGCACACCGCTGTCGCGGTTTTCGTGGTAGAGCACCTCGGTGTACATCGCCACCGCGGCCTTGGTGGCGGAATAGGCGCCCGTCAGCAGGGTCGGGATCAGGCCGGCCATCGAGGCGAAGCTGATGACGTCGCCACTGCGGCGCTCGACCATGCCGGGGACCACGGCGCGGGTGATATTGATCAGCCCGCCGTAGTTGATGTCCATCAGGCGATGCATGGTGGGGATATCCTGCTCCAGCAACTTGCCGAAGGGCATGATCGCCGCGGCGTTGTAGAGGCGGTCGACTGGCCCCAGACGCTGTTCGACCTCGGCCACGGCACCAGCGACGTCCTCATAGCGGGTAATGTCCACGTGCCAGCGGTGGATGTTGCCGGCATTGCCCGCGGTCTCCTGCATGCCGCTGTCATTGACGTCGAACAGCGCCACCTCGGCGCCGGCCTGGGCGAGATTGCGCGCCGCCTGCCGACCCATGCCGCTGCCACCGCCGGTAATCAGAACTACCTTGCCATTGAAGGCCATGATGCTGCTCCCTGGTTGTTATTCTCGGATGCCGGTGCGGCCTCTCGCCGCTTATCCGGCCATACGTTACGGAAATGTCGCGGCGCTGGCAATGTCCATGCCGCGCCCGTTTCACGGCGATTGTCATAGCGATTGACATTGTCATCGGCGGCTCCCGATAATCGGGCTCAGGTGCTATCACTGGAGTTGCGTTTGCAGCCGATACGCCGGCGTCATTCAAGCTGCCACCGTTGCCATTGCCGGGGGCGGATTCTCCAGCGGCCCGCGCCGCATCTGTGTTCCTTGCTCGCTGTTTTCTGCCCATCTCGCCCTGCCGTTCCGGCATCTGTGCGCCCGGTTTGCCTGAGCCCTGTTCCTTCACACGGGGATATGGCACCGGGCTTGCTTGTGCTCTGCTCTACCCCCACCTGGAGATCCTTCGATGGAAAAGATCTACGTGCTGGATACCAACGTCCTGCTGCACGACCCGCTCGCGTTGAGCGCCTTCAAGGAGCATCGGGTGGTACTGCCGATGACGGTGCTCGAGGAGCTGGACGCCATCAAGGATCGCCGTGACAAGGATGTCAGCCGCGAGGCGCGTATCGCCATCCAGGCGATTGACCGGATCGTGGCCAATGCCTCGCCGCGCCGCATACAGGACGGCGTTGAGATTCCCGGCAGCGGCGTGGAGGGGCGCAACGGGCGGCTCGCCATCTTCCCCGACCAGCTCATCGTGTTTGACCAGAAGGCGGCCTATCTGGATGGCTCTCACGCCCATGCCAACGATAACCGCATCATCAATGCGGCCCTGCATCTGCAGGCGACCAACTCCGGCGCCTATGTTTGCCTGGTGACCAAAGACATCAATATGCGCCTCAAGGCCAAGGGCTCGGGCCTGGAGCATGTGGAGGACTATCGCAAGGACCGGGTGCTGGAGGATATCGACCTCATGGCCAAGGGCTATGAGCTGTTTGATGAACCATTCTGGGGCACGGTGGACCGGGTACGCACCGAGCGGCGTGGTCGCGATGTGGTACACGTGGTGGCACGCAAGGTGCTACCCAAGGCTTACCCCAACCAGTTCATTGGCGACAGCACCGGTTTCGTCGGCTTCGTGACCGCTGTCGATGCGGACCATGTCGAACTGCTGGACCTGCATCGCGACCAGTTGATGGGGCAGCGCCTGTGGGGGCTGTCACCGCGCAACCTGGAGCAGGCCATGGCGTTCCACCTGATTCGCACCGAGGGCGTGGACATGACCGTGCTCACCGGGCCCGCGGGCTCGGGCAAGACGCTCATCGCCCTGGCCTATGGCTTGCACGCGATTCTGGAGGAGCGCCGCTTCGACAAGCTGATCGTGGCCCGCTCGACCCCGCCCATCGCCGAGGACATCGGTTTTCTGCCGGGCACGGAGGAAGAAAAAATGGCCCCCTGGCTGGCGGCTTTCGATGACAATCTGGAGGTGCTGCACGGCGCGGATGAATCTCCGCTGAGCAGCATGGAATACGTCAAGGAGCGCGCCAATATCCAGTTCAAGTCGCTCAACTTCATGCGTGGCCGCTCCTTCAACAATGCCTACATCATCATTGACGAAACCCAGAGCCTGACCCAGTTCCAGTTGAAGTCGATCATCACCCGCGTGGGTGTGAACTCCAGGATCGCGGTGCTCGGCAACCTGGCACAGATTGACAACAAGTACCTGTCGCCGCTGACCTCCGGCCTGACCTATCTGGTGGAGCGCAGCAAGCCGTTTGCCCACGCGGGCATCATGCATGTGAACGGCATCGAGCGCTCGCGCCTGGCTGCCTTCGCGGAGGAAAATCTGTAGGCCGGGTTGGCGCGAAGCGCGTAACCCGGCGTCACCACCATCCGTACAGCTTCCACGGAACGGCTCCTGCCCGCCGTAGGCTGGGTTAGCGGCAACGCCGCGTAACCCAGCGTTCTCACCGTCATATCATCTATTGCCGTACCGTACCGTACCGTACCGATACCGGTATCGGTTCTGCCCCCACGGGTCTTCGAGGGAAACTCCCGGGAGCATCTGGCGCAGGTGGTGACGCCGGGTTACGCGGCGGAGCCGCTAACCCAGCCTACGGCAGGGCAGAGGCATCGGCGGATGTGGTGGGCGACAGGCTCGCGTGCAGGCTGGGTTAGCGCGAAGCGCGTAACCCGGGTTTTTACGGGGATAGCCGCACTACCTGGACGTCCGGGTCGCGGCTCGCACCGGCCTCGTGCAGGCGGCGCAGGTAGTCGTCCCAGTGCCGCTCCTGGTTCTGGCACAGATCCCACAACCAGCCCCAGGAATAGAGCCCGGTATCGTGGCCATCCGAGAACGTGAGCTGCAAGGCGTAGTTGCCCACCGGCCGGATCGCCGTGATGCCGACCTGGCGCTTGCCGGTGACCAGAACTTCCTGCCCCGGGCCGTGGCCGCGCACCTCGGCCGATGGCGAGTAAACGCGCAGCAGTTCGCAGGGCAGGGTGAAGTGCTGGCCATCCGCATAGCGCAACTCCAGGGTTCTGGAGGCGCGGTGCAGCTCGATGCCGGCGGGTACGGGTGCATTCTGGCTCATGGTAATCCTCGGCACGCAGCGGCCCGGTTTGGATGTCGTCAGAGGATGAAACGCGACAGATCGTCGTCCTGGCTGACTTCGCCGAGCTGTCGGTCGACATAGTCCGCATCGATCACCAGCTCGCGCTGGCCACCATCGGTGGCCGCAAAGGATGCTTCCTCCAGCAGGCGCTCCATCACGGTGTGCAGGCGTCGTGCGCCGATGTTCTCGGTGCGCTCATTGACTTGCCAGGCGGTCTCCGCAAGGCGGCGAATGCCTTCATCGGTGAAACGCACGCTCAGTCCTTCGGTGCCGAGCAGGGCCTGGTACTGTTCGGTCAGAGAGGCATCCGGCTCGGTCAGGATGCGCACGAAGTCTTCTACCCCCAGCGACTCGAGCTCAACCCGGATGGGCAGGCGGCCCTGCAATTCGGGAATCAGATCGGAGGGCTTTGACAGATGAAAGGCTCCCGAGGCAATGAACAGGATGTGGTCGGTCTTGATCATGCCGTGCTTGGTGCTCACGGTGCAGCCTTCGATCAGCGGCAGCAGGTCTCGCTGCACGCCCTCGCGAGAGACGTCCGCGCCGCTGGTTTCGCCGCGCTTGGCCACCTTGTCCAGCTCGTCGATGAAGACGATACCGTTCTGTTCCGCCGCCTCGATGGCGCGCGCCTTGAGGTCGTCGTCATTGACCAGCCGCGCTGCTTCCTCGTCTTCCAGTTGCTTCAGTGCCTGCGCCACGGTCATGCGCCGCTTTTTGCGCTTGTCGCCGGTCAGGTTCGAAAACATGCTTTGCAGCTGGTTGGTCATGTCTTCCATACCGGGG
>JBJHBY010000129.1:0-9907 GCA_050485745.1 Gammaproteobacteria bacterium | reverse complement strand
CGAAGCGCACCGTGACCACACCCTTGGGCTGGCGGGTGTGCTGCTCCGGGCGGTCGCGCAGGGCCTCGCGCATGAAGTCGATCCACACCGGCAGTGCCGCCGTGCCACCGTATTCGTTGTTGCCGAGCGATGAGTTATTGTCGAAGCCGAGCCAGGCCGAGGCCACAATACCGCCACCATAGCCGATGAACCAGGCATCGTTGGGGCCGTTGGTGGTACCCGTCTTGCCCGCCAGATCCTGGCGTTGCAATACCCGGGCGCGCCTCGCCGTACCCCGGGTCACGGTATCGCGCAGCATGCTGTCCATGATAAAGGCGGTGGATTCGTCGATCACCCGCTCCGCCCGGGGCAGGTGCTCTCCATCGTCCTCTCCCGGCAGTTCGTCCACGAGTACTGCGCTGTCTCCGTTGGTTCCGTTGGCTGCGGCGCTGGCCAGATCCTCACAGTCGCGACACACCGTAGCGGGGCGGGCGGTGTAGAGCAACTGGCCATCGAGGGTTTCGATGGTGTCGATCAGGTAGGGTTCCACCCGGTAGCCACCGTTGGCGAGCACAGCAAAGCCCCGGGTCAGCTCCATGGAGGGCATGCCGTGGCTGCCCAGTGCCAAAGACAGGTTGCGAGGCAGTTCGCGGCGATCGAAGCCAAAACTCTCCAGATCATTGATGGTGTTGCCGATACCGATGTTGTTCAGCAGGCGGATCGAGACCAGATTGCGTGACAGGAACAGGGCCTGGCGCAGACGGGTTGGCCCGTAGAAGCGGCCGCTGACGTTGGTGGGACGCCATGCCGCCTCGAGTTGCGCGTCATCGAACACGATGGGGGCGTCGTTGATGATGGAGGCCGCGGTGTAGCCGCGAGCCAGGGCCACGGCATAGATGAAGGGCTTGAACGCGGACCCCGGCTGGCGAGCGGCCTGGGTGACGCGATTGAAGTTGCTGCGGTTGAAATCGAAACCACCGATGAGGCTGAGGATCGCACCGGTATCGGCCTCCAGGGCCACCAGTGAGGCCTGGGCTGCGGGCAGCTGGCGCAGCTGCCAGACGCCGTCGGCATCGGGTCGCAACCTGACCACATCGCCACGGCTCACCACATCGGCGGCGCTGCGCGGGGCCGGGCCGCGACGGCTCTCGTCGATGTAGGGGCGGGCACTGGAGAGACCTTGCTCCCAGCCGATGGTCACTTCGCGACCGTCTCCCAGGAGGGCGTTGAACGACTGTTCCTCCAGGCCGATGACCACGGCGGGCAGGAAGCCCCCGTACTCGGGGATGCCGAGTACCGCCTGGCGCCAGGTGTCGTGAGCCTCCCCGGGCTCACCTTCGAGGCGCCGCTCCGGGCCACGATAGCCGTGGCGCAAGTCATAGGCGATCAGCCCGTTGATGACGGCCTCGCGTGCGGCGCGCTGCATGCGGCTGTCGACTGTCGTGTACACGACGTAGCCGTCGGTATAGGCAGCTGGTCCATGACGGCGCAGCATCTCCAGGCGCGCCATTTCGGCCACGTAGCCCGCTTCGCGGGCGACGGCTGGTCCGTGATAGCGTGCAGTGACGGGCTGATTCACGGCTTCAGTGTAGGAGGCCTGGTCGATATAGCCCAGATGCAGCATGCGCCCCAGGATCCAGTTGCGGCGCAGCACGGCCCGGTCCGGATTGACCAGTGGATTGTAGATTGACGGCGCCTTGGGCAGTCCGGCAATCATCGCCAGTTGCGCCAGATTGAGTTCGTCGATGGGCTTGCCGTAGTAGACCTGTGCCGCCGCGGCGACGCCGTAGGCGCGGTTACCGAGGAAGATCTTGTTGACGTAGAGCTCGAGGATTTCCTCCTTGGCAAGCTCCCGTTCGATCTGCAGTGCCAGCAGTATTTCATTGAACTTGCGCGAGAAGGTGCGGGCGTGGGTCAGGAAGTAGTTGCGGGCCACCTGCATGGTGATTGTGCTGCCGCCGGTCTGGATGCGCCCGGTGGACAGCAATTGTGAGGTGGCTCGCAGCAGTCCGGTCAGATCTACGCCATGATGTTGAAAGAAGCCGTGGTCCTCGGCGGCGAGGAAGGCCTGAATCAGGGGCTCCGGGACCTCTTCGAAGCGCAGCGGTGTACGTCGCATTTCACCGAACTCGCCGATCAGGCGACCGTCGCGGGTGTACACCCTCAGGGGTGTTTGCAGACGAACATCACGCAGGGAATCGACAGATGGCAAATCCGGACTAAGGTAAAGGTAGGCCGACGCCAGAATCAGGGTCGCCAGGGCCGCCAGGGAGCAGATGGTCCACAGTGCGGCACGGCCGAGTTTGAGCAGAAGTTGCATGTTTTCCCTGCGGCTTGAATGACTTATCGACACGGTAGCGCATCGAAGCTGTTCAAAGTGTGAAAGTATAAGCACTTTTTTTGCTGCGGGCATTTGCGAAATAGCGGTGCGTGGTATTTAATGTATTGTGTAGAAGTGTGCGCTAAGTCACGGATGTTATAGGAAAATTCCTGTGCTACGCAGTCTCTTTGGCAAGAAGCGGTCAGCCCCCGTTCTCGGCCTCGACATCAGTTCGTCGTCGGTCAAGCTGCTGGAATTGAGCCGCAGTGGTGATCAGTACCGCGTCGAGAGCTATGCGGTGGCCTCGCTGCCGCCGAACGCCGTGGTGGAAAAGAGCATCGCCGAACCCGAGGTGGTCGCCGAGGTCGTTCGCGGTCTGCTGCGCCGCTCGCGCACCAAGCTGAAAAGTGCGGCGGTCGCAGTCGCTGGTTCCGCGGTCATCACCAAGGTGATCGAGATGCCCGCGGGACTGGGGGAGGATGCGCTGGAAACCCAGATCGGCCTTGAGGCCGACCAGTACATCCCCTACCCCCTGGACGAAGTAGCCCTGGATTTCGAGGTGCAGGGTCCGGCGCCCGGTAATCCGGAGCGGGTCGAGGTACTGCTCGCGGCCTGCCGTCGCGAGAATGTGGATACCCGTATTGACACCCTGGAGCTGGCAGAGCTGCAGACCCGGGTGGTCGACGTGGAAGCCTATGCGGTGGAGCGTGCGTTCGCCCTGGTGCGACAGCAGCTGGACTGCCCGGAAGACGGCGTCGTGGCGATTGCCGACCTGGGTGCCACAATGACCACGCTCAGTGTGCTGGTGGGTGGGCAGACCATTTACACCCGCGAGATGCTGTTTGGTGGTCGTCAGCTGACCGAGGAGATCCAGCGACGCTATGGCCTCACGGTGGAAGAAGCCGGGCTCGCCAAGAAGAGCGGCGGGCTCCCCGATGATTACGAGACGGAAGTGCTTGAGCCCTTTCGCGATGCCGTGGTCCAGCAGATAACGCGTTCTCTTCAGTTTTTTTACTCCTCAAGCCAGTACAACGAGGTCGACCAGCTGGTGATGGCCGGCGGTGTGTCGTCGATGGCCGGGCTGGCGGCGCTGGTTCAGGAGCAACTGGGCACGCCGACGGTGGTGGCCAACCCCTTCGCCAATATGGCGGTGGCATCCCGGGTTGACGTTGGCGCGTTGAGCAATGACGCCCCGTCACTGATGATTGCCTGCGGTCTTGCCTTGAGGAGTTTCGACTGATGGCGACGATCAACCTCCTGCCCTGGCGCGAGGCGCGGCGACAGGAACTGAAGAAGGAATTTCTCATTGCTCTGGCGGTCGTTGTGGCGCTGGCCCTGGCTGCGGTGTTCATTGCCAACCGGGTCGTGACCGCCGCGATCGAGCATCAGACTGCGCGCAACAATTATCTGCAACAGAACATCCGTGAGCTCAACCGCCAGGTTCGCGAAATCTCCGAACTCGAGCGCAAGCGTCGCGATCTGCTGGAGCGCATGAAGATCATCCAGGATCTGCAGGGCAATCGCCCGGTCATCGTGCGTATTTTCGACGAGCTGGTGCGCTGCCTCCCCGATGGCGTTTTCTTTCAGTCGGTCAATCGCCAGGACACCCGCATCGAGATCGTCGGCATCGCCGAATCGAACAACCGTGTCTCCAGCCTGATGCGCAATCTCGACGGTTCCGACTGGTTTTCCAGCCCGAACCTGACCGCTGTGCGGGCCGAGCCGCGCTATGGCGAGCAGGCCAGCAGCTTTCGCATGACGGTGACGATTACCACGCCCGACAACATCAAACAGGAGAGATGAGCCGTGGCCTTGCAGGATATGCTCAAGGATCTGCGCGAGCTCGACCTCAGCGAGCTGTCCGCGGACAACATCGGTTCCTGGCCGATGGCGGTGAAGGTCCTCGCCTGGGTGCTGGCGCTGGTACTGGTACTTGGTCTGGGCTATTACTTCAATATTTCCGATCTGCGCCAGCAGCTGACATCGGTGCAATCGCGGGAGGGCCAGCTGCGCCGGGAGTTCGAGGACAAGGCGTTCAAGGCGGCCAACCTGCAGGCGCTGCGGCGCCAGATGCAGGAGATGGAAGAGTCCTTTGGTGCGTTGGTCAGCCAGCTGCCCAGCGACACGGAGGTGCCGGGCCTGCTTGAGGACATCACCAATCGTGGCGTGGACAGCGGGCTTGAGTTCCAGAGCATCAACCTGCAGTCCGAGCGTACCCGCGAGTTCTATGTCGAGCTGCCGATCCAGATTGTGGTCAGCGGTGGCTATCACGATTTCGGCTCTTTCGTCAGCGGAATCTCGGGGCTGCCGCGGATCGTGACCCTGCACAACTTCCGCATCGACCGCAGCAGGGATGGGCGTCTGAACATGAATATCGAGGCCAGGACCTACCGCTACCGGGATGTGTAGGAAGATGAAGATGGCTCTGTTTCTGAAAATCGGGGTGCTCTTGGCACTGGTCTCTGGCCTCGCGGCCTGTGGCAGTGACTCGTTTCGTGATCTCGATGAGTTCATGGCTGACAAGAAAGCGCGCCCCGGTGGCGTGATTCAGCCCATTCCGCCCTTCAAGGCCTACAGCTCCTTCGCCTACAGCGCGGCGGGTCTGCGCAGCCCTTTCGAGCAGCCGGTGGAGGTGGTCGAGGTGGCGGGAGTGATTCCGGGCAGCAGTGTGCGGCCCGACCCCAACCGGGCGCGGGAGTTTCTCGAGCAGTTTCCGATGGATTCGCTCAACATGGTTGGCAGCGTCACCATCGCCGGGCAGCAGTGGGCGCTGGTGCGTGACTCGGAGGGCGGCGTCCACCGGGTGCGGCCAGGCAATTTCATGGGGCGCAATCATGGCCGCATCGTGGAACTCTCGGACAGTTATATCGCCGTCGTCGAGATTGTTCCCAGCGGTGGTGTGGATGGCTGGGTGGAGCGCCCCAGAAGGGTACAACTGAGAACGATTGACTGATGTCAGCGGAGACGTACATGGATACTCGGTTTAGTGGTCTGCCGGCTCGGCCCGGGCAGCGGCTCGGACGCCTGGTTCGGCGACAGGCGCAGCGCGTCGCCCTGCTGGTGGTTGCCGGCGTGGCCAGCGCACTGGCCCAGGCCGTCAACCTCATGGATGTCCAGTTCAACTCCCTGCCGGGTGGACGTTTCGAGGTGAGACTGGATTTCGACGGCACGCCACCCCAGCCCCAGGGTTACACCATTGAGCGCCCGGCGCGTATTGCTCTGGATATGCCGGGGGTCAGCAGTCGCCTGCAGGAGCGGCGCATGAACCTGGGCTATGAGAACGCCACCAGTGCGGTGATCCTGGAGGCCCAGGATCGTACCCGCATGGTGGTCAACCTGGTTCAGCTCGCACCCTACAGCACCCGTATCGAGGGTAACAGCCTGTTTCTCGAGGTCGGTGACGCCGGTGCGCGGGATTATCTCAAGCCTACCCGCGGGGACGATGCCATCAGCGCGGCCCTGCGCGAGCCGGTATCCCCTGAGCGCGCAGGGATCACCGACCTGGATTTTCGTCGTGGCCCCGATGGTGAAGGTCAGCTCGTGGTCACCCTCGCCGACCCGCGCACGGAAATTTCCGCGGTGGTGGAGGGTGAGCGCATTCGCATCCAGTTCCGTGGTGCCCAGTTGCCGGAGAGCCTGCAGCGCCGCTTCGACGTGACCGACTTTGCCACCCCGGTGCGCTCCATCGATGCCCAGTCCGACAGTCGCGGCTCCCTGATCTCCGTGCGTGCCCTGGGTGAATACGACTACCTCGCTTACCAGACCGACAATGAGTATGTGGTCAGTGTGAAGCCCCTGACGGCGGAGGAGCTTGAGGATCGCCGCAAGGAGTTCGCCTACACCGGTGAACGCCTGTCGCTGAATTTCCAGGACATCGAGGTGCGGGCGGTGCTGCAGCTGATCGCCGACTTCACCAGCCTGAACCTGGTGGCGAGCGATACGGTGACCGGGCGCATCACCCTGCGCCTGCAGAATGTTCCCTGGGATCAGGCGCTGGAACTGGTGCTGCGCACCAAAGGCCTGGACAAGCGCCAGGTGGGCAACGTACTGATGGTGGCTCCGGCCGCGGAAATTGCCCGGCGTGAAGAAGAAGAGCTGAAGACCCGCGCCAACCTTCAGGATCTGGCGCCATTGCAGACCGAGCACATCCGCATTCGCTACGCCAAGTCGGGTGACGTGCGGCGCCTGCTGACGGAAGGCTCTGACGACGTGGGGCTGATTTCCCGCCGCGGCCGCGTACTGGACGATCCGCGCACCAATTCCCTGATGATTACCGAGACGGCAGCCCGCCTGGAAGATATCCGCCGCGTGGTGCGCCTGCTGGATGTGCCCATCCGCCAGGTACTGATCGAGGCGCGCATCGTCATCGCCAATTCCAGCTTTGATCATCAGCTGGGGATTCGCTGGGGTGCCGCGGGGGACTTCAGTGTCAACAGTGGCCGCCGCCTCGCAGTCGGCGCGGATCGTGGCTCCGTGGGTGGCAGCCTGGCCGGTGGTGGCTTTGCCGACAGCCTGATGGTGGATCTCGGCACCACCGCCACGCCGACCGGATCCTTTGCCATTGGCTACGCCGGCAGTGATGTGTTGATCGACCTGGAGCTGTCCGCACTGGAAGCCCAGGGGCGCGGCGAGGTGGTGTCGCAGCCCAAGGTCATCACCGGGGACAAGATGCCGGCATCGATCAAGTCCGGGACCCAGATTCCCTATCAGCAGGCGGCCGCCAGTGGCGCGACCACGGTGAACTTCAAGGATGCGGTGCTGCAGCTCGACGTGACCCCATCGATTACACCGGATGATCGGGTCATCCTCGACCTGGTGATCAATCAGGACTCGGTGGGCGATCTGGTGCCGACCGGCCAGGGCGGCTTCGTGCCCACCATCGACACCACCGAACTGCGCACCCAGGTGCTGGTCGGCAATGGTGAGACGGTGGTGCTCGGTGGCGTGTTCCAGACCGAGGATGTACGCTCCAACAGCAAGGTCCCCTTCTTTGGCGATATTCCCTATGTGGGCCGCCTTTTCCGCAGTGAGCAGATTCGTCAGGTCAAGACCGAGACGCTGATTTTCATCACGCCACGCATTCTCGCCGATGCCCTGATCGACTGAGCCATGTCTGTACCTCTCCGTTTGTTTCTTGTCGGCCCCATGGGGGCCGGCAAGACCACCATTGGCCGCATCCTTGCCGACGAGCTCGGGCTGGAGTTTCGCGACGCCGACCGCGAAATCGAGGCCCGCAGCGGGGTCGATATACCCTGGATCTTCGACATGGAGGGGGAGTCCGGCTTTCGCGACCGCGAGACCGCCATGCTGGAGGAGTTGTCGACCCTCGATGGTGTGCTGGTGTCCACCGGTGGTGGTGCCGTGATGCGGGATCGCAACCGTGAGCTCATGCGCGACAGTGGGACGGTTGTCTATCTGCATACCAGTGTGGACGAGCAGGTGCGCCGTACCGGGCGCGATCGCAAGCGGCCGCTGCTGCAGGGCGAGGATCCGCGCACCGTGCTGAGCCGGCTGATGGCGGTCCGGGATCCGCTGTACCGGGAGATCGCCGATCTGGTGATCGAAACTGACAGCCGCAACCCGCGCAGCGTGGCCCTGGCCATCAAGTCACGGCTGATTGCCGGGGCAGAATAATCGCCCCTCGATTGCTGCAGCCTGCCCCGCCACGCTATCTTTAGCTTTTCCGCATTATTGGTCCCGTCATGCAGACCCTGACTGTCGAACTGGGGGCGCGCAGCTACCCCATTTATATTGGTGCCGGATTGCTCGGGCAGCCTGAGCTGCTGAGGCGACATCTGCGCGCCCGGCAGGCCCTGGTGGTCACCAATACCGTGGTTGCCCCGTTGTACCTGGAGCGGATTACGGCTGCTCTCGAGGGCCTGCAGATCGATACCCTGGTGCTTCCGGATGGCGAGGAGAGCAAGACCCTGGACACCCTGTCGCTGATCTACGATCGGCTGCTGGCGGGCCGCCATAATCGCACCACCACTCTGGTGGCGCTGGGCGGTGGCGTCGTGGGCGATATCACCGGGTTTGCCGCTGCGACCTATCAGCGGGGAGTCGACTTCATCCAGGTGCCCACCACGCTCCTGGCCCAGGTGGACTCCTCGGTCGGGGGCAAGACCGCCGTCAACCATCCCATGGGCAAGAATATGATCGGGGCCTTTCATCAGCCGCGTGCCGTGCTGGTGGATACGGCGAGCCTGCGAAGCCTGCCGCCGCGAGAGTTCGCCGCCGGGCTGGCGGAGGTGATCAAGTATGGCCTGATCGCCGATGCCCCCTTTTACGCCTGGCTGGAACGGCACATGGAGGCCTTGGTGGCCCGGGACGAGGCCCTGCTGGCTGAGGCCATCGCCCGTTCCTGTGGCTGCAAGGCCCGGGTGGTTGCGGCTGACGAGACGGAGTCTGGGCTGCGCGCCATTCTCAATCTCGGCCACACCTTCGGCCACGCCATCGAGACCGCAGCGGGTTATGGCGTACTGTTGCATGGCGAGGCTGTGGCGGTGGGTATGGTGATGGCGCTGCAGGCTTCGGTGAGCCTGGGGTGGATCGATGGCGCCGAGGTCGAGCGCCTGCGGCAGTTGCTGCTGCGTGCGGGCCTGCCGGTGACGCCGCCGGCGGGGCTGGAGCAGGATGCCTTCCTGGGTCTCATGGCGGTGGACAAGAAAGTCACCGACGGTCGCCTGCGTCTGGTGCTGCTGCAAGGCATTGGTGCCGCGGTGGTGACGGATCAGCTGCCCGAGACGGCGCTGCGTGCGTTGCTCGATACGGCCGGAGTGCGGTGCGCATCATGAGCGAAGCCGGTGCGGATACCCCTGCAAGCGGCCACTGGCTCCAGCGACTGGGACTGGCGTCGGACCCGTTTGCCAGGGGCGCCCTGCCGGCGTTCTACTTCGCCGGCGCCGGGCGCCGCTACTTTCTTCAGCAGGCCGTACAGCAGTTGCATTTCGGCAGTGGGCGCGTGGTCGTCCTCGGGCCGGAGGGGGCGGGCAAGAGTGCCCTGTTCCGTGCCTGTGTTGCTGAGCTAGAGGGTGTGGCCGACTGCGCCATGACCTCCGCTCATGAGGGGCTGGATGCGCAATCGATCGGTGAACGGCTGGTTGCGGCCGCAGGTCTGCCGCGGGCCTGCGCTGCCTCCGAGGCCGATCTGCTGGCGGCGCTGGAGCGTCTGGTGCCGGAGGATACCGATCCGCAGCCGGTGGTTCTGGCGGTGGACGATGCGCACCTGCTGGACGACGACACCCTGGCCAGCTGTGCGCGCCTGCAGGCGCAGAGCGGCGGGCGCATTCGCCTGCTTCTCGCCGGTGAGCCCGGGCTGGTGGACGCCCTCGATGCCGTTGCGGAACCGCCTCCTTTCGAGCGCCTGCGACTGACCCCCCTGACCCGGGACGAGGTCGCGGACTACGTGCTGGCGCGGCTGCGCGCGGCGGGTTTTGAGGGGCCACTCCCCCTCGATGACCTGGCCATCGAGGCGCTGACGGCCCAGAGTGGTGGTCATCCTGGTGCACTGCATGCGCTGGCCCCCCGCCTGCTGTCGATGACACTTGCCACCTCGCCGGTGGCGGTGGCGCGCAGTATGCCGCTCTGGCATCTGCTGGCCGCCAGCAT
>JBJHBY010000128.1:0-9975 GCA_050485745.1 Gammaproteobacteria bacterium | reverse complement strand
CCGGCCCGCGGCGCTGTCTCCGAGCATCGTCGATGCCGGAAAGAATGCATGGATGCTGGCATCGGTGGATTTCGGACAGCCGGAGATCAGCTCCGGGCATCTGCTGGCAGCGCTTCTCCTTGACGACATCAGCCGTCGGGCCTTGCTGGAGTCGGCTCCCGCACTCGCCCCGGTCCCGCCCGACTCAGTAAGGGAAACTGCACGCGCACTGTTTGGCTCGACCGCCGAGAGTGCACGTCGCGGCGGCGCCACGGGCGCGACCGATACCAGCGAGCAGACAGGCGCCGCCGGAGCCACCCCGAGCCGGACACCGGCCCTGGACAAATTTACCGTCAACCTCACCGGGCGAGCGGCAGCCGGCGAGATTGATCCGGTGCTGGGTCGCGACGAGGAGATCCGTCAGTGTATCGACATCCTGACCCGGCGCCGACAGAACAACCCGATCCTCACCGGCGAGGCGGGCGTGGGCAAGACCGCCGTCGTCGAAGGTCTGGCCCTGCGTATCGCACAGGACGACGTACCCGATCCGCTCAAGGGCGTGGTCCTGCGGACACTGGATCTCGGCCTGCTACAGGCTGGCGCCAGCGTCAAGGGCGAGTTCGAAAATCGGCTCAAGTCGGTGATTGAGGAGGTCAAGGGCTCACCGGTACCGATCATCATGTTCATTGATGAAGCACATACGCTGATCGGTGCCGGCGGCAAGGAAGGCCAGGGCGACGCCGCAAACCTGCTCAAGCCGGCGCTGGCACGGGGTGAGCTGCGCACGATTGCTGCCACCACCTGGGCGGAGTACAAGAAATACTTCGAACGCGACCCCGCACTGACCCGGCGCTTCCAGGTGGTGAAGGTCGAGGAGCCGGACGAGGAAACCGCCATCAACATGATGCGCGGCATCGCCACGGCACTGGAACGCCACCATACGGTGCGCATTCTCGACGAGGCCATCCAGGCCTCGGTGCGTCTCTCCCAGCGCTACATCCCTGCACGCCAGCTCCCCGACAAGTCGGTGAGCCTTCTGGATACCGCCTGCGCCCGCGTGGCACTCAGCCTCAGCGCAACCCCCGCGGCGATCGAGGACATGCGACGCCGTATCGAGCAGTGCGACACCACTATCACCATGCTCGAGAAGGAAAACGTCAGCAGTGACGCCCTGGGCGAGCGACTCGAGGCCTTGCGGCTTGAGCGTGAGAACTGTGCCGAAAAGCTGCGGCAGCAGGAGCAGCAATGGCAGCAGGAGCGCGACCTGATCATGGAAATCCGTGATATTCGCCAGCAACTGGAGGAAGACCACCAGGCCCCCGAAGGAACCGAGCGGCTTGATGCAGCCGCGGTTAAACAGCTACGCGAGAAATTGCAGACACTGAACATCGATCTGCGCAACATTCAGGGACAGCAACCGTTGATGCAGGCCAGTGTCGACGAACAGGCCGTAGCCGCAGTGGTGGCTAACTGGACCGGCATACCCGTAGGCAAGATGGTCAGTGATGAGATAGAGACGGTTCGCAACCTGGCCAACCATTTGCGGCAGCGGGTGATCGGTCAGGATCACGCTCTGGAGGCCATTGCCCAGGCCATCCGCACTTCGCGTGCCGGTTTGACAGACCCACGCAAGCCCGTTGGGGTCTTCCTGATGGTGGGCACCAGTGGTGTGGGCAAGACCGAAACCGCCCTGGCCCTGGCAGACATGCTTTATGGCGGCGAACAGAACATCACCGTGATCAACATGTCCGAATTCAAGGAAGAGCACAAGGTATCCATGCTGCTGGGCTCTCCTCCCGGATACGTCGGTTATGGCGAGGGCGGCGTGCTGACCGAGGCTGCCCGGCGCAAGCCTCACTCGATCATCCTTCTGGACGAAATGGAAAAAGCCCACCCTGGCGTCCAGGATATCTTCTACAACCTCTTCGACAAGGGCACCATCAAGGATGGCGAGGGTCGTGACATCGACTTCAAGAATGCCGTGATCATCATGACGTCCAACGCCGGCGAGGATGCCATTCGGGCCATCTGCAACCAGCTCGAAGAGAAGCCGGAACCCGATGTCCTGCTGGACAATATTCGCCCTCACCTCCTGCAACATTTCAAGCCGGCGTTTCTGGGCCGTACCAACCTGGTGGCCTATTACCCACTCGATGATGAAAATCTGATGAAGATCTGCGCCATCAACATGAGCCGGATCGAGAAGCGGGTCAAAGCTCACTACGATGCAGCGTTCAGCTATGACGAGGATGTGATGCTGCACATCGTTGCCCGCTGTCAGGAGGCGGATACCGGTGCCCGCAATATCGAGAACATCCTGAACCGGACGCTGCTGCCGGCCCTGGCCAGCGAGTGCCTGGATCGTATGGCCCGGGAAACAGCCATCAACCACATTCATATCGGAACCACCGAGACGGGTGATTTCACCTATCAGATCAATTGAGTCGGGAGACGCACGCCATGGGCAGGGCGACGATCAGCACAGGGAACATTCACCTTGCAGCGGGTCGCAGTGAGAGGCGCGCAAGTGACACTCGTCCCGTGGTTCTGTTCGGTGACTTCAGTGGCAGCGGTAGCCGTGGCGTGGATGCGGAGGCTCGGCTACTGGCAGTGAGTCGCGACAATATCGAAGATGTCTTTGCCCGGTTGCAGGTACGGCTGCGCTTACCTCTCGCCGCCGAACCACTGCACTTTGCCGAGCCCGACGAGTTACATCCGGATGCCCTGTATCAGCGCTTCAACCTGTTTGCCGACCTGCGGCAGATGCGGCAACGTCTGCAGAACAATGACAGTTTTGCCGCGGCAGCCGCCGAACTCGGATTTGCCGAGGATGGATCAGTCAGCAGCAATGGCGCCGTTTCCCTGGAACAGCTGCTCACAGCCGCCGATGCAGACAGGGCTCCCGCCGGGGATCAGACGGACGTACAGACGTTGATCCGGCAGATCGTGACACCCCATATCCAACCCGCACCCGGCCCGCGGCAAGCCATACTTCTCGACGCCATCGATACGTCCATCTCGGAGCTGATGCGGGCACTGCTGTGGTCAAGGGATTTTCGCGCACTCGAAGCCAGCTGGCTTGGCTTGCAGTGGTTGCTGCGCCGGCTGGACCCGGAACGCCCACTGTTACTGTGTGACTGCAACCGCGCGCAACTCCCGGAACTTCTCGCCAGTGGCGGAAGACTGGAAAGGCTCCTGGGCAATAACCCCGCTGCGGGCACTCCGCCACGGCTGCTGCTGGCAGACTTTCGTCTTGACGCGCAGATTCCGGACATCGAGGTTGCCAGGGCGCTGGCCGGATTCGCACAGCGCCACGATACTATCGCGCTCACCGGCGCCGCCGAAACCCTGGCGGGCTGTGCGGCACTTGCGGAGGAACCGGACCCGGACGACTGGACCCTGCCTCTGCAGCAGGATGTCGGGGAGCAATGGCGGGCACTGCGAGACAGCACCGCCGCTACGCATCTCGCCATGGTCACTCCGCGCTGGCTGCTGCGCCTGCCCTACGGACGGCGCACGGCCACCATCGATGCCTTTGATTTCGAGGAACTCACGGCAGGCAATGCAAACCCGGACCACGATTGCCTGAGCTGGGGCAACGGGGCATGGCTGGCAGCACTGGCCCTGTGCAATGACATCGAAGAACTGGGATCGTTACCGCTGTACCAATGGCGAGACAACGACGAGGTACAGACCCGGCACAGCATCGAAGCGGTGCTGGGCGATCGCGCCGCCGCGGCACTGATCCGTGCCGGATTGATGCCGCTGCGCGGGGTGCCGGGCACCGATATTGTACGCCTGCCCCACTGGAACAGTTGCGCCATAGCGGGTGAGTGAGTCGGCACACACCCACCACGCAACGCTCAATCCTCCACGGTCACGCGTCACGATCTGTTCGGAACATCACCGTGGCTGCACACAATCCGCTGTGGGCATCAGCCACCAATCATCACGGTGGGGCACCCTATGACAATGGAACCTCCATGTGCGGTGGTATCTCCCATTCTCGCCGCGGGCTTGCCACCGATCATGACCGTCGCACTGCCCTTGACGATACTGTCCGGCGGACCGACACAGGTGCACAGGTCACCCACCGTCGCCGCGGGCAGACTGCCGACCAGCACCGTGGGTGCGCCAGGCCCCACGATCGGCCCGCCGACGTGGGGAATCGGCGGCGTCCCCGGCGTCTGCATGGGGCAAACGTGCATATCGGTGATACGGGCTGCGAGGGGCATGACTTCTTCCTCCAGATCCGGGGCGGGCCCTCAGACCTCGCCCTTGCCACCCCTGGCAAGGTCGAGGCCGCGCTGCAAAAAATGCCGGTACTGCTGTTCCGCCGTCAGCGGGTCCGGCAACACCGCGGCAAGGCAAACTGCGCTGGCAACCGCCTGCGCATACAGAAAAGGGGGCGGAGGCACCTCCGGCTGGCCGGGCTCGGCCATACTGCCGGCACTCCACCAGGCCGCAGCCGCAGCCCAGCTGGCAGCCGTTTTGAAGGCGGTGCGTTCTGCCAACTGACGCGCTTGCAGGCAGTGTTCGGCACTCGGCTGCAGGGCCCAGCGCTCGGCGGCCTCGACAGCTGCGAGCTGGTTCGGATCCTTGCTGCCAGCGAGGGTAGCGCGCGCCGCCAGGCAGGCCCACCACACGGCCTCGCGCCGGGGCAGGCCATGGGCCAGGAAGCGTGCCGCATCGTGAAAGCACCCTCCGTCCATGAGGCACTGGAAGCATTCCTGTGGCGCCAGGGCACCATTGACCAGCGGTTGCGCTTCGTCCGACAGCTCGAAGTGCCGGAGCAGTTCGGCAGCCACAGCCACCTTCACCAGCACCCATGGCCGCACCGGGGCCTCGCCGGCGCTACCGTTCACTGTCTGGATTCCATCCATGCTTCACGATCGCGAGCACACTCAGTTGATCATTGTCATCGAGCCCTGCACCTTGGTGATCCCGCTGGACTTCACTTCGGTCATTGCAGAGCCCTGCACCGTCACAGCGGCATTGCCCTTGAGTTCCGCATTGGTGTCGCTGTTCAGCTTGAGGGCCGTGCCCTTCACGGCCACACCCCCGGCATCCAGTGTAATCTTGTTGCCGCAGGCTTCAATGGTAATACCGGAATTCTTCACCGTAATGGTGCAGGCACCCACCTTGAGCTCGATCGCATCTGTCGAGTCGACAGCATGCTTGCCGGTGGTGCTGTCCTTCCGCTTGCCCTTGACAGTCGTTGTGGCATCACCAGTGACATCGAGCTTGTCGTTGCCCTTGATTTCAGTGCTGTGATCCTTCTCGACAAGGCGTGTCTCGTTACCCTTGACCGTGGCGGCAGCATCATTGTGCACCAGTATATTCAGGTCACGACCCGCCTCGAGGTGAACCTGCTCGGCGTCCGGCTTGTCATCAAAGCGCAGCTCGTTGTACTGCTTGCTGGCGGTACGATAGCCACTCTGGTGCTGTGTGTAGGGTGGCCCCTGGTTCTTGTGGTTGTACAGCGCCCCCACCACCACCGGGCGATCGATATCACCATTGATGAAATCGACCAGCACCTCCTGGCCAATGCGCGGAACAAAGCTCGCCCCCCAGCCGCTGCCCGCGTAGCCCTGCACGACCCGCAGCCAGCTGGCCGACTCATCTGCAGCGGTCCAGGGGAAACGCACAGCCAGCAGGCGACACGGGTCGCTGGCGGTATCGCTCTCAGAGGCACGCAGTTGCACGACTTCCGCAGACAACAACCCCGGTGACGCGGGCTTGCGTGGCACCGCCGGGCGCAACTGATCAATCGCCGCAGAGCAGTAAAGCGTGCAGGTCCCATCGAAACCGGAATCAAAGCTCTCCGAGGCGGTGATGACCCGGCGCGTCAGCACCAGACGCCCACCCTCGAACATCGCCGCCTCGTCAAGGCCGCTGATCTGGCACCCGGGCAGCATGTCGCCGACCGACCTGAAAGCATTATGGGTCGCCGGCAATTCCAGCTCACAACTGGTGCCGTTGCCAAGGCTTTCGCGATGTTCGATCAGTTGCCGGGCGGCGGCCTTGACGCGCTGGCTGGAAAGCTTCCGCAACTGATAGTCACCACCGGCAAACAGGCCATCGCCAAAGTGCCGCGTCGGCGGCCCCTTCCACGCCTGCTTGCCCTTTGACTTGAGCGTTTCCGTGACCACACTCATGTCCGAGGGGTCGAAATCCACCAACTCGACACCACCGACATGACTGGCCAGACTGAAAGACAAACCGGAAAAATCCTCCTGGCGGACCTTGACCGGCTGGCCGTCGGGCGCCACCAGGAAGCGCATGGTGGACTGCCCGTTGTCATGCCGGAAGCAGAGGAAAACACCGTCTTCCGCGATCAGTCGCAGGACGAAGTCCAGATCCGACTCCCCGAACTGCATACAGCAGTCCCTGGGTTCACTGGCCAGAACGCCCGCATTGGCGGGCATCGGTAATCCGTACTCCGAAAAGATCTCGCTGATGATGTCCGCTGTGCTGCACTTCTGGAACAAACGATGATTGGTCGCCTGGGACAGATACCAGAGACGGGGAACAATCAGCGCCCGGTAGCGGAATGACTCATCATTTCTATTGGCAACATGGACCAGGCTGTGAACGACGCCTTTCCATGCCATCTCGTCGATGACGACCGTTTCCTCGACACCCAGAATTTGCGAGGCCCTGAGCGCGTCGGGTGCGGTATCAGACAGCAGCTCGACACAGACCTCGAACGGGCTGGACAGAGACTCCTCGACACGCACGGATGTCATGCTCTGCGCCAGCTTCGCCAGGGGACCACCCTTGCCGCCGAACCGGGTTCTTCTGGCCTTGTCGCCGATCAATGCCATAAAAAGGATTTCCTCGCGCCACCCAGAAGCGCGTCACCAAGGGTGAATCACCGGACCGACACCACCGCAGGTGCCGGTCGCCGCCGACACCTGCGACACGGTTTCTACAGTGGCTGACTCTTCGCCAGGTCGTAGCCAACCTTGAAGTTCTGACCGTTTTTGTTGGTCGAATCGGCGCCCTTCAGGTCCACCTGGATCTTGGTGAAGCTCAGGCTGAGGCTTTCGGTGGGACGATCCCCGCCGGAGCTGAGGGAATAACCGGAGATCATTGTATCCTCGAGGGTGTAAGTGCCAACCTTCTCGACCTCCTTCGCGCCAGTGCGAACGATTACGATCTCCACCTTCACGCCTTCGTCGCCGGACAGGGACTCCTTGAGCAACATGGCCGAAGCGGGATCCATCAGCTTGGTGACCGTGATTTCGGACACCGAGGGCACACTGGCCTCGCGATCGGCACCAGCGCCCACGCCCATGGAAATACCGCGGCCCACGCCGAACTGCATCGATTGCAGTTCAATCCAGTCTTCGTAGCCCTTGGCAGTGACATTACCCTTGATTTTCTTGTCGCTGAAATTCATGTAGAGCGCCATGGCGGATTCTCCTGCTCCATGAGTAGTTTGAAACTGTGTGACTGCAGCGCCTCAACCGGTAGCCAGTCTGGCCGGCTTCCCACTTGATTGCGACTGATTAAAGCAGAGGCCCCGTTGCCAGGAAAGGAAAAATAACTACCGTTCGTCGGAAAAAATCGGAATCATCGACAAAAAATCCTTTATAAACAGAACAATATATACTTTAATTAATCGGTCGATTAATTTAGAGGCCACCATGGCACAGCGGGGACGTCCCGGCGGGCGCCGGCGAAAGGATGATGTGGTGCGGCGCAGGCTATTGGCAGCCGCGGCATCCTGCCTTGGGGAACGACCTTCCAGCGCCGTGGGGATTCGCGAGATTGCCGACCTCGCAGGAGTCAATCCTGCGATGATCCAATACTATTTCCAGGGTAAACCGGGACTGATCGCAGCCCTGCTCGACACGGCCGTCACTCCCCTGCTGACCCTCGACCGGGGCACCCTGCAGGCGATGCCACCCAGCCAGCGCAGCCGCATTCTGGTGGCGCGCTTCGCGGCCATCTACCAGGCCCACCCCTGGCTGCCGCGCCTGCTCACCGATGACATTCTGACCAGCCACAGCGAGCTGCGCGAACGCGTCATTACCCGCATCGGCGCGCGCATTGCGCGTCTTCTGAAAGGCTTCATCCGCATGCAGCAGCAGGACGGCTACTTCCGCGCCGACCTGGACGTGCGCCAGGCCACGGTAACCCTGCTGGGCATGCTCGCGTTTCCGATGCTGGCGGCAAGGCTACTGCAGTCGAGCTATGGCCTGAAACCGGGACAATGGGGTAGCGAACGCTGGATCCGGGAGCAATGCCGGTTGCTGGAGCAAGGCTGCCGCCCGGGGCAGTATTAGGGCCTGCTCACACGATTTGCAGCCAGGGTTCGCACCAGGTCCACCAGCGGCAGCTCAACGCTCGCCTGCATCCGCAACAGCTCCAGGAATTGCTCCTGGCTACCGAAGCGACCACTGTCATAGGCATGAAATCGCCGCGGACCGGAATCAACCATAGCGGACTCTGCGCCACTCCCGACCCGCAGATCGACCTGCTCCGGGATTTCACGGGCCTTGCCGGCGACGCAGGCTGATTCGCTCCCGGAAATGACAGGCCCTGCCGTGCTGGCCGGGCCATCGGACAGCATGCGGCGCAGGCGGGCCAGGGCATCCGCCTGATCCTCGACTTCCGGCTGCAAACGCGCCACCAGCTGCAATGGATCCAGCGCCGGAGTGCCCGTGGCCTGCCAGTAGGCGTCATGGAGATCGCGCAACCATTGCGCAGCACGGCTCTCGCCATCCCCCTGCCCCAACAGGGCCAGCAGCTGCGCACGGCCCGGATCCATGTCGGGTGCTCCGGGCTCGCGCCCGGAGGGCCCACCGGAGAGCTCGGCTCCCTGCTGCCGATCGTTTTCCGGGGGCATCGACGTCGCCGGCGTCTCTGGCGCGCCGGCGACAGAGGGAGCGGCACGTGACTCCCGGGCTTCCCGGGCCCTGGTCGGTGCCGACGGCTCCGCCTCCGATACCGGGCGCTGCTGGAAGCGCCGCTGCCAATAGAGACTGAAAGACTGGGGCTTTGGGGCCTCCTGAACCACCTGCTCAAGGGACTCTGCCAGACGCAGAAAACTGCGGCTGGACGGGTCGCTGTCGGGGTACAGGGCCACGGGGTGCTGCAGGGTCACGGCGCTGCGCAGACTCTCGTCGCGCAAGATGAAGCCGAGAAGGTGCACGCGCAGGCCAATGTACTTTTCCACTGCGGCACTGAAGCGATGGAACACGTTGCGCGCCTCGCTGGCAGCCCCTGCCATGTTGACCACCACCTGACAGGCCGGAGGCCGCCGGCGGTTGAGCAGCTTGAGCATGGAGAAGGCGTCGGTCAGCGAAGTCGGCTCCGGGGTGATGACCAGCAACACCTGGTGTGCCGCGCTGACAAAGTCGAGCGTGGTATCCGCAATGCCCGCAGCCGTATCCAGCAGCATGAAGTCGAAGTTGCCCTCGATCCGGGCCAACTCGCGGGTGAGACGCATCTGCTGCCGGGGGTGCAGGCTGACACACTCGCTGATACCACTCGCACCGGGAATGACCCTGAGGCCGTGGGGCGCCTCCAGCATGACCTCTTCAATGGTATTGGCCCCGAACAGAACGTGCTCGAGACCGAGCTTCGGATGCATCCCCAGAAGAATATTGACGTTGGCCAGGCCGGTATCCGCGTCCAGAATGCAAACGCGACGGCCCACCTTGGCCAGCGCAAGCCCCAGGTTCACCGCGATGCTGGATTTGCCGACCCCGCCCTTGCCACTGGTGATGGCAACAACATGGGGGAATGCCACCTGCCCCGCTGTTGCGGCCGGCGGGGGGGCATGACTGAGCGGCGGGTGGGCTGGCGCCAAGCGGAAAGTCTCCCTGTTGCCTGCTGTGGCGTTTCTATTAACCTGGCATGCAAACAGGCATCCCTTCCTGTTTGCATGCGCGCCCTGGAAATACTGGCGGGGTTGCGCGGAACCCCTGCTATTTCCAGGGCTTGCATTGGCCTGCGGCCAATGGCCGGCACATCCCTGTGCCG
>JBJHBY010000127.1:8892-9989 GCA_050485745.1 Gammaproteobacteria bacterium | reverse complement strand
GGTTACAGCGCACCGGCACGTCGTTGAGCAAATACTCCTGGGCGGCGGCCTCGGCACGGATACGCTCAGCCAGGGGGCGCGCGCCCTCGAGATCGGTTTCCGGCAGCAGCACCAGGAACTCCTCGCCACCCCAGCGGCAGATCAGCTCGCTGTTGCGCACATGGCGGCGCAGCAGGTCGGCGAGCTGGCGCAGGATCTGGTCGCCCGCGGCGTGGCCGAGGCGGTCGTTGATACCCTTGAAGTGGTCGAGGTCGAGCAGCATCGCCGCCAGCGGCCGGCTGTAGCGCAGGGCGCGGGTGAATTCCTGGCGTCCCTCGCGTTCCAGGCCACGACGGTTCAGCAGCCCGGTCAGCGGGTCGTGCATGGCGAGGCTGACCAGCTTGTCGCGGTCGACGATCTGCTCGGTCACGTCCCGGGAGATGGCCACCCAGCGTTCACGCCCGGAGCCGGCCACCCGATTGTAGGCGCATTGCAACCAGTGCCAGTGGCCACCGGCATCACGGATGCGCAGTTGCAGGCGACCGGTATCGGATTGGGGTGGCAGGCCGATGCCGGCGCGATCTTCCGGGTGGATCAGGCCAAGAAGACGGTGGTCGACGGGCCCGAGCAATTGCTGTGGATCGTGCCCGAGCAGGCGCTGAATCGAGGGTGACATATAGAGAATGGCGCTGTTGGCATCATGGATGGTTATGATGTCCGAGGTGTGTTCCGCCACCACCTGGAAGATATGGCGATCCGCCATGACCCGGTTAACGCCCTCGCGCACGCGCTGTTCCAGCTCGTTCTGCAGGCGCCACAGGCTGCTGACGAAGGTACCCATGATCAGGCCGGAGAGCAGGCTCAGCAGCAGCAGGATCTGCAGCGGCATGGCCAGCTCGACGGCACCGGCCCGGCTGATGTGCCAGGTCAGCAGCACGGCGGCGGCGCAGCCGGTGATGACCGTGCCGTGGATCCCGGCGGTCACGGCGGCAAACACCACGGTGCTGCCCAGGACGACGATCAGAAAGGCCACGTACATGGCGCCGCTGTCTGCGGGTGCTTGTGTCGCCGCCACCAGTGCCGCTCCGGACTCGGCCAGGGGGGTCCAGGGCCAGGGG
>JBJHBY010000127.1:0-8882 GCA_050485745.1 Gammaproteobacteria bacterium | reverse complement strand
GGCCAGGGGTGTGCCTGTGGCAGGGCCGGTGTGGCGGCGCGGCCTCCCGCCATACGCGGCATCAACAGCAGGGCGGCGGGGGTGATGGCGAGGATGCCGACCAGGTCGCCAAGCCACCAGGAAAAGGCCGCGGCCAGCAGTACCTCGCGGCCATCGGCGGCGGTATAGAGCCCCGCGCCCAACAGGGCCAGGGGGATAGGGGCAATCAGGGCCGTGATGAGCAATTTGGCGGTGTTGTACAGGCGCGACAGGTCGGTGTCGAACTGCAGGTGACGCAGGGTCCAGGCCGCCCCGGCGTAGACCAGCGCGTGGGCCACCGTGACCAGGACCATGGGAGTCAGCGACAGCTGCCCCAGCAGGGTGGGTATGGGTAGCAGGCCCGCCAGCAGGGGCAGTGGCCAGGCGCGGGGGCCGAGATAGAGCAACAGGGCCAGGGTCAGGCCGGCGGGGGCATAGAACAGGCTGATGCCGGGACGCACATCGAGCCAGCTCGACAGCACCCAGAGGCCCAGCCACAGTCCGACCCAGATGATGCCCAGCAAAAGCCAACGGGAGCGCGAAAGCTCGGGTGGGGCGTTTGCGGCGGGCGGAGGCTCTGACATGGGTGTCTCCGACGGTGAGTGCCCGGTTCGCGCTCCGGGCTTCGTCTAACCATTAACCCGGCCCGGCTTACTGCCGGGTTAATAGTCGGCGCAGGGATGTGCCAGGTTAATAGTTTAGCTCAGTCGCGGGAGGTGGCCCGGGGCAGGCTGGTAAGCAGGTCGGTCAGGGCCTCGGCGGACATCGGTCGCGCCAGGCGGAAGCCCTGGAACAGGTTGCAACCGCGGCTCTGCAGGAAGGCCAGCTGGGCATCGGTCTCGACCCCTTCCGCGACCACGGTCAAGCCCAGGTGGCTGGCCATGGCGAGGATGGTCTCGACGATACGGGTGTCGCTCTCCGAGTCGGGCAGGTCGCGCACAAAGGTGCGGTCGATTTTCAGGGTTTCCACCGGCAGGCGCTTGAGGTAGTTCAGGGAGGAATAGCCGGTGCCAAAGTCGTCGATGGCGAAATGGAAGCCGGCGTCGCGCAGGCTCTGCAGCGCGCCGCTGACCGCCTGCAGGTTATCGGCGAGCACGGTCTCGGTCAGCTCCAGCTCAAAGCGTGCCGGATCCACACCCAGACGCTCGGCCTGGTCGATCAGGCGCGCGGCGAAGCTTGGCTGAACGAACTGCCGCGCGCTGACGTTGATGGCGATGACCTGGAAGCTGCCTGGCAACAGGGCCTGCCTGCGCCACTCGCGATACTGGTGTGCGGCTTCGGCGAAGACCCAGTCGCCAATCTGCAGGATCAGGCCCGATTCCTCGGCGACGTCGATGAAATCGTCGGGCCCGACAAGGCCCAGCTGCGGATGCTGCCAGCGTAATAATGCCTCGATGCCGACGATGTCTCCGGCATTGTTGAACTGGGGTTGGTAGAACAGACGGAAGGCGTTGTTCTTGAGTGCCTGGTGCAGCTCCCCGAGGCGTGCCAGGCGTGCCTGGTTGTCCGCCTCCATATCCGGGCTGAAGCGGCGCACGGCGGCACGGCCCTGGCGTTTCGCGGCGTACATGGCCGTGTCCGCGCGACGCAGGATGTCCTGGGTGGTGTCGCCCTGGGCGGGGAATATGCAAAAGCCGATGCTGGCGCCGATGTAGAGCATCTGACCCGCCACCTCGAAGGGTTCGCGCAGCAGCTCCAGGATGACCTGCCCCAGCTGGACCGCCTCATTGGCCGCGGCGTCTTCGCCCTGGTCCACGGCGGCGACCAGCACGGCGAACTCGTCGCCGCCGATACGGGCGATGAAATCCTCCCGGCGCAGACGCTCGCGCAGACGTCGGGTTACCGACTGCAGGAGTTCGTCGCCGACGGGGTGGCCCAGGGAATCGTTGATAGGCTTGAAGTGGTCGAGGTCGACGAACAGAACCGAGCCGGCAAAATTGCGTCGTCGTGCCAGCGCCAGCTGGGCATCCAGCCGTTCCAGGAAGTAGCGCCGGTTGGGCAGCTCGGTGAGGGGGTCGTACTGGGCCTGCCAGGTGATCAGCTTCTCGGCATTCTTGCGCTCGGTGATGTCCATGAACACAGTGACGTAGGCGCTGATCTGGCCCTTTTCGTCGCGCACGCAGGAGATGGTCTCCTGCACCGGGAATCGGGTGCCGTTGCGGCGCTTGAACCAGAGCTCGCCGTTCCAGTGGTCCTCCGCCTCGATGGCGGCCATGATCACTTCGCGCAGGGATTGTGTTGCGGGTTCGGCATAAAGCAGCTCCGGGGAGCGGTCGCGCACCTCCTCGACGCCGTAGCCGGTGATCTCCTCGAAGGCGTGGTTGACCCGCAGGATATGGCCATCCGCACCGGTAATCATGATGCCCTCGTGGGTTTCGAAGGCGGTTGCCATCAGGCGGATTTCCTGGACGAGGGTGTGGGTTTCGGTCTCGTCGCTGATCAGTGCCATGATCGCTCGCTGACCCTGGAAGCGGATCGGCAGGGGCATGACGCGAGCGCTGAAATGCCGCGTCATGCCACGTCGGGTCATGTCGTATTCGAGGCGCTCGCTCTGATTCTGGTCGAGCACCCGCAACAGCATGGCCTGGCCCATGGCGATCATCTCTTCGGGAACGTAGTCCTCCAGCTTGCGGTCGAGTATGGGCAGCTTGCCCGCCTGGAAGGTGAGCAGGGCGCGGTTGCCGAAAATGTTCAGGCAGGTGCCGTCCTCCGCCACGATCAGACCGAGGTCGGGCATGCTGCCGGTGATGGCCTCCAGTACGGTCTGCCGTTCGCGCAGGGTTTGCAGGGTTTCCGCCAGGGTGCGGCTGGCGTGATTGAAGTGGGCGGCCAGGCGGGAAAATTCCAGGCTGGGAAAGTCGCCCATCTGCAAGCCGTACTCCCCCTGCGCCATGCGCGCGGATGTCTGTACGAAGCGCTGCAGCGGGCGGAATACCAGATACTGCAGGATAGCCAGCAGCAGTGCGCCAATCAGTAGTCCCGCCAGCCAGACACCCAGCGACTGTGCCACCAGCTGCCGGCGCAATTGGGCCAGTGGCTGTTGCAGATCATAGCGGGCGTAGAGCATGGCGCGGCGGGTATCGGTGAGGTCCAGCTGCAGGGGCAGGGCGGCCTCGATCCAGCGTCGCTCCAGCACGTGCGTGCCGGACTGCTGCCACCGGGCGTCGGAGCCGGCGACGTCGCTAATGGACGTGTCACGCCAGGCCACACGATTGGCCAGCAGGATGTTGCCCTCCGGGCTGACCAGTGCCACGACGCGGTAGTCGGGCTGCACCAGGAACGGGTTGAGCAGGGACTGGGAGATGATGCCCGAGCCCCGGCGCTGGCGGTCCTCCAGCTGGTGTTGCAGGCCGGCCAGTTCGAAGCCGACACGCTGACGATGCTCCTCTACCCGCTGGTCGCGCTGTGCCATGTACTGCATTGCGCTGATACCCACCACCACCAGGCTGAACAGCAGCAGCACCAGCCCGGGAATGAACCACTGCAGGGGAATGTAGCGGCTCACCGTCAGGACTCCGGTAACCACATCGGGTTGGGTATCGGTGGCTGTACGATGGGTGCATGGATGACGCCCATGCGCAGCAGCAACCCCTGCAGGCGTTCGATGCGCTGGGTCAGCCTGCCGTCAGTATTCTCCAGCCAGCGCCGGTTGGCCTCCAGGTCCGGCAGCTCCAGGCCATCCAGTGTGGCGAGGGCGGCCGCCGGTTCCAGACGCAGGCGCGCCTGCATCAGCTCAGCGGCTTGTCGTGGTTGTTCGTGCAGAAAGCCCAGGGTCTTGAAGTGTGCGGCGATCAATCTGCGCAGGGGTTGATGAAGGGCCTCCGCGCGATCCTCGCGGACCACCAGGACGTCCATGATCATGTCGGGAATGGCGGTGCTGTCGAAGATCAGCTGGCCGCCCTGTTCGCGGGCCCTGCTGAGATAGGGCTCATAGGTCACGATCACGTCGACATCGCCCTGGTGCAGTGCTTCGGGCGTCTGGTCGATAGCCAGATAAACCAGGTCCACATCGTGTTGATCAAGACCGGAATGTTGCAGAAGGGCCTGCAGCATGATGACGCCGATGGCGCCGGTCTCGACGCCAATACGGCGTCCGCGCAGGTCATCCAATCCACTGACATCGGCACCGGCGACAACGCCGTCGCCACCGACAGAAAAATTGAAGATCAGGGCGATCTGCAGGGGGATGCCCTCCGCCGAAAGGCGCAGGGCCTCGTCCAGTGTCAGCGCCGCAGCCTCCAGGTTGCCCATGCGCAGGGCATGCATGACCTCGGTACCGGAGGCCATCTCCACCAAATGGATATTGGAGCCATCCAGCAGACCTCGCTCCCGCGCCATGTACAGGGTCTCGTACCCGGGCCAGACGGTGGAGCCGATGCGCAGTATATTGTCGGGTGGCCTCCCGCAGCTGGACAGAAGGGCGCAGAGGAACAGGGTCAGAAATGTCAGTCGCCGCTTCAAGAATCAGACCTTGCCGCCATATGTGTATAGACCACTAGCATAGAGGGTATTGCTGCCGAAGGCACTGTCGACAACAGTTCAACAGCCCCTGTTCGGGCGTCCCGGACACCGTATTGCGTTATGATGAGCCGGAGCGTGCATGGCACGCCTGCCAAACCGGGGGATGAACGCTTGTCCACATCGCGCTGGAGCGGTCGCCGGGTTCTTTTTCCAGCCCTGGCCCTTTTTTCCCTTCTGGCGACGGGCCTGGCCTTTGCCTTCGCACAACCATGGCCGTGGTTGCCCCTCGCACTGACCCTGCAGGTGTCGCTGCTGGTGTTGTGGTGGCTTGGCGCAGATAACAAGCCCGCCACCGGGTCATTGGACACCGGAGATGGGGGCGATCCCGCGCATGGTCGTCTGCTCCGGGCATTGCTCAGTGGTTCCGGTGTCTACATGTATTTCAAGGACCGTGAGCACCGCTACCTGGCCGCGAGCCAGGAGGTCGCTGAACTGGTCGGCCTCGATGACTGGCGCAAGCTGCCGGGGCTCTCGGATCGCGACGTCTTCCCCGGCAATGTTGCCGAGGCCCATATCGCCCAGGATCTGGACGTCATGAAGACGGGCCGGCCGATGGATGAAGTCGTGAATCGCTATGACTTCCCCGGGCGCCCGGTCCTCTGGCTGGCATCGCGCAAGTATCCGCTGCGCAACCCCGATGGTGAGGTCATCGGCATCTACGGCTTGTCGCGGGACGTGACCCGGGAAATGGAAGCGCGTCAACGGCTGGTCGAGCGCGAACGCGAACTGACGACACTGGTCGCGACCATTCCGGGCATGGTGTATCACGCCGCGCCGGACGCCAACTGGAGCGTGCGTTTCGTCAGTGATTATGTTGAAACCCTGACCGGCTGGCCGACCTCGGCCTTCGGTGAGGGAGGCATGGCTTTCGGCGACCTGGTTCTGCCGGCTGATCGGGAGCGCGTGGCGATCGCTGTGGACCAGGCTGTGACCGCGGGTCATCCCTATTGCATCGAATATCGTTTGCTGCATCGTGACGGCCGGGCCATTCACGTCATGGAATACGGCCAGGCCTTGCGTGATGCACAGGGTGTCGTGACCGGGTTGATGGGCACGGTGATCGATTTGTCCGCACGTCGGGGCGCCGAGGCGCGGATCATGGCCCTGCTCGAAGCGGTTCCGGACCCGATGGTCGTGTCGGACAACCGCTACCGCATTGTCATGGTCAATCGTCAGGCGGAGGCGGTTTATGGTTACAGCCGGGATGAGCTGCTGGGCGCGCCGGTAGAGAAGTTGATCCCGCCACGCCTGCACCGGAGCTATTACGAGGAGCGCAAGCTGATCGGCCTCAACCCGGGGCAACCCAGCGGAGCACGACGCGGCACGGCGCTGGCCCGGGATGGTCGCGAGCTGCCCATGGAGATCACCTACAACCTGCTGCGAGAGCAGGACGGCTGGCTGGTGATCAGTACCCAGCGTGATATCTCCGAGCGCCTGCATATGGAGGCGCGTTTTCGCGCGGTGTTCGACAACACCCGGGATGCCTTCATTCTGGTCATGCAGGATCTGGTCAGGCAGGATTTTCGCATGGTGGATGGCAACCCCGCCATCCGCGATCTGTTCGGTGTGGACCGCGAGCAGGATTTTCTCGATCACTTCGAGCGTTTCTCGCCCCCGCTGCAGCCGGATGGCCGACCCTCGATGGATGCGGCCAGGGATCATCTGCAACAAGCCGTTGCCGGCGAACCACAGCGTTTTGAATGGTTGCACTGCAGAGCGGATGGCAGCGAGTTCCCGGCACAGGTCACGCTGCTGCCGGTGGTGGTGCGCGGCGAGCATATGGTGCTGGGCCAGGTCTATGATCTCAGTCTGCACAAGCGCACCGAGGCAGAGTTGCGCCGGGCCCGGGAACTGGCCGAGCAGGCCAGCGAGACCAAGAGCGCCTTCCTCGCCAATATGAGCCACGAGATTCGCACCCCGCTGAACGCGGTGTTGGGCATGACCCATCTGGCCCTGCAGACTGCACTGTCGCCACAACAGCGGGGTTATCTGGAAAAGACGGAAGCCGCCGCGCGGGCTCTGCTGGGTGTGGTCAACGATATTCTGGATTTTTCCAAGGTCGAGGCCGGCCAGCTGCAACTGGAAGACGCGCCCTATCGTCTGGACGAAGTGTTGTCCCGGGTGACCACCCTTGCCGCGGCACCGGCCCGGGGCAAGGGCGTGGACTTCAGTGTCGACGTCGCCCCGGATGTACCGATGATCCTGCGGGGCGACAGCCTGCGTCTGTCGCAGGTTCTGACCAATCTGGTGAGCAATGCGGTGCGCTTTACCGAGAAAGGCTCGATTCGCCTGAGCGTCTGGCTGGACGCCACACGGCTGCCCGGCGGCGCGCTCTGCTTTGCCGTTGAAGACACGGGCATTGGTATTGGTCCGGAACAGCAGCAACGTCTGTTTACTTCGTTTTATCAGGGCGATGCGTCCACGACGCGGCGCTACGGCGGTACCGGCCTTGGCCTGGCCATCTGCCGCCATCTGGTGACCCTGATGAATGGCGACATCGATGTCGAGAGCAGCCCCGGCAAGGGCAGCCGCTTCCATTTCTGTATTCCTGTGAACCTGCCCCGGCCGGGGCAGGGTTCGCAGCATGGGGAGTTTGCGGCGCTGGATACTGCGAAGGCATCCGGCGTTTCACCGTTGCGGCAGTCCATGCCTGGCGATCGGTACCTGACCCTGTTGCGGGGAAAATGCGTGTTGCTTGCGGAGGACAATCCCGTCAACCGCCAGCTGGCGGTGGAGTTGCTCAGGCGCCTCGAGCTGGAGGTACTGACGGCGGACAACGGCGCCGAGGCCCTGGCAGTGCTGGAGCAAACGCCGGTCGATCTGGTGTTAATGGATGTGCAGATGCCGGAGATGGACGGCCTCGAGGCCACCCGGCGCATCCGCGCCGATGTTCGCTGGCGGCACCTGCCGGTGATTGCGATGACGGCCAATGCCATGGAGCAGGACCGCCAGGCTTGCCTGGCGGCCGGCATGAATGATCATCTCGGCAAGCCCATCGATATACCTCGCATGCAGCAACTGCTGCTGCATTGGCTGTTGCCCGGGGAGCGTGGCGGAGAGGGCTGAACGGCGTCGCCCCGGGGCGCGCTCAGCGGTGTAAATCCCCCGCGGCCTCTGGCTGGTAGACCACCTGTTCGATACGCAGCCGGGTGTGGCCGCCGTCGGGCAGCGGCCAGTCGATTTCCTGGCCTTCACTGAGGCCGAGCAGGGCTGCACCCACCGGTGCCAGCACCGACAGGCCGTCGGCGACGGCTTCAACCCGTTGCGGATAGGTCAGGGTGCGCTCCAGGCTTGTGCCGCGTTCGAGGTCGCGAAAACGCACCCGGCTGTTCATGGTGACCTCCCCGGCGGGTACCGCGCTGGGCTGGACGACCTCTGCCCGGTCCAGCTCTTCCCGCAGCAGTTCTACCGTTGGCAGGTGCGCGTACTCCGGTCGCTCCAGCAAGGCTTCCAGGCGCTCCAGGTCCAGGCTGCTGAGGGTCAATGGCGCATTGTTCATGGTCTGGCTACCTCAAAAAAAAACACACCCGCCGGCCGACGGGTGTGCTCTGCGTTCGTTCGGTTCCAGTTGTACGCTGTTTGGCCGCATCCCACAAGCCCACGACAGGTTCCGCAAAGGATGCATTGCGCAGGATTGAGGCGCTCGCCGCTTTTGTGCACTGTCTTGGTGCGAATTTGGGTCCGGCTGTATAGCTCCGCGGGGTTTCCGTGGGCCGGTGACGCCTGCAAGCGCCCGCCACCCATAGCCCGCCACCTGTAAAAAGTACCGGGCTGCGGTGGGTTGGCACGGGTCTTGAAGGGACAGCTGTGGACAACAGGACGAGACAACGGTGGCATTGCCTGCCGTACAATCCGGTTCCATCAATGGATGGCTAGGGTTCCGGCCGTGTGAGCGGTGACTGGTCCGAGAGCCATCGACCTGCGGGTACTCCCCGGAGGTTACACGGCGGGATAAAAGCCCGGGAGGTCCATGGCAGCGTGCTGCCGTTGATTCCTCCTGTGTGCTGCCAACGACGTGTCAACCACCAAAGGGGAGGTCATCATGACCCGACACATCACCAAATTCGTGAAAACCGCCCTCGTGGCGTTGGGTCTGTGCGGCTTGCTGGCCGCCCCGGCGCACGCTCGCGACAGCTTCCGCATCTGCTGGTCGATCTACGTGGGCTGGATGCCCTGGGGTTTCGGTGCCGAGCAGGGCATCGTTGATAAATGGGCCGACAAGTACGGCATCAATATCGAGGTCGTGCAGATCAACGACTACATCGAATCCATCAACCAGTACACCGCTGGCAGTTTCGACGGCTGTTCCATGACCAACATGGACGCGCTGACCATCCCTGCCG
>JBJHBY010000126.1:0-10071 GCA_050485745.1 Gammaproteobacteria bacterium | reverse complement strand
GCGCCCAGCTGATGAGCTGGTTCGGGGTGGCCTGCGAGCTGCACCGCGACTGGCGCAATGATATCGAGGGTCTGGGAGCACTGTTCTCGAATCATATCCCCGATTATCGTAACCTCATCAACAGCCACAACGCCTTGCAAGGCTGAGACCCGCACCGCCGGCCCGGGGGCAAGCGCCCGGGCCGGCAACACTCCGTAGCACCGGGCGCCGGGGCACAGCGAAGGAGCAAGAATAATGAACAAGGCTCACACAGCCAGCCCACGCCGGGAAGGGGTCTCACCATGATTGTCACCCGGCGTATCTCCCTGCGCCGACTGATCGGCTTCACCCGCCACTACCTCGCCATTCTGCTGGGTTTTACCGCCCTCTCGCTGCTGCTGGTACCCGCAATCGGGGGCGAAACCCTGCACGCACTGTCCTATGCCGCCGGCTTCCTCGGCACGGCGCTCGCCTTTTTGATCGGTTTTCGCAACAACGCCGCCTATGGGCGCTGGTGGGAAGCGCAGCAACACTGGTCGCAGCTGAAGTATGAATCGCGCAACCTGGCACTGATGATCTGTTCACTGCTGCCGGATACGGCAGAGCACCGGGCACATCGGCAGCGCATCCTGTACCGGCAGGCCGCCTTTGCCTGGCGGCTGAACCGTTACCTGCGCAATCTGCCGCCCAACGAGGAGTTGCAGCCGCTGCTCGACGCACAGGAGGCGCTCGCCATCGAACAGATGCAGAACCCGCCGCTGACGCTGCTGAACCGGCAGGCCGCGGACATTCAGGAGCAGCATGCACGGGGCGCCGTCGACAGTTACAAGCACGTGCAACTGCTCGGCGTCCTCACCTCCCTGAACGCGGTCCTGAGCGGCTGCGAACGCCTCAAGAAGACGCCCTTCCCCATGCAGTACACCTGGTTCATGAGCTACAGCCTGGCGGTGTTTCTGTTGATTCTGCCGCTCAGCCTTGCGGGGCATCTGGGCTACTGGTCAGCCCCGTTCTCGGTGGCCATCGGCTATGTGTTCGTGATGCTGGAATACGTCGGTCGCCATATCGAGCAGCCCTTCGAGAACAGCGTCAACGACGTACCCATGGATTACCTTTCCCGCACCATCGAGATCGACCTGCGACAGATGCTGGGGGAGCGGGATACGCCACCGGCGGTCGAGCCGCAGGGCCTGGGGTACCTGTACTGATCACAACCGCCGCGCACAAAAGGGAGCACACCATGAACAAGGTCCGCATCGCGAACTGGCAGGAACTGGTTCCGGAACAACCCGTCCACGCGCTGGTCGCCAATGTCGACCTGGTCATCCTGCGCTGGCCGGAGGCCGAGGAGGTCTCGGTACTGTATGGCCGCTGCCGCCATCGCGGCGCGCTGATGGTGGATGGTGGCGTGAGCGGGGAGCAGCTCAGCTGCAGGCTGCACGGCTCCAGCTACCGCTATCGCACGGGAAAGAACGTGCATTATCCGGGCGCGGACCTGAAGCGCTTCAGCGCCTGGATCGAGGACGGCGCGGTCTGGGTGGATGCCGATGAAATCGCGGCCTGGGAGCAGGCCAACCCGCAGAAATTCCAGCGCGACAGCTACCAGGGCGCCTACGCCGACTTCAAGGGCAGCGACGACGAACCCCACGTCAAGACCATCCGCGCCCTGGCGGAGAGCGGCCTGGAGAGTACCGGCCACCACGGCCCCATGGCGGCCATGGGTGTGCCGGGGCACACCCTGCCGCGCTGGGACGATATCCAGGTGCTGACCGCGCAACTGCACCGGCCGCCGTTGCTGGACGACGAGCCGGTCGACACCGAAGTCGTGATCGGCCCGGCAGCGAAGAAGCCCCTGCGGCTGGCCATCCCGCTGTTGGTGTCCGACATGAGTTTCGGCGCCCTGTCCGAGGAAGCCAAGGTGGCCCTGGCCCGGGGCGCCGAGCTGGCCGGCACCGGCATCTGCTCCGGCGAGGGCGGCATGCTGGATGACGAGCAGCAGGCCAACAGCCGCTATCTGTACGAACTGGCCTCCGCCCGCTTCGGGTTTTCCATGGACAAGGTGCGGCGCTGCCAGGCATTTCACTTCAAGGGCGGCCAGGCCGCGAAGACCGGCACCGGCGGCCACCTGCCGGGCAACAAGGTGACCGGCCGCATCGCCACGGTACGCGGCCTCGCCGAAGGGGAGTCCGCGGTCTCGCCGGCGCGCTTTCCCGACTGGACGCGGCCGGCGGATTTTCGCGATTTCGCCGCCGAGGTGCGCGCCGCCACCGGCGGCATTCCCATCGGCTTCAAGCTCTCCGCACAACACATCGAGAAGGATATCGACGCCGCACTCGAAGCCGGTGCCGACTACATCATCCTCGACGGTCGCGGCGGCGGCACCGGCGCGGCGCCACTGCTGTTCCGCGACAATATCTCTGTGCCCACCATCCCCGCACTGGCGCGGGCGCGGGCGCACCTGGACCGCTGCAAGGCCGACGACGTCTCGCTGATCATCACCGGCGGCCTGCGCGTACCGGCGGACTTCATCAAGGCCCTGGCACTGGGCGCCGACGCGGTGGCCCTGTCCAACAGTGCACTGCAGGCCATCGGCTGCCTGGGCATGCGCGCCTGCCACACCAACCATTGCCCGGTGGGTATCGCCACCCAGCAGCCCCACCTGCGCCAGCGCCTGATTGTCGAACAGGCCGCCGCGCGGCTCGATCGCTTTCTGAGCGCGTCCACCGAACTGATGCAGGTGATGGCGCGCGCCTGCGGACACCGGCACCTCAGCCAGTTCAATCGCGAGGATCTCACCACCTGGCACAAGGAGATGGCAGAGCTCTCCGGTGTCGCCTTTGCCGGTGTCGCATCGTAGCCGTCGACGTCGGGGGTCGGGGGTCGGGAGCCGAGGGCCGAGGGCCGGGCACAAGAGCGGATGCGAAAATGCTCCAGTGCCCTCACTCCCGCCCCGCACTGCCGGGAAACAGCACCCGCGGTACCCACCACAGGTAGAACGCCATGCCCAGCAGTTCGACCAGGGACTGAAACACCACCGCCACCACCGCCAGCTGGAAGCCGTCCGGCAAGGCCAGGGCGATCGGCAGCACCACGAAGGAATTGCGAGTGCCGAAGCTGAACGCCAGCACCCGCCCCCGGCTCGCCGGCAATTGGAAGGCCCGCGCCAGAATGCGGCCCAGCAAGCCCGCGATACCCAGAAACACAGCAAACACCAGCAGCAACTGCCCCAGCAGCGGCCAGGAGCCCGTCACCAGTTGCACCTGGGTCAGGGCAATGATGAAGACGACCAGCGCCAGCAGCGGCACCGGCAACAGGGCCAGCCGCTGCTGCAGGCGCACTCCGCCCGCCCGGCGCTGCGTCAGCAGCGCGGCCAGCAGTGGCAGCACGATCAACAGCAGAAAGGCGAGCGCCATCTCCCGGCGCGCCATGGTGATGGCAAAGCCCTCGCCCAGAAACAGCCACAGATACAGCGGCAGCAGCAGCATCTGCAACAACAGGCTCACCGGGGCAAAGGCCAGGGCGCTGCGCGCATCACCGCGGCCGAGGTGGCTGAAGGTGATAAACCAGTCGGTGCAGGGCACCAGCAACACCAGCAGCACGCCAAGGCGGATCGCCGGATCCTCCGGCAGAAACTGCAACAAGCCCCAGATGAGGCCCGGAATGATGACGAAGTTGCCCAGCACGGCCGCCTTGAGGAAGGCTGCATCCAGCACGTCACGTCGCGCACCCCGCAGGGGCACCTGGGTGAAGGTGGTATAAAGCAGCAGTGCCAGCAGCGGCCAGAGCAGAGTTGCCAACAGCGCGGGAGCGTCGCCGAGAAACGAGCCGGCAATCAGGCCGGTCGCAACCGCCGCCAGATAGAAAAAGACCTGGTATCTCTCGAGTGTATGGACCCGCAAGCTCTGGCCTCCCGGGCGTACATCGGCATGACCATCGCCATTTCCGAAGCGGTGTGCTCAGTCGATACCCTTGAGCAGTGCGGCCATGATGTCGTCCATCGTCACCAGGCCGATCAGCGCCTCGTCCTTCAGCACCAAGAGCCGCTTGATCCGGTGCGTGGTCATCAGCGTGGCGACGTGACGAATGGCCAGTTGCTCACCCACCGCCAGCGCGGGCTTGGCGCAGATGTCGTAGACGTTGAGCAGGTCGATATCGCCCTCTTCGGCGATCACTGATTTCAGGATATTGGTATAGGTGATCAGGCCCCAGGCATCATGTTCCGCCTGCCTTTCCACCACCAGGCATTTCACGCCGTGTTTTTTCATCACACTCAGGGCTTCGCGCAACTTGGCGAAGGGCGAGATGGTGACCACCTCCCTGATCATGACGTCATTAACCTGCAACATGGTGATGCTCCTCTAGATGGATTCCCGGAGATGCTGCTCGAATCGCTCGACCTGCGACATATCAATCCCGCCGAGATGTTCCAGCGGGAGGGTGAAAACCAGTCCCTGCGAGCCTCGACCGTCCGGCATCAGCAGCTTCTGGATCGCCTTGAGCACCTCCACAGACAGGCTCTTCTCCAGCACCATGATCAGCACCCGCTGACTGCCCTCGAACGTGAAACCAAAAAAGGTTCGCCGGGTGGTGTTGCTGATGCCGCGCCCGTCCAGCACGGTGATGCCACCGCCGCCGAGCTCGCGGGAAACATCAATCACCTGCTCTTCGAGCTCTTCGGGAACAATCGCGACCAGAGCGGAAAATTTCATATCGGAACCTCGCTGCGTTTCTTGATCTGCTCCATGACAATGGCGTAAAGCATGACCGTGACAATCGGGAATATCGAAGCAAATGCAATCAGTCCAAAACCGTCAATCAGGACATTCCGGCCCTCGATATGCATGGCAAGGCCAATACCCAGGGCAGTAATCAGGGGCACGGTGACCTCTGACGTGGTAACACCGCCAAGATCATAGGCCAACGCGACGATATAGCGCGGCGCGAGAGCGGTCAGCAGAATCACCAGCATATAGCCGCCCATGATGTAGTAATGCATCGATCCGCCGGCAATAATCCGGTGTACCCCGATCGTAATGCCGATGGCCACACCGATCGCCACCAGGATACGGATGGCGTTGCCATCAAGGCGGCCGGATGCCGCTTGTTCCGCCTGCTGACCAATTGCGATCAATGCCGGCTCCGCCATGGTGGTGGCAAAGCCGATCATGAAGGCGAACAGATAAACCAGCAGCATGCGGTCATGCGCAATCAACTGCTCGGCCATACTGGTGCCAATCGGAAACAATCCCATCTTCAGGCCGACGACGAAGGCGTACAACCCGAAAATCACCAGCAGAAAGCCAAAGGCCACCTTGCGCGGATTGCTGAGCCCACGACGCAGCACCAGGTACTGGAAGAAAAGAATGGTGAGAATGATCGGCAGTACATCGCGAAACATCGTCGCCAGATCGAGCAGCATGCGCAGGGGCAGCGCCAGCTCGCCCGAATCCTCCGCCGCATCCAGCAACAACGTCGCCTCCGGCGCCGGCTGGGAAAACACCAGGATGCCATACAGCTGCACACTGATCATGGGTACCATCACCGCCAGCGCCACCAGCCCAAAGCCATCGGTCAGCGCATTGCGGCCGCGAATGGACGAGGCCAGACCAATCCCCAGAGCGGCGATCAACGGCACGGTGACGATATTGGTGGTCACGCCGCCCGAGTCATAGGCCAGGCCAACGATCTCGGGGGGTGCAAACCAGGTGACGACGACGACGATGACGTAGCCGATGATCATGAACCAATGCAGCGGATAACCAAAAATCGTACGAAAAACACCCAGCGCAACCACCGTTCCGACAGACACGGCCACCAGCAGCCGCAGGATCAACGCATCAATGCGCCCGTCGCTGATTTCCTGGGCCTGTTCCGCCACCGCGATCAGTGCCGGTTCCGCCACGACGGCGGAAAAGCCGATGGCAAAGCCGAACGCCAGCAGGATTGGTACCGAACCCCGACGGGCAAACTGATTGGAGAGACTTTTGCCGACCGGGAAGACACTCAACTCCAGCCCCTGCAGAAACAGCGCCACACCGACTGCAACGATGGCGAGGCCCAGTGTCATCGCCAGGGCGTCGTCCGGCACCTGTTGCAGAATCGCAAGCTGAAACAGCAGCACAACGATGATGATCGGCAGCAGGTTTTTCAGTGCGTGCATCAACGCGTGCGAGAATGTCATCAGGTACGCCAAACGGAGGTCTCCGCACTGACCGGCCATGCCGGTATAAACCCGGGCTGCAATGCCGCCGCCGGGGCGCGATGTCCAGGCTCGTGCGGCTGGCAACCATCATCGCATTATTCCCGCCCCACCCCCAGCCCCGGGGCCGGCCAGTCAAGGCGCCCTTAGCACCCCGGCCACAAACTGCTAGACTGCTGCCCCTGATTCAAAGCCCGGACCGGACCCCGATGCCCAGCCCGTTCCCGGACGACTCCGTCGGCCTGGTGACTCCGCAGACCCAGCACTTCAGCGAGCCGCTGACGCTTGCCTGCGGGCGGGTGCTGCCGGAATACGATCTGGTGTACGAGACCTACGGCACCCTGAACGCGGACCGCTCCAATGCCGTGCTGATCTGCCATGCGCTGTCCGGCCATCACCACGCCGCGGGCTATCACTCCGTGGACGAGCGCAAGCCCGGCTGGTGGGACGCCTATATCGGCCCCGGCAAGCCCATCGATACCAGCCTGTTCTTCGTGGTCAGCCTCAACAACCTGGGCGGCTGCCACGGTTCCACCGGCCCCACCAGCCTGAACCCGGACACGGGCCGCCCCTGGGGGCCTGACTTTCCCGGCCTGCGCTGCCGCGACTGGGTCAACAGCCAGCGCGCGCTGATGCAGGTGCTGGGCATTCCCCACTGGGCCGCGGTGATCGGTGGCAGCCTGGGGGGCATGCAGGCAATGCGCTGGGCGCTGATGTACCCCGACGAGGTGCGCCACTGCGTGCTGATCGCCTCGGCGATGAAATTGTCGGCGCAGAACATCGCCTTCAACGAGATCGCCCGCCAGGCGATCATGTCGGACCCGGACTTTCTCGGCGGCCGCTATCTGGAACACGGCACCGCGCCACGCCAGGGGCTGGCGCTGGCGCGCATGGTCGGGCACATCACCTACCTGTCCGAAGACGGCATGATGCAGAAGTTCGGGCGCGATCTGAAGAACGGCGCGCTCAGCCTGGGCAGCGAGCACGAAGTGGAATTCCAGGTGGAGAGCTATCTGCGCCATCAGGGCGATAAGTTCTCCGGCCGTTTCGATGCCAATACCTACATCCTGATGACGCGGGCACTGGACTACTTCGACCTGGGGCGGGACTACGGCGATGACCCGGTGGCCGGCTTCCGCGAGGCGCGGGCGCGCTTTCTGGTGGTGAGCTTTACCACCGACTGGCGCTTTTCGCCGGCGCGCTCGCGGGAAATTGTCGACGCACTGATCGCGGCGCGACGGCCGGTCAGCTACGCCCAGATCGAGGCCAACCACGGTCACGATGCTTTCCTGGTGCCGATTCCACGCTACCAGGACGTGTTCAGCGCCTTCATGCAGCGCATTGCACTGGAGCTCGGCTGATGCGTTTTGACCTGACCCTGATCCAGGATGTGATCGCTCCCGGCTCCCGGGTGCTGGACCTCGGCTGCGGCGACGGCACCCTGCTGCGCGCCCTGCGCGACGGCAGGCAGGTCGATGGCCTGGGGGTGGAGATCGACCCGGACAACATCACCTACTGCATCAGCCAGGGGCTGAGCGTGGTCGAACAGGATCTGAACAAGGGCCTGGCCAACTTCGAGAGCAACAGCTTCGACGTGGTGGTGATGGCTTACTCGCTGCAGACCCTGCGCTACCCCCACAAGGTGATCGACGAGATGCTGCGCATCGGCCGCCAGTGTATCGTCACCTTCCCCAACTTCGGCCACTGGAGAGCGCGCTGGCATCTGCTCTGGCGCGGGCGCATGCCGGTGTCCCGCTTTCTGCCCTACGCCTGGTATGACACGCCGAACATCCACTTCTGCACGGTGCGGGATTTCGATGCCCTGTGCAGGGCTCGCAACATCCGGGTACTGGCCCGCAGGGTGGTGGCCGCGGATAATACCGAAAGCGCCGCGGCGCAGGCCCTGCCCAACCTGTTCGGAATGACGGCGATCTACCATATCGCGCGCTGATCCGGGCCGTCACTGGCCGCCGCTCCCGCGGCTCATGTACCACACCCGCTTCGAGGGATCTGTCATGACCATCGCCGCCATCATCAAGGCCCCCACGCCACGCCGCGTCATCTCGCCGGCGCTGCTCTGCCTGGCCGCGCTGCTCTGGGCGCTGCCCGCGCTCGCGCAGGGTCCGGCCCGACCTCAGGCCGACGGTGCGCTGATGCAGGTGTTCGATGACTTCGAGGTGCATTACATGGTGTTCAACAGCACCTTCATGCAACCGGAGGTGGCCTCGCGCTACGGCATCGTGCGGGCGCGCAACGGGGCGGTGGTCAACGTTGCCGTTCGCCGCAAGCAGGAGGACGGCAGCACCCGCGGCCAGCGCGCCATCGTGCGCGGCACCCACTCGGACCTGATTCATCGCCATGACCTGCAGTTCCAGGAAGTGATCGAGGGCGACGCGATCTATTACATCGCCGAGCTGCGTTTCGCCGGCCGCAGCGAGGAGCGTCACTTCGAGCTGCAGATACAGCCGGACCGCGACCGCGCACCGTATACCCTGCGCTTCAGCCGCACCCTGTACCGGGACTGACCCCATGAGCAGCGTGATTCTCGCCAGCAACAACCGCGGCAAGCTGGCGGAGTTCAACCAGCTGCTGGCCGGCTGTGGCCTGCTCGTCGAGGCCCAGGCGGCCCGCGGCGTGCCCGAGGCCGAGGAAACCGGCCTGACCTTTGTTGAAAACGCCATCCTCAAGGCCCGCAACGCCGCCGTCCACACCGGGCTGCCGGCCATCGCCGACGATTCGGGCCTGGCGGTGGATGCACTCGGTGGCGCACCCGGTGTGTTCTCCGCTCGCTACGCCGGTGCGGAGGCCAGTGACGCGGACAACAACGCCAGGTTGCTGCAGGCCCTGGCCAGCGTGCCCGCGGAGCAGCGCGGTGCGCGCTACCACTGCGTGCTGGTCTACCTGCGCCACGCCGATGATCCGACCCCACTGATCTGCCACGGCCAGTGGCAGGGGGTGATTCTGGATGCGCCCCGCGGCAGTGGTGGCTTCGGCTACGACCCGCTGTTCTTCATCCCGGAACTGGGGCTGAGCGCCGCCGAACTGGAGCCCGCCACCAAGAACCGCCTCAGCCATCGCGGCCAGGCCATGGCGGAACTGCTGCAACAGCTGAAGGGCTTGCCGCAGCCATGACCGACATGCGGTGGCCGGTCGAGGTCACCGGCGCGGACGGCGGCTGCATCGAGGTCGAGCCCTCGCGGCCCCTGCTCGGCGCCTTCGCCGAGGCCGGCTGGCAGGTGGTCTCCGGTTGCCGCAACGGTGTCTGCCTGGCCTGCGCGGCACACCTGCGCCAGGGCCGGGTACTGCAGGCCGGGCAAACCCTGGACGCGAGGCACGACCCGGGCTGCGAGATTCTGCCCTGCCGTGCGCAGGCTCTCGGCCCGCTGATACTGCACTGGCCGCGGGCATTCGCCCCGGGCAGCGCCGGAGCCGCGCGCAGCCTGTATTGCCGGGTACTGCAGGCGCAGGACGACCAGCTCCACATCGAGCTGCCACCCGGTCGCCTGCCGGTATTCGAGCCGGGGCAGCTGCTGCAGGCCGACGATGGCCGGCAGCTGCGCATCGTCGACAGCAACAGCCGCCACCTGAGTCTGCAAGGAGACTGCAGCGGCCTGCCCCGGGATCACCTGCGCCTGCTTGGCCCCCTCGGGGCCTGAGCGCGCATTCGCGAGCGCCGTCAGGGTGTTGGCGCTATTTCTGCGTACGGGATTCCCCCGCAACGGCTTCGAAAGCGATGCGCATTTCCTTGAAGCCGTCCATGAAGAACGAGCGGGCGTGGCGAGGCTCCGCCAGCAGGCGCAAGCCCCCCAGTCGCGCGGCGATCTCCTGCAGCATGACCACCAGATTGAGGCGGGCCTGATGCACACCGATGCAAAAGTGCGGCCCGGCGCCAAAGG
>JBJHBY010000125.1:0-10071 GCA_050485745.1 Gammaproteobacteria bacterium | reverse complement strand
TACCATGATGGACCTGTCCACGGGCAAGAACATCCACGATACCCGGGAGTGGATCATCCGCAACTCCCCGGTGCCGGTGGGTACGGTGCCGATCTACCAGGCCCTGGAGAAGGTCGACGGCGTGGCCGAGGACCTGACCTGGGAGATCTTCCGCGACACCCTGATCGAGCAGGCCGAACAGGGCGTGGATTACTTCACCATTCACGCCGGCGTGCTGCTGCGCTATGTGCCGCTGACGGCGAAGCGGGTCACCGGCATTGTCTCCCGCGGTGGCTCGATCATGGCCAAGTGGTGCCTGGCGCATCACCGCGAGAACTTCCTCTATACCCATTTCGAAGAGATCTGCGAGATCATGAAGGCCTACGATGTGTCCTTCAGTCTCGGTGACGGCCTGCGCCCCGGTTCCATCGCCGACGCCAACGATGAAGCCCAGTTCGGTGAGTTGCGCACCCTGGGCGAGCTGACCCACGTCGCCTGGAAGCACGATGTGCAGGTGATGATCGAAGGCCCCGGTCACGTGCCCATGCACATGATCAAGGAAAACATGGAAGAGCAGCTCAAGCACTGCGACGAGGCGCCGTTCTATACCCTGGGGCCGCTGACCACTGATATCGCCCCCGGCTACGACCACATCACCTCCGGCATCGGCGCGGCGATGATCGGCTGGTATGGCTGCGCCATGCTCTGCTACGTCACCCCCAAGGAGCATCTGGGCCTGCCCGACAAGGACGACGTCAAGGAGGGCATCATCACCTACAAGATCGCCGCCCATGCCGCGGACCTGGCCAAGGGGCATCCCGGCGCGCAGGTGCGCGACAACGCCCTGAGCAAGGCGCGCTTCGAATTCCGCTGGGAGGATCAGTTCAACCTCGGCCTGGACCCGGACACCGCCCGCGCCTACCACGATGCGACGCTGCCCAAGGAATCCGCCAAGGTGGCGCACTTCTGCTCCATGTGCGGCCCCAAGTTCTGTTCCATGAAAATCACCCAGGAGGTGCGCGAATACGCCGCCGCGGCCGGCTTCGAAGTTGCCGGCGACAGCGTGCAGATGCTGGACGTGGAGGCCGGGATGGAGGAAAAATCCCGCGAATTCCGGGAGCAGGGCAGTGAGATCTATCACAAGGTCTGAGAGCGGGGCACAAGACGTGAGAAGCGAGACGCCGGAGGACGTGGCCGCATCTCGCGTCTCGCATGTTGCATCTCGCCGCTTTGCCATTGCCGGTGCCGGCCTGCTCGGTCGCCTGCTGGCCTGGCGTCTGCTGCGTGAGGGGCATGCCGTCACGCTGCTGGATCGCGATGGCCCCGGGGGTGAGCGCGCCGCGGGCCGTGTTGCCGCGGCGATGCTGGCCCCCTATAGCGAAGCCGTGCACAGCGAGCGCGCGGTGTTTGATGCGGGGGTCGAGGCGCTGGCGATCTGGCCGCGCTGGCTGCAGCAGTTGCAGGGCGACGACCCACAGGCCCGCCGCGTCGACTGGCAGCAGCGCGGCAGTGTGGTGGTGGCCCACCGCAACGATGCCGGTAACCTGGAACACTTCGAGCGCAGCCTGCGCTCACGCCTGCCGGATCGGGCGGACCGCATCCAGACCCTGAATGGCGCCTGCCTGGCGGAGCTGGAGCCGGAGCTCGCCCCCACCTTCGCTGGTGGCCTGTACCTGCCGGAGGAGGGCTGCCTGGACAACTGGGCGCTGCTCGACAGCCTGGAGGGCGCCATCCGGGCCCTCGGGGGAGACTGGCACACGGAGGTCGAGGTCGAGTCTGTGCAGCCCGGCGCCGTGCTCTGTGCCGATGGTCGTCGCATCGAGGCGGACGTCGCGGTGGACACCCGCGGATTCGGGGCGAGGCCGGACTGGCGTGGCCTGCGCGGTGTGCGTGGCGAGGTGCTGTGGGTGCACGCGCCGGAGGTCCGCATCAGCCGCCCGGTGCGGCTGATGCACCCGCGCTACCAGTTGTATATCGCACCGAAGCCGGGGCAGATTTACGTGATCGGCGCCACGGAGATCGAGAGCGAATCCCTGGCGCCGATGACGGTGCGCTCGGGCCTGGAGCTGCAGTCGGCGCTGTACAGTGTGCACACCGGCTTTGCCGAGGCCAGTGTACTGCGCGCATTCGCCAACCTGCGCCCGGCCTTTGCCGACCATCTGCCGCGGGTGCGCCTGGAGCCGGGGCGCTGGTCGCTGAACGGGCTTTATCGCCACGGTTATCTGTTGTCCCCGGTACTGGTGTCGGCGGCTCTGGCGAGTGCGCGCAGCGGTGAACCCCACCCGTGGGTCGAGGCGGTTGCCGCCATGCCGGCCGAGGCGGTGTCGGTATGAACCGGGTGCGGGTGAACGACCAGCCCCATGAGTGCGCCCCGGGTACCAGCGTGGCGCAACTGCTGGCGGACCTGGGTTATCAGTGTGAGCGGGTGGCGGTGGCGATCGATGGCGAGTTCCTGCCGCGATCCGATTACACCATGCGACTGCTGCAGGGCGCGGAGTGCCTCGATGTGGTGGCGCCGGTCCAGGGGGGATAGCGGCCATCGTTGCGACCTCTGCAGTAGGGCTGGGGATGGGGATGCGTGTGCGCTCCCCTTTGAGAGTGCCGAGAAGCGCAGCACCCTGGCCGTCCCGGCGCGAGGACTGTTGGAACCGGGGCCGCAGGCCACGGTTCCCGAATCCCGTAGCGGCGCAGCCGCGGAGGTTGAGTTCCGCAGCGCAGGCCGGGGTGCGAGCATCGCAGGGGACCCGGCGGCAGCGCCGCCGGGCGCTCGATAGGGGAGCGCACACGCATCCCCATCCCCGGCCCGGCCGCAAAGGGCAGTACCGTACTTTCGGAGAGCACCATGCGTAACGATGACTTCGTCCTCTACGGCCAGCAGCTGCCCTCACGGCTGCTGATCGGCACGGCCCTGTACCCCTCGCCCCAGGTCATGCGCGAAGCCATTCTCGCCTCCGGCGCCGGCGTGGTCACCGTGTCCCTACGGCGGCAGGCACCCGAGGCCGGCGGTGGCAACAGCGTCTGGGAATACATCCGCGAGCTCGGCCTGGCCCTGCTGCCCAACACCGCCGGCTGCCGCACCGCCAAGGAAGCCATCACCCTGGCGCAGATGTCCCGGGAGATCTTCGCCACCGACTGGATCAAGCTCGAAGTCATCGGCGACGACTACAACCTGCAGCCCGACCCCCTCGGCACCCTGGACGCGGCCCGCGAGCTGACCCGGCTCGGCTTCAAGGTCTTCCCCTACTGCACCGATGACCTGGTACTGTGCCAGCGCCTGCTCGACGCCGGTTGCGAACTGCTCATGCCCTGGGGCTCCCCGATCGGCACCGGGCGTGGCCTGCAGAACCCCTATGCCCTGGAAACCCTGCGCGCGCGCCTGCCCGACGTGCCATTGATCGTGGATGCGGGCATCGGCCGGCCCTCCCACGCGGTGCAGGCCCTCGAACTGGGCATGGACGGTATTTTGCTCAATACCGCCGTCGCCCAGGCCAGCGACCCGGTGGGCATGGCCCAGGCCTTCCGCGATGCGGTCTCGGCGGGGCGCGCGGCCTGGCGCGCCGGAGCCATGCCGCCGCGGCAGACGGCGCAGCCCAGCACCCCGACCCTGGGCATGCCCTTCTGGCACCAGGCCGGTGCCTGAGGCGGCGCGGCCGATCGGCTACACTTCCGCTTTCACGCCATCCGAGGACGCACCACCATGCCCGACGCTGCACAGCGCAAGCCCGTTGTCTGGACCATTGCCGGCAGTGACAGCAGCGGTGGCGCCGGGGTGCAGGCCGACCTCGCCACCTTCAGGGATTTCGGCATCCACGGCTGCAGCGTCATCACCGCGCTGACCGCACAGAACTCCTTTGCCGTCGGCGATATCGCCGTCACGCCGCGCAGGAACCTGGTGGCGCAGATCAACGCCCTGGACAGCGACCTGCCGGCGCAGGCGATCAAACTGGGCATGCTGGCGGCGCCGGACATTGTCGAGACGGTCGCCCGCTACCTGGACGACTACACGGGCTTCGTGGTGTGCGACCCGGTGATCCGCGCCTCCAGCGGCGACTCCCTGCTCAGCGGCGAAGCCGGGGTATTGCTGCGCCAGCGCCTGCTGCCGCGGGCCGACCTGATCACGCCCAATCGCCACGAGGCCGAGGCCCTGCTCGGGCGCGCGATCGGCGAGGGTGAGGACATTCCCCGGGCCGCCCGTGAGCTGGTGGCTCTGGGCGCGCGCTCGGTGCTGATCACCGGCGGTCACTTTGCCGCGGCCCACGGCCAGCGCCTGGATTACTGGACGGATGGCCGCGAGGGCTTCTGGCTGGCCGGGCCCTCCATCGATACCGTGCACACCCATGGCACCGGCTGTACGCTGTCCTCCGCGATTGCCGCGGCGGTGGGCCTCGGCCATCCCCTGGCGGATGCCCTGGTGCTGGCCAAGGCCTACGTCACCCGGGGCCTGCGCGTGGCCGAGCAACTCGGCGGAGGCCCCGGTGCCGTGGCCCACGCCGGCTGGCCGGATGCCCTGGCCGACCTGCCCACCCTGCACCCCGACACGCCGCGCCAGTACGAAGCCTTCCCCGATTGTGACGGCCCGCTGGGCCTGTACCCGGTGGTGGATTCCGCCGACTGGGTGGAGCAGCTGGTGCGCCAGGGTGTCGGCACCGTGCAGCTGCGCATCAAGCAGGCACAGCCGCAGGAGTTGGCCGGGCAGGTGAAACGGGCGGTCGCCGCCTGCCGGACCGCGGGTGTGCGTCTGTTCATCAACGATCACTGGCAGCTGGCACTGGAGGCGGGGGCCTATGGAGTACACCTCGGGCAGGAGGACCTCGCCAGCGCCGATCTGGACGCGCTGCGCAGTGCGGGATTGCGTCTGGGCGTGAGCACTCACTGCCATGCGGAGATCGCGCGCGCGCACGGGGTGCGCCCGAGCTACATCGCCCTGGGGCCGGTCTATGCCACCACCAGCAAGGACATGCCCTGGCTGCCCCTGGGGCTGGAGCAGTTGCGGGCCTGGGTCGAGCTGCTGTCGCCCCGCTATACCCTGACCGCGATTGGTGGTATCAGTGTGGAGCGGGCGGCGGCGGTGCTGGCGACCGGCGTGGGCAGTTGCGCCATGATCAGCGCCATCACCGCGGCGCCGAATCCCGCGCAGGCGGTGGCGAGCCTGCTGGCGGCACATCACGTCGCGCCAGAGGCCGCGGCCGGTTGAGCTGGAGCCCACCGGGGGAGGTGGCGAGATGCGCATCAGCCTGACTGTTCTTCTGCTCTGGGGCTTGCTGACAGGGCCCCTGCAGGCCCAGCCCCGTATCGAGGCCGTTGCCCTGATGAGCGGCGCGGCGATGCTGGTCATCGATGGCCGTCAGCAATTTCTGCGCGAGGGCGGCAGCAGCCCGGAGGGGGTGCGCCTGGTCCGCGCCGATGCGCGGCAGGCGGTGATCGAGTGGGACGGCGAACAGCGCACCCTGTCCCTGAGCAGCCAGATCAGCACCGTGTTCGAGGCCCCCGAGGTGCGCGAGCTGGTGATCCCCCGCAATGCCCAGCGGCAGTACCTGACCCGTGTGGAAATCAATGGCCGTGACACGCTGGCGCTGGTGGATACCGGTGCCAACAGCCTCGCCATGAGCGCGGCGGAGGCCGCGCGCCTGGGGCTGGACTGGGAGCAGGGGCGGCCGGTGCGGGTGGCAACGGCATCCGGCGAGGTCACGGGGCGCGCCCTGCGCCTGCGCGACCTGCGCGTCGACGGTATCCGCGTGCCGGATGTCGAGGCCACGGTGATCGAGGGCGAGCATCCGCCGATGGTGCTGCTTGGCATCAGCGTGCTGCAGCATTTTGATTTCCGCGAGGAATCCGGGGTCCTGTACCTGCGCCTGCGCTGAGAGGCGCCCGCGATCGCTCCGCTCACCGGGTGGCCGATGACCGCCTGATGCAGGAGCGGGACAGGAGGCGCCGGGAGATGGGGCGGGACACCCACCGTTGGTGCTGCTAAAATGCCGCCCCCTAACGTGCTCCCCGGGAGAACCCAGTGTCCCTGCGCTATGTCGAGTCGTCCCTGTTGCCGACGCCCTGGGCCGTGTTCACCATGCACGGGTTCGAGGATATCGAGCACGAGAAGGAGCATGTGGTCCTGACCCTGGGCGAGGTCGACGACGGCGAGCCGGTGCTGGCCCGGGTGCACTCCGAGTGCCTGACCGGGGATGCCCTGTTCAGCCTGCGTTGCGACTGTGGTGCGCAACTGCAGAGTGCGATGCAGCAGATTGCCGCCGCGGGCCGTGGCGCGTTGCTGTACCTGCGCCAGGAAGGCCGGGGCATCGGCCTGCTCAACAAGATTCGCGCCTATCATCTGCAGGATGCCGGGGCCGATACCGTCGAGGCCAACGAGCAGCTCGGCTTCGGCGCCGACATGCGCGACTATTCCATCTGCAAGACCATGCTCGAGCACCTCGGCATTGGCCGTGTGCGCCTGCTCACCAACAACCCGCGCAAGGTGCGGGCACTCACCGAGCAGGGCATCGTCGTGGTCGAGCGCATCCCCCTGCACACCGGGCAGAACCCCCACAACGCCCGCTACCTCGCCACCAAGCAGGGCAAGCTCGGGCACCTGTTCGACGGCTGATGCGCGCTGCCAGAGCCGCAGGCCGGGTTGCGCGGCGCAGCCGCTGACCCGGCGTCACCCCGAAGCAGAAGCGCCCACCGGCCTCAGAACGGCTTCACCACCGCCAGAATCACGATCGCGAACAGCAGCAGCACCGGCATCTCGTTGAACCAGCGGAAAAACACATGCCCGGGTGTGGGCAGATCCCGCTGGAAGCGCTTGACGTAATAGCCGCAGGCCACATGGTGGGCGACCAGCAGCAGCACCAGCGCGATCTTGGCGTGCAGCCAGCCCGCACCGCGGTAGGCGGGCCAGTAGGCCACCATCATCCACACCCCCAGGGCGATGCTGATCACGGCAAAGGGCGTCACAAAGAGGAACAGGCGCCGCTCCATCACCGCCAGCTGCGCACGCACCGCGGCATCGTCACTTTGCGCGTGATACACGAACAGCCGCGGCAGGTAAAAAATGCCGGCAAACCAGCAGACCACGAAGATGATGTGAAAGGCTTTCAGCCAGGGCCAGAGCATGGGTCGACATCCAGAAGGGCCGGCGGTGCGCGGCCGGGCGGTGATATGATACGTGTTTTGGGCAGTGACTGTAGGAGGCGCGGGCGTGATCAGGGTCGGGGTTGTCGGGGGCACCGGGTATACCGGGGTGGAACTGCTGCGCCTGCTGGCGATGCATCCGGGTGTCGAGGTCGTGGCAATCACCTCGCGGGGCGAGCAGGGTGTGGCCGTGGCGGACCTCTACCCGAACCTGCGCGGCCGCTACGATCTGCGCTTCACCCTGCCGGAGCCGGATCAGCTGGCCAGCTGCGATGTGGTGTTCTTCGCCACGCCGCACAACGTGGCGATGAATCTCGTGCCCGAGCTGTGGCAGCGCGGCGTGCGCATGATCGACCTGTCGGCGGACTTTCGCTTGCGCGATGCCACGCGCTGGTCGGCCTGGTACGGCGAGCCCCATGCCTGCCCGGAGCTGCTGCAACAGGCGGTCTATGGCTTGCCGGAGATGCACCGGGAGCGCATCCGCGAGGCGCAACTGGTGGCCTGTCCGGGCTGCTACCCGACCGCGATCCAGCTCGGCTGGCTGCCCCTGCTGGAGCACGGATTGGTGGACCCCTCACGCCTGATCGCCAGCGCGGGCTCCGGCGTCAGCGGGGCCGGTCGGCAGGCGAAGATCGACCAGTTGTATGCCGAGGTGGGTGACAGCTTCAAGGCCTACGCCACACCGGGGCATCGCCACCTGCCCGAGATCGAGCAGGGCCTGTCGGATATGGCGGGCGCGCCCGTGCAGGTGACCTTCACGCCGCACCTGATCCCGATGATCCGTGGCATCCACGCCACCCTGTTCGCGGAGCTGTCCGACACCGGGGTGTCGCAGGAATCCCTGCAGACCCTGTTTGCGGATCGTTACCGCGACGAGCCCTTCGTCGATGTGCTGCCGCTGGGCAGCCATCCCCAGACGCGCAGCGTCAAGGGCGCGAATACCTGCCGGCTGGCGGTGCACCGGCCCCAGGGGCGCGATACCGTGGTGGTGTTGTCGGTCATCGACAATCTGGTCAAGGGGGCGTCCGGCCAGGCGATCCAGAACATGAACCTGATGTTCGGCCTTGCCGAGAATACCGGTCTGGACGCTCTCGCCCTGTTGCCCTGAGGCCACGGCCATGCCCTCCCGGGAGCATCACCTGGAAACCGTGGTTCTGCGCCGGGACCCCCGGCGCCGGCGTCGTCTGCACGCAGTCGCTGTCCTGGCGGTTCTGGTTTTGCCGGGGGGGGGCTGGCTCGCCGGATACTGGCAGGCGGGTGCCGATCACCTGCGTGCAGCGGCAGAGCGCGAAATGCTGGCCGCGCAGGTCAGCACCCTGCAGCAGCGTCTTGTCACCGCCGAGGAGCGTCTGGCGATTACCCGGCTCGGTGCCGATGTCGACAATCAGACCCTCGACACCTTGCGCCAGAGCCTGCGCGAAGAGCAGGCGATGGTGGCGGAACTGCGCGAGGAGCTGAGCTTCTATCGCAGCCTGATGGCACCCGAGGAACGTGAACAGGGTCTCGGTATTCGCAGCTGGGAGCTTTATCCTCTGCCAGTGGCGGGGCGCTACCATTTCAAGCTGGTGTTGCACCAGCAGGCGCGGCATCACGCACAGCTGCAGGGTCATGTCACGGTGGAGCTGGCTGGTCTGCTGGATGGCGATGAGCAGGTGTTGCCACTGCATGGGCTCTCCACTGACATCGAGCAGCAGGACATTCGCCTGCGCTTTACCTACTTCCAGAACATCGAAGGCGAGCTGGAATTGCCGCAGGGGTTTCAGCCGTTGCGAGTGAATGTTGCCGCCCACTCCAGCCGTCCCCGGCAGAGCCGTGTGGAACGGAGTTTCGGCTGGGCGGTCCAGGAGAACTGACGCGAATGTTTGGCAGGGGACAGGACATGGCTCAGGCGACGGTGACGACCACTCTGATCGCACAGGGAACGGAAATCGACGGCGACATCAGCTTTGCCGGGGAACTCGAGGTGCAGGGGCTGGTGCGCGGCTGCATCCGCGCCCGCGAGGGGGGCAAGGCACGGGTGCGGGTGGTCGAGGCGGGAGCCGTGGAGGGCGAGATCCACGCCCCCGAGGTGTTGATCAACGGCCGCGTGACCGGTGATGTGCATGCGGCCGAGCACGTTGAGCTGGCGGCGAAGGCCGAGGTCGACGGCGACGTCTACTACCAGTTCGTGGAGATGGTGCGTGGCGCCCGCATCAATGGCAAGCTGATCCATGCCCAGGCGGCCTCTCCGGGTGCTGCGCCAGCTGTAGCCGGTGATCTGGATAAAGTTGACTGATTTGGTCGGATTAATGAATAATGCCCGGCATGCATGAACGATCCGGAGAGCGCGCAATGGCTGTGGCCGAGCAGTTCACCCCGCCGATGCTGGCACTGACGCCCGCGGCCGTGGACAAGATCAGGTCCCTGGTACAGGAGGAGGACAACTCCGCCCTGAAGCTGCGCGTCTACGTCACCGGCGGCGGTTGCTCCGGCTTTCAGTACGGCTTCAGCTTTGAAGACGAGACGGCCGAGGATGACACCATCATCCAGCGGGATGGGGTGACCGTCCTGGTGGACCCGATGAGCTATCAGTACCTGGTGGGCTCGGAAGTTGATTATCAGGAAGACCTCGAGGGTGCCCGCTTTCGCGTGGTCAATCCCAATGCCTCCACCACCTGCGGCTGCGGCGCTTCTTTCTCTATCTGACGGCTCTATTTGATCGTTCTATCAGGTGGCTCGATCTGACGCCATCTGATGCTTCTATCCGGCGCACTTCCGTCCGATTCCCTTCCTTCTCGCCATCTCACGCCATCTGGCTTTCGCCCGTGCTCAGGTTTTCGCCTCGGGCAGGTCCTGCAGCCAGCCCCTGACGCGCCGTGCCATGGCCTCGCCGCGCCCGGCCGCCGTGGCCGGTGGCAGCGTCAGGGAGCGGTAGCCCGGCTCGCTGCGCAGGCGCTGCCGGCGCTGATCCTGGGCGCGGCGCAGGCG
>JBJHBY010000124.1:7539-10073 GCA_050485745.1 Gammaproteobacteria bacterium | reverse complement strand
AGTGCGACCGGTGCGTAGCCGTCCACGTTGCCGCTGAGGTCGATACGGGCGCGTTCGCCGGCACGGGTATCCAGCCCCTCGATGCTGCCCTCCAGTCCCTGGATGAAGGCGCGGAAGGGCAATGCGAGGTTGTCGTCGCTGAAGTCCAGGCGGCCTTGCTCCACATCGACGCGTTGCAGGCGAAGGTTCCACGGGGCAGCGTTGGCAGTCGTTCCGGTATCTTGCGTTCCGGGCCGGTTCTCACCGGAGTGATTGTTGTCACCTCCGGCGTTGTCACTGCCGCTGTCGCTACTCCCGTTCCGGACCAGCAGGTCGCCGATATTGCTGCCCCCGCCGGCGTGAATCGCCAGTCGTGCCTCCGGGGCCAGCAAGTGGATATGCTCGATCGACAGCTGCCGTTGCGGCAGGTCCACGGCCAGCCCGGCAACCCGGGTCCGCTCCCAGCCCAGCAGCACGTCGTCCGCATCCAGCAGTTGCAGGGTATCCACTTGCAGTTCGGCTGCGGCCGTCTGTGCGGCGCCGCCTTTCAGCCGTAGCTGCCAGTCGGCATCGAGGGACCCGCTGTCGAGTACGGCGCTGAGATAATGCTGCAGCAAGGGCTGGAACCAGGGCAGGGGCAGTTGCCTGATGTCTCCCTGGATGTCGAGGTCGGCGTGCACCGGCACCAGGGTTCCCGAAAGTCGCAGCTGACTGTCCTGATTGATGTCGAGATCCAGCGCCAGTTTGGCCTCCTCTGCGGCGGGCCAGTGCAGATTGTCCAGTGTCAGTCGGGGGGTGATCTCAAGGGGCGTGGCCAGTTCCGCTGCGCGCCATCGCACCCGGCTGTCACGCAGCGTCAGCTGCTCGAGCAGCAGCTGCCACCCGTCGGGCCCGGCGCCGGGTGTGACGGCCTCCGGATCTGGCTGGGCCGAATGGGCGTCGTCGTTGCCGAAGCGCAACAGCGGCAGCAGGCTGACCTCCGCTGCCTCGCTGTGCCCTGCGAGGTCGAGGCCGTGCAGTTCGAGTGCGGCAATGCGCAGGGATTGTTCGTGGCTGTCCAGTGCGATCCCGGCCAGGTTCAGGGACTGCCAGTTGATGACAGTGTCCGTGTCCTCGCGCCCGTGCAGCTGCAGCTGGTGCAGGTTGAGGCGGCCGTCTTCCACCTGCAGCTCGGGAGTGCCGTCGCCCCAGGTCAGGGCATAGCGGGCCTGCAGGTCGAGCAGGGCGCTGTCCACCACCACACCGAGCTGCGGCGCAAAGTAGCGCCAGGCGGGCAACAGGCTGATGTCATCCAGTACCAGCAGGCCGCGACTGTGGCCACCGGCCAGGGACAACTGACCCTGCCAGTAAAGGCGGCCGCCGCTCTCATCCCGGGCCTCGAGCTGGTAGGGCTGGCCCTCGTCGACATGGGTGGTCAGCCCCCAGAGCTGGAAGCCCAGGTTCCTTGCAAAGGTCTCGAAGGGCTCCTCGCGATGGCGCTCGCTGTAGCCCAGGTGTGTGGCGGAGAACACCAGCCGGCGCAGGGTCAGTGCCGGCAAGCCGGTGGTTTCGGTGGCCTCACTGGTGGACGGGTCGCGCTGCGCCCGGTGCCGCAGGATGGCGCTGAAGTTGAATTGTTCGCCGTCGCGCCAGACGTCGAGGTGCAGCCCCGACAGATGCAGGTGGTCGAGTACCAGGTGCCTGCCCAGCAGGCTGCGCCACAGGCCGACGTCCAGCAGCAGTTCGTCAAAGGCCCAGAACAGCTCGCCATCGGGGTTGCGATCACTGGCGCGTACAACCGTGATGCCCAGGGTGAAGGGGTTCAGCAGTACGGCGTCAAACTGCAGTTCGCGGCCGGTCTGCTCCTGGTAGATCCGCGGCAGCATGATGTTGGCAGCCGGCATCGCCACAAGGATGACCAGGGCCAGGTAGCCACAGTAGGCAATGCCCAGGCGGCACAGCCAGCTTCGCGCCCTGTCCGCCATCGGTGTGCCTGTCATGGGCGTGCTTCCCGGTCTGGTGTGTGTCATCGTCCGCAGTTGCCCGTCATGGCCTGTTGCCTGCAGTGTACCGTAGCTGTCCATGGCTGCGCCGGCCGCGCCGCGCCATTTGTCGTGCGTCTCTTGCCGTATACCACCCGCCGTGCACGAACCCTTGCAATCGGAGGCGCTTGGCCGCAGATTAGCGCTCGTCCATGAACCGGAGTACCGAAATGAGCGCGATGGCTTATCGCTGGCCCCTGCTGCTGTTGCTCGGCCTGCTGCTGACGGGTTGCGGCATCAACAATATCCCCTCCTACGATGAACAGGTAAAGGCAACCTGGGCGCAGGTGGAGAACCAGTATCAGCGCCGTGCCGATCTGGTCCCCAATCTGGTTGAAACCGTGCGTGGCTTCGCGCGGCAGGAGCGCGAGACCCTGACCGCGGTGGTCGAGGCGCGGGCCCGCGTCGGTTCGATGCAGGTCGACGCCAGCGTGCTGGATGACCCGGAGCGCCTGCGTGCCTTCGAACAGGCCCAGGCCGAGCTGGGTGGAGCCCTGCGCAGGCTGCTGGTGGTGTCGGAGCGCTATCCGGAGC
>JBJHBY010000124.1:0-7529 GCA_050485745.1 Gammaproteobacteria bacterium | reverse complement strand
GGGCACGGAAAACCGCATCGCCGTGGCGCGACGTGATTACATTGCTGCGGTGGAACGCTATAACCGCGAGATCCGCACCTTCCCCGGCCGCATCTGGCACAGCCTGCTGTATAGCGACCTGGAACTGCGCGAGACCTTCCAGGCCACGGCTCCGGCTGCTGCCGAGCCGCCACAGGTACGGTTTGACTGATGCGCGCTCCGCGGTTGGCCTTTGCGGGACTGGTTCTGCTGCTGGCCCTGACGTCGGGCGCTCAGGCGGAGATGGCCTTTCCGGCACTGAGCGGGCGTGTGGTGGATCAGGCCGGATTGCTGCAGCCTCAGGCTCGTGCCCGTCTGGAAACGCGTCTGGCGCGGCATGAACAGGCGACGGGACAGCAGGTGGTGGTGGTGACCCTGCCGGCGCTGGATGGTTACGAGATCGAAGACTTCGGCTATCAGCTCGGTCGTCACTGGGGCATCGGCCGTGCGGGCGAGGATGACGGCGTACTGCTGATCGTGGCCCTGGCCGAGCGCCGGGTGCGCATCGAGGTCGGCTATGGCCTGGAGGGCACACTGACCGATGCGCTGTCGTCCCGCATCATTCAGGGCGCCATCCTGCCTGCGTTTCGCGAGGGAGATTTCGCCGGCGGTATCGAGGCCGGAGTGGCGGCCTTGCTGGGCGTGCTGGGCGAGGCCGGTGCCGAACCGGTGTCACCGCCGCCCGCCAGGGAGGGTGGCAATGAATGGTTGCTGTTGCTGATGCTGCTGGTGATCCTGCCGTTCTGGTTTGGTGGCGGTGTTGGCATGGCACCTGGAGTCGGGCGGCGACACGGCGTGTTCCTGCCGGGCCCGGGGGGTTTTGGCGGAGGGCGCGGCGGTTCCCGCGGGGGCTTTGGTGGCGGCTTCGGTGGTGGCGGCGGCGGTTTTGGTGGCGGCGGCGCCTCGGGGGGGTGGTAGATGGGGTTGTTGCAGACGGAACAGTGCCAGGCGGTCGCGGCGGCAATCACCGAGGCCGAGCGTCGCACCGATGCCGAGCTGGTCACGGTGCTGGCGGCGCAAGCGGACGACTACCGCTACATTGCCTTGCTCTGGGCCGCGGCGCTGGCGCTGCTGACCCCGGGTATTCTCTGGTTCACGCCGCTCTCTCCGCTGCAGTTGCTGGCCCTGCAGTGGATCCTGTTCCTGGTGCTGTCCCTGGTGCTGCAGTGGCCGCCACTGCGCATGCGGCTGGTGCCGCGCGCAGTGCGCTTCTGGCGTGCTTCGAATCTGGCCCGGCGCCAGTTTCTGGAACAGAACCTGCACCACACCGAAGGCGCTCATGGCGTGCTGATCTTTGTCGCCGAGGCGGAGCACTACGTCGAGATCCTGGTGGACCGCGGCGTTGCCGCTGTCGTTCAGGATGCCGAGTGGCAGTCGATCGTGGACGTGTTTACCGCCGATCTGCACGCCGGACGCACCCGGGAAGGTTTCCTGCGCTGTATCGCCGCGGTGGGCCAGCTGCTGGCGGAGCGCCTCCCGGCGACCCGTGACAAGGACGAGCTGCCAAATCACCTGGTCATCCTGGAGTGAGTGACTACGCTTGCTGGTCGGCGCCGCTGTCTGCCGCGTGCTCTTCCGTGGGGCCGTCGCGTTCGCTCAATGGCAGGGTCTGCGCCAGCTGACGGCGCACCCGGACGGGCAGTGTGCCTTTGGCCAGGTAGCGATGAATCGCCTCCTGGGACCGGACCTTCGCCCCGGGCAGTTCGCGGAATGTATTGCCCTGCTCCGCATCAAGCTGCCGTGCCTTGGTGTTATCGGCCCATTGCAGTTCGCAGATGGTGCGGATGGTCTCGCGCAGGCGCGGGTCCAGGATTGGCGCGGTGACCTCGACGCGGAAGTCGAGGTTGCGGGTCATCAGGTCCGCGGATGAGATATAGCACAGCGGCTCCCCGTGGTTGTGAAACATGTACACACGGGGGTGCTCCAGGAAGCGGTCGACGATGCTGATCGCCTCGATATTGTCACTGACGCCGCGGACTCCGGGCACCAGGGAGCACATGCCGCGCACGATCAGGCGTACCCGCACCCCGGCCTGGCTGGCCTCGTAGAGCTTGTTCACGATGCGCTGGTCCACCAGGTTATTGCACTTGATGAAGATCTCCGCCGGCTGCTCCTCACGGGCCGCGGCGATTTCCTCGTTGATCAGCGCAATCAGACCGCTGCGCATGGAGTGGGGCGAGACCAGCAGGTGCCGGTGACGATAGCGCCGGTAGGTGAACTGGATGAAGTCGAAGATGTTGGCCACATCGTTGCCGATCTCCTGGTTATAGGTGAGCAGGCTGAAATCGGTGTAGACCCGGGCTGTCTTCTCATTGAAGTTGCCGGTGCCGATGTGCGTGTAATGACGCAGCACGCTGTTTTCCTGGCGTGTGATCTGGATCAGCTTGCTGTGCACCTTCAGGCCGGGAATGCCGAAGATCACATTGACCCCGCCCTCGGTCAGGCGGCGGGCCCAGTCGATATTGGCCTGCTCGTCGAAACGCGCCTGCAGTTCGACCACCGCCATCACATCCTTGTGGTTGCGCACCGCATTCAGCAGTGCGTCGATGATGTGGGATTGCCGGGCGACCCGGTACAGGGAGATGCGGATGCTGCGGACCTGGGGATCGATGGCGGCGGCCTGCATCAGGTCGGTGATGTAGTTGAACGAGTGGTAGGGGTAGTACAGCAGGACGTCCTGCTGGCGCAGGCACTGGAAGATGCTGGCATCACATTCCAGCTCAGGCACCGGAATCGGCGGCAGGGGGCGGTACTCCAGCTTGCGCGATCCGACCTCGGGGAAGCTCATGAAGTCCTTGGAGTTGTGGTAACGACCACCTGCGATCAGGCTGTCGTAACGCCCCAGGTTGAGTCGCCGGGTGAACATCTGCAGCATGTCCTCCGGCATCTGGCTGTCGTGGACAAAGCGCACCGGGTCGGCCTTGCGACGTTTTTTCAGGCTGGATGACACCTTGTCGATCAGGCTCTGGGTAATGCCCTCATCCAGTTCCAGTTCCGCGTCCCGGGTCAGTTTGATGGTGTAGGCGCTGGCTTCCTCGATCGGGAAGATATTGCGGAACACCCGTGGCAGGCACTTGCGGATGATGTTCTCCAGCACGATGAACACGGTGCCCTGGCGGCCCTGGCGCTGGGGAATCTGCACGAAGCGGTTGAGACGCCCAGTGGGTATCTCCAGCAGGGCATAGCGCACCTGGCCTTCGCTCACCAGGCGAATCGCCAGATAGATGGACGCATCGGCCAGCTCCGGCAGGGGGTGGTGGTCGTCCAGCAGGATGGGTTCCAGCTCCGGCTGGATGACCTCGTGGAAGTAGCGCTCCACGAAACGCGATTGTCCGGCATCGAGCTGCTGCTCATTGATAAGATAGATGCCGTTATCCTGCAGGGCTTCGAGCACTTCCGTGTTGATGCGTTCAAAGCGCTTCTGCAGCTGCAGCACACGGTGCTGGATCTGCTGCAGCAGCTGCTTGTAGCGCTCCTGGGTGGTGGGGCTGGAGAAAGCGGCGAGGCGTCGCACATCGGCAACCCGGACGCGAAAGAACTCGTCCATGTTGTTCGAAAAGATGCCGAGATAGCGCAGGCGTTGCAGTACCGGTACTTCAGGGTTGGCGGCTTCCTGGAGTACGCGCTCGTTGAAGGACAGCCAGCTCAGCTCCTTGGGGAGCTCGGTGCGGATCGTGCGCCGCCCTGTCGCGTTCGCCATGAATCGGTTCCTCCGGAAATGCTCGGCCGCCGAAAGTGTATGACTGTTTGATGACAGATTTATAACATGGCCAACACTTGCTGCGTCGGGATGACAGCCTGCGGCGCAGGCTCTATTCTGGCGGCCAGGCAGTGACGACAAGCCTGATTGCGGATGGCGGAGGTACAGGCAGGGTGCAGGACGAGGAAAGCAGGGATATCTACGCCGCCCTTGATCTGGGCTCGAACAGTTTTCATCTGCTGCTGGCCCGTTTTCACCATGGGCACCTGGTTGTGGTCGATCGCTACAAGGACATGGTGCGCCTGGCTTCCGGGCTGGGGGACGATGGTCGCCTCGACCCGGTGGCGATCGAGCGCGCCCTGCACAGCCTGGAGAAGTTTGCCGAGCGCATTCGCCCGCTGTCGCCGGAGCGGGTGCGGGTGGTGGGCACCAATACCCTGCGCGCTGCCAGCAATGGCGACGGCTTTCTGCTGCGCGCCGAGGCCATTCTCGGGGTACCTGTCAGTGTCATCAGCGGGGTCGAGGAAGCGCGGTTGATTTACCTGGGCGTTGCCTCGGATGTCGCGCCCGACGCGGGATCCCGCCTGGTGGTGGATATCGGCGGTGGCTCCACTGAGCTGGTGCTGGGCGGGGACCAGCCCCTGCGGCTGGAGTCGCTGTACATGGGCTGCGTCAGTTACAGCCGCCGCTTCTTTCCCGAAGGCCGCCTCAGCCGCCGGCGCTACCAGCGAGCGCTGATCGAGGCGCGCTCGGAAATCCAGGGGGTGGCGAGCCAGTTCGGCAGTCGGCACTGGCGCGAGGCGATCGGCTCGTCCGGCACCATACGCGCCATCGAGCGGGTGCTGGACCGTCTCGGCCTGAACCGGAATCACGTCATCACCGCGGAGGGTCTGGAGGCCCTGGTGGCCCGGCTGCTGCGCTTTGATCACTTCAGCGAGATTGAACTGCCCGGGCTCGATGCGCAGCGACGCGAAGTCTTTGTCGGTGGGGTGGCGGTACTGCAGGCGCTGTTCATCGAGCTGGGTATTGGCGGAATGCAGGTGTCCGCCCGGGCCATTCGCGAGGGCATGCTGTACGACCTGGCCGGACGCCTGCAGCACCGCGACAAGCGCCAGGAGACCATCGAGCAGATGATGCAGCAGTACCATGTCGATCGCGCCCAGGTGGTGCGGGTCGAGGCGCTGGCACTGCGTCTGTTCGAGCAGGTTCGCGACCAGCTGGACACCGGCCCGGAACTGGCGCAGCGCCTGCTGCGCTGGGCGGTGTCCCTGCACGAGCTGGGGCTGGCCATTTCCCACAATGGATATCACCGACACGGTGCCTATATCCTGAATCACGGCGACATGGCGGGCTTCTCCAGGCAGGAGCAGCGCCAGCTCGGCTTTCTGGTGCTCAATCACCGGCGCAAGCCCTCCCGCCCGGAGCAGCGGCAGGGCCAGCCCCCGGACTGGCGACTGGCCATTGTGCTGCGCCTGGCCTGTCTGTTTCTGCGCCGCCGAGACGAGGCCGCCGTACCTCCGGAGCTGAGCCTGCGCTTTGCCGGAGAGACCTGCCAACTGGGTTTGCCCGCGGGTTGGCTGGAAGCGCACCCCCTGACCGCGGAGCTGCTGCGCCAGGAAGCCCGGCAGTTGCGTGCCGTCGGCCTGAGGCTCAAGGCCGGTGCGCGTTTGCGCGATTGACCGGGGCCCTTGCAAACTCTATAATCCCGGCCCTTGAAGTGGCAGGTCGGGCTGTTGGCGGTCGGCGAAAACCGGCGTCAGGGTCCCGGCCTCCGGGGTGTGATGGCCGGCTCCAGGGTCGGTTGACAGAGGTTCGCCGCGGGTTGTTCCGGGCGAACAGAGCCAGGGCCCCTTTTCAGGGGCTTTTTGTTAGCAGAATTGGCGCCGCCTCGCGGTGCATTGCGACACATGGGCCTCGAGCCCATTTTTTGTTTGGGTGGTGTGTATGGCGGTGACGGGTGAGCGTCTGCAGCGGTTGCTGACGCCCGCGGTCGAAGCCCTGGGGTTCGAGCTCTGGGGGCTTGAGTTCCTGCGCCAGGGGCGCGGCGCCACCCTGCGCGTCTATATCGAGTCCCCGGACGGGGTCAGCGTCGATGATTGTGCCGCTGTCAGCCGTCAGATCAGTGGTGTGCTCGATGTGGAGGACCCGATCAGCGGCGAGTACTTGCTCGAGGTCAGTTCTCCGGGCATGGACCGCCCCCTGTTCACCCTGGCGCAGTTTGCCGCATTTGCCGGAGAGGACGTGCGCCTGAGCCTGCGCTCGGCCTTCGAGGGGCGTCGCCGTTTCAGTGGCCGTCTGGTCGGAGTGGAAGGAGAGGATGTGGTGCTGCTGGTGGATGGCGAGGAATACCTGCTGCCCATCGAGCAGGTCGACAGGGCTCATGTCGTGCCGAGATTCGACTGAGGCAGGGCACTGGGTCAGTGTTTACTTGAAGGACGGCGTCCGCCGGGCGTGGACCGGAAGTTGAGGCAATCGAGAGATGAACAAAGAAATCCTGCTGGTAGCGGAAGCGGTATCCAACGAGAAGGGTGTGCCCCGGGAGATCATCTTCGAGGCCATCGAGCAGGCCCTGGCGACGGCGACCAAGAAGCGCTATGACGAGGAAGCCGATATTTCCGTGGTCATCGATCGCAACACTGGCGACTATGAGTCCTTCCGGCGCTGGAAGGTGGTGAGCAACGACGAGATGGCGCTGCTGGGCACCGAGTTCACCCTGGAAGAGGCGCACGAAAAGGACCCGGCGCTGCAGCCGGGCGATGTCTATGTCGAGCAGATCGAGAACATCGGTTTCGGCCGCATCGCCGCACAGACCGCGAAGCAGGTGATCGTGCAGAAGGTGCGTGAGGCCGAGCGCGCCCAGGTGGTCGATGAGTACCGCGACCGGGTGGGCGAACTGGTGAGCGGTACGGTCAAGAAAGTGACCCGTGACAATATTATCGTGGACCTCGGCAACAACGCCGAAGGCCTGCTGCCACGCGAGGAGCTGGTCGGGCGCGAGGTGTTCCGCGTCGGTGACCGTGTACGCGCCATCCTGCAGGACGTGCGCCCCGAAGCCCGTGGCCCACAGCTGTTTCTGAGCCGGGCCTGCCCGGAAATGCTGATCGAGCTGTTCAAGATCGAGGTGCCGGAGATCGCCGAGCAGGTCATCGAAATCCGCGCTGCGGCCCGCGATCCGGGCTCCAGGGCCAAGATCGCGGTGAAGACCAACGACGGTCGCATCGATCCCATCGGCGCCTGTGTCGGCATGCGCGGTTCGCGCGTGCAGGCGGTATCCGGCGAGCTGGCCAATGAGCGCGTCGATATCGTGCTCTGGGATGACAATCCGGCACAGCTTGTGGTCAATGCCATGGCGCCGGCCGAAGTCGAGTCCATCGTGGTTGACGAAGACACCCACACCATGGACGTGGCCGTGGCCTCGGACAATCTGGCCCAGGCCATTGGCCGCAGCGGCCAGAACGTGCGCCTGGCCTCGGAGATGACCGGCTGGTCGATCAACGTGATGAGCGTCGAGGAGATGGCGGAAAAGCACCAGGAGGAATCCGGGGCTGTCATCGAGCGCTTCATGGAAGCGCTGGACATCGATGAGGACGTGGCCGAAGTGCTGGTGGAGGAGGGCTTCACCAGCCTCGAGGAAGTGGCCTATGTCCCCCTCGAGGAGATGCTGGCCATCGAGGGCTTCGACCAGGAGATCGCCGAGGAGCTGCGCGCGCGGGCCAAGGATGCCCTGCTGACCCTGGCCATCGCCAGTGAGGAACAGCTGGGTGAGGTGGAGCCCGCCGAAGACCTTTTGAACATGGAGGGTATGGAGCGC
>JBJHBY010000123.1:0-10102 GCA_050485745.1 Gammaproteobacteria bacterium | reverse complement strand
GCTCTGCTCGGCGGCGAGAAAAGCCTCGGGAATCGCCGCCATCAGCACCGCGCGGTCCTCACCCAGGCTGTCGAAGGCCCCGGCACGGATCAGCGCCTCGACAGCGCGCTTGTTGACCTTGCGCGGATCAACGCGCCGGCAGAAATCAAACAGGTTGGCAAAGGCACCACCCTGGTTACGCGCCGCAATGATATTGTCCACCGGCCCTTCGCCCAGGCCCTTGATCGCTCCCAGGCCGTAGACGATATCCCCCGCCTCATTGACCGTGAACATGTAGTCGCCCTCGTTGACATCGGGCAGCTTCAGGTTCAACCCCATGGCACGGCACTCTTCGATGAACACCACAATCTTGTCAGTGTTCTGCAGTTCCGAGCTCATCACCGCCGCCATGAACGGCGCCGGGTAGTGACGTTTCAGCCAGGCTGTCTGGTAAGACACCAGCGCATAGGCCGCGGAGTGGGACTTGTTGAAACCATAGCCCGCGAACTTCTCCATCAGGTCGAAGATGTTCGAGGCGAGCTCCTCGGAGAACCCCTTGCCGGTGGCACCCTGCAGGAAGATCGCCCGCTGCTTGGCCATCTCTTCGGGCTTCTTCTTGCCCATGGCACGGCGCAGCAGATCCGCCTCGCCCAGGCTGTAACCGGCCATTTCCTGCGCGATCTGCATCACCTGCTCCTGGTACAGAATGATGCCGTAGGTCGGCTCCAGGATTGGTACCAGGCACTCGTGCTGGTATTGCGGATGGGGATAGGCCAGCTGCGCGCGGCCGTGCTTGCGGTTGATGAAGTCGTCGACCATGCCGGACTGCAGCGGGCCGGGCCGGAACAGGGCCACCAGCGCGATGATGTCCTCGAAACGGCTGGGCAGCAGGCGCTTGATCAGATCCTTCATGCCGCGGGATTCGAGCTGGAACACGGCGGTGGTCTCGGCACGCTGCAGCAGCTCGAAGGTGGGTGCGTCGCCCAGGGGAATCGCCATGATATCCAGCGGCGCCTCGCCCTGCCGCGCGCGCTGGGTATCGATCATGCGCCGCGCCCAGTCGATGATGGTCAGGGTGCGCAGACCGAGAAAGTCGAACTTGACCAGCCCGGCATCCTCGACGTCGCCCTTGTCGAACTGGGTGACCAGGCCACCCCCGGCCTCGTCACAGTACAAAGGCGCGAAATCGGTCAGGCGCGAGGGCGCGATGACCACGCCGCCGGCATGCTTGCCGACGTTGCGGGTCAGGCCTTCCAGGCGCTGGGCCATATCCCAGATTTCCTGGGCCTGGCCGTCGGTGGCGAGGAAGTCCCGCAGCACCTCCTCCTGTTCGTAGGCCTTCTCCAGGGTCATGCCGACTTCAAAGGGAATCATCTTGGAGAGCTTGTCGGCCAGCCCATAGGACTTGCCCTGGACGCGGGCGACATCGCGCACCACCGCCTTGGCCGCCATGGTGCCGAAGGTAATGATCTGCCCCACGGCATCACGCCCGTAGCGTTCCGCCACGTACTGAATGACACGGTCGCGGTTGTCCATGCAGAAGTCGACGTCGAAATCCGGCATCGACACCCGCTCGGGATTGAGAAAGCGCTCGAACAGCAGGTCGTAGGCGATCGGATCGAGGTCGGTGATCTCCAGGGCATAGGCCACCAGGGAGCCCGCCCCGGAGCCGCGACCGGGGCCAACCGGGATGTCGTGCTGTTTCGCCCAGCGGATGAAATCCATAACGATGAGGAAGTAGCCGGGGAAGCCCATCTGCAGGATCACGTCGAGTTCGAAATCGAGCCGTGCGCGGTACTCCGCCTGGCGCTCGGGAAAATCCACTGAACCGGTATCGAACAGGGCCTCCAGGCGCTTGTCGAGGCCCTCGTGGGAGAGTTGGCGGAAATACTGATCCAGGGTCATACCCTCCGGAATCGGGTATTCCGGCAGGTAGTAGGTACCCAGGGTGATGCCGACATTGCAGCGCTGCGCGATCTGCACCGTGTTCTCAAGGGCCTCGGGGATATCGGCGAACAGCTCCGCCATCTCCGCGGGGCTTTTCAGATACTGCTCCTCGCTATAGCGGCGCGCACGGCGCGGATCGTCCAGGGTACGACCCTCGCGGATGCAGACCCGTGCCTCGTGGGCCTCGAATTCGTCACGGCGCAGAAAGCGCACGTCATTGGTCGCGACCACCGGGCAATCACTCTCGGTCGCCAGCGCCACGGCGGCGTGCAGGTAGTCTTCCTCGCCGTCACGGCCAGTGCGCTGCAGCTCCAGGTAAAAGCGCTCCGGGAACAACTGCATCCAGGTCTGCAGGCGCTGCCGCGCCTGCTGCGGCCGCCCGCCCAGAAGCGCCTGACCGACATCGCCCTCCCGGCCACCCGACAGGGCGATCAGGCCGTCGCTGCGTTCCACCAGCCAATCGCGGCGAATACAGGCCTGGCCCTGCTGCTGCCCCTCGAGATAAGCCAGGGAGATCAGCTCGATCAGGTTGCGATAGCCGCGCTCATCCTGTGCCAGCAGGCACAGCACCGAGAGCTGGGCGGGGTCGTCGTCATCGCGCAACAGCAGGTCGGCACCATGAATCGGTTTGATGCCGGCGGCCATGGCGGCCTTGTAGAACTTGATCAGGCCGTAGAAATTGGTGTGGTCGGTCAAGGCACAGGCGGGCATGCCCAGCTCGGCCACTTGTTTGACCAGTGGTTTGAGGCGCACCAGGCTGTCGACCAGCGAGTATTCCGAGTGCAGCCGCAGGTGGACGAAGGAATGGGTCATCAGTGGTTTCCGTCGGTTTCCAGCAGAGCCCGCACCGGGGCGAAGGAGCGTCGATGCACGGGGGTCACGCCTTGCTCACGCAGGGCAGCCAGGTGTGCGGTGGTCGGGTAACCCTTGTGACCAGCGAGGCCGTAGCCCGGGTAGCAACGGTCGAGTTCGAGCATTTCCCGGTCGCGGGTGACCTTGGCGATGATCGAGGCCGCCGCGATCACCGGCACCCGGGCATCGCCCTTCACCACAGGCTCGGCACTGTAGCGCCAGCGCGGCAGGCGATTGCCATCCACCAGCACGTGCACGGGCTCGACACCCAGAGCATCGACCGCTCGTGTCATGGCCAGCAAGCTGGCCTGCAGGATGTTGATGCGGTCGATTTCCTCAACGCTGGCACGACCCACGGCCCAGGCCAGCGCGCAGTCGCAGATGGCATCATACAGGCGCTCGCGCCGGGCCGCACTCAGCGCCTTGGAATCCGCCAGACCCGCCACCGGCCGTGCCGGATCGAGAATCACGGCGGCCGCCACCACGTCCCCGGCCAAAGGGCCACGCCCGACTTCGTCGACACCGGCCAGCAAGGGGCGATCCCATTCCGGCTCAAACAGGTCACGCATGGCGCTTCGCCTCCAGCAGCGTCTCCAGTGCCTCGGCGGCGCGCCGGCTGGCGCCCCGGCGCAGCTCCTCGTGCATCCCGGTGAAGGACTCGACCAGCGCCGCCTGTCGTTCAGGATTATCCAGCCAGGCCAGCAACAGGGGACCCAGCACCTCCGGCGTTACCGCATCCTGCAGGCGCTCTGGCACCAGTTCGCGCCTGGCGAGCAGATTGGGCAGTGCCACCCAGGGCACCTTCACCAGGGGCGAGAGCAGGCGCCAGGACCAGGGGGCCATGCGATAGGCCACGACCATCGGCTTCTTCAGCAACATGGCTTCCAGCGTGGTGGTCCCGGAGGCCATCAGCACGACGTCCGCGGCCGCCATGGCCAGCCGCGACTGCCCGTCCAGCAGGGTCAGCGGCAGGGAGTCGCAATGCGCCAGCGCCGCCTCGACCTGCCGGCGCCGCTCCGGGGTGGCCGCCGGCAGCACAAAATGCAGGCCGGGACGCCGCCGCAGCAGCCATTGCGCGGTGGCCAGGAAAGGCCTGGCCATCTGCCCGACTTCTCCGCCCCGACTGCCGGGCAGCAGGGCCACGACTGGCGCGTCCACCGGCAGACCCAGCTGACGCCGGGCGGAAGCGCGATCGGGATCCGGCTGCAGGGGCAACGCATCCGCCAGCGGGTGCCCGACACAACAGACGGGCACGCCGTGACTGCGGTAAAACCCCTCCTCGAAGGGAAACAGGGTGAGCATCAGATCAACCGCGCGGCGAATGCTGCGCACACGGCCCTGGCGCCAGGCCCAGACGGAGGGGCTGACATAATGCGCCGTGCGCAGGCCGGCGCGGCGCAGCCGGCGCTCGAGACCGAGGTTGAAATCCGGGGCGTCGATACCCATCACCAGATCGAAGCCCTGCCGGGTGAAGTGCCGGTACAATCCCCGGCGGATCGCCAGCAGTTCCGGCAGACGCTGCAGGGGTTCGACCAGGCCCATCACCGAGAGGCGCTCCAGCGGATACAGGGAGCGGAACCCCTCGGCCTGCATGTGCGTACCACCGATGCCGGCGAAGTGGGCATTGGGCCAGCGCTGACGCAAGGCGGGAATCAGGGCCGCACCCAGCAGGTCGCCGGAGGATTCCCCCGCCACCAGCCCGATACGCGGGGCCATCCCCGCCGTCCTCAACGCACGATGCCGCGACTGGAACCACGCAACGAGTCCAGCAGCAACTGCAACTCGGGGCAGGTTTCCAGCTGCGGCTCCAGCTGGGCCAGGGCGGCGTCGAGCGTCAGGCCCTGGCGGTAGAGCGTCTTGTAGGCACGCCGCAGCATGGTGATGGCCGCGGTGCTGAAACCACGGCGCCGCAGGCCCTCGACATTGATGCCCTTGGCCTCCGCAGGGTTGCCGGTGACCGTGATGTAGGCCGGGACGTCCTTGCTGATGAAGGTGCCGGCACCACTGAAGGCGTGGGCACCGATATGGCAGAACTGGTGCACCAGGGTGTAACCGGAGAGGATCGACCAATCACCCATATGCACGTGGCCGGCCAGGGCAACATTGTTCACCAGGATACAGTGACTGCCGATGACCGAGTCATGACCAACATGCACATAGGCCATGAGCAGATTGTCATCCCCGATGGTGGTCTCGCCACGATCCTGCACCGTGCCCCGGTGAATGGTGACACCTTCGCGGATAGTGTTGCGGTCGCCGATCACCAGGCGCGTCGGCTCCCCCTGGTACTTGAGATCCGGGGTGTCCTCGCCAATGCTGGAAAACTGCAGGATGCGGTTGTCCGCACCGATACGGGTCGGCCCCTTGATGACTACATGGGGCGCCACCACCGTGCCCGGGCCGATTTCGACGTCGGCACCGACAATGCTCCACGGACCCACCGACACGCCATCCGCGAGGTGCGCACCCGGGTCGATGATGGCGCGCGGGTCGATCATGGCTCGCGCTTGCGATCGGCGCAGAGAATATTGGCGGTGCAGACCAGCTCACCCTCGACAAAGGAGTTGCAGCTGAATTTCCAGATACCGCGGCGATCTGATACATATGCCGACTTCAGGATCAGCTGGTCACCGGGCACCACCGGTCGCTTGAAGCGCACATCGTCGGCACCGACGAAGTAGTAGATGGAGCCGTCGCTGGGCTTCTTGTTCTGGCTGCGGAAGCCGAGAATGCCGGACGCTTGTGCCATGGCTTCGACAATCAGCACCCCGGGCATGACCGGCAAGCCGGGAAAGTGCCCATCGAAGAAGGGTTCGTTGATCGATACGTTCTTGACCGCGGTAATGGTCATGGCCTCGAGATCGAGTTCCAGCACCCGATCCACCAGCAGGAACGGATAGCGGTGTGGCAGATACTCCTGGATTTCCCTGACATGCATCATGATCGGTTTCGACCTTCCCCCGAAAACCCCGGTGATTGTTTTTCCAGCTCAAGCACACGCCGGTGCAGGGCATCGAGCTGGGTGAAGCGGACCGCGCTGCGGCGCCACTCCCGTGTTGGCATGCTGGCCGTTCCCGAGGACCAGGATCCGGGCTCATCGATGGAGCGTGTCACGATCGACATGGCGGTCACGTGTACACCGTCGGCGATCATTACGTGCCCGACCACGCCGGCGCCACCGGCCAGTGTACAGCGACGCCCGATACGGGCGCTGCCGGCGATACCGACGCAGGCGGCAATGGCAGTGCCATCACCAATGACGACGTTGTGGGCGATCTGGACCTGGTTGTCAATGATCACATCGTCGCCGATGACCGTGTCGTCCAGGGCTCCGCGATCAATCGTGGTATTCGCCCCGACTTCCACCCGGCTGCCCAGGCGCAAGCCACCCAACTGGGCAATCTTGCACCATGCACCGGCATCCGGCGCAAAGCCAAAACCATCGCCGCCGAGCACCGCCCCGCTGTGAATGGTGCAGTCCGCCCCGGTGGATACACCGTGATAGAACACCACCCGCGAATGCAGGCGATTGCGCGGGCCAACCACGCAATCCGGACCGATCACGCAGCCCGGCCCCAGCATGCTGCCCTCCCCGATGCGCACACCCTCGCCAATCACGCAGCCCGCTGCGACGGCAACACCTGTTTCCAGCACCGCGGAGGGCGCCACCACGGCACTGGGATGGACGCCCGCAGCGGGGCGCGGCGCCATGTCGAACCACTGGCTTGCGCGGGCGTAATCGCGATAGGGCTGCTCGCTCGGCAGGCAGTCGCAGGGGCTATGCGCCGCCATCTCCGGCGACAGGATGACCGCCGCGGCACGGGTTGTCGCCAGTTGGCCGAGGTAGCGCCTGCTGGCAAGAAAACTGAGGTGATCGGGGCCGGCACTGGCAAGCGTCGCCAGGCCGCGGATCGGACGCCCGGCATCACCGATACAGGGCAGAGCCAGCCGGTTGGCGATCTCACCCAGCGTCAGTAACGGCCCGGCCATGAGCGTTGAGCCTCGCCAAGCGCGCCTTGCTCAGCGCGCCTGATTCAGGCGGTCGGTGACCTTGCTGGTCAGGTTGAAGCTGCTGTCGGCATGCAATACGGCCTGGCGATTGAGCAGCAGGCCGATACCCTCACTGCGCACCAGCTCGCCGAGAATTTGCTGGGCACGTTCGCCGAGCTCCTCACCCAGCTGCTGAACCAGTTCCTGCTCGGCGACCTGGACCTTCCGCGCCACATGCTGGATGTCCTCGCCCTTGGCTTCCAGGCGACGATTGAACTCGGCACGCTCCTGGGCATTGAGCACCGCGTACTCCCGCTGGAATTCCTCAGCGATGCGGTTGTACTGCTCAACCAGTGCATCGCGCTCGCGGACATTGGCGGCAAACTCTTCTCGCTGTGACAACGCGGCCATGCGCTGTCGCGCCAGGTCGGTACCCAGAATTGCCGCCCGCATATCCACCACAGCAATCTTGCCCTGAGCTGAAGCCCCCGCGGAAACCCCGAACGCCAGGACCAGAATCAGGAACTTGACCATCACTTTCATTGCAACTCTCCAGCAGCTGACGCCAGCTTGAACAAGACTTCAGAATCCACGACCCAGGGAGAACTGGAACACTTCGGTCTGGTCGCCGCTCTTCGAATTAAGCGCACGCCCCAGGCTGAAGGTCAGCGGGCCAAACCCGGTGATCCAGGTCAGGCCAACACCGGCCGAATAACGCAGTTCGTCCAGGTCGAAATTGCTACAGTTTAACTGCGTCGCCCCGCAATTGGTACTGAACACATTGCCCGCATCAAGGAAGAAACCCGAGCGCACGGAGCGCTGGTCCCTGAGGAAGGGCAACGGGAACAGCAGCTCAGCCCCGAACTCCACCAGCATGTTGCCGCCGAAGGGATCGGCGCGGCGCGTGCGCACCGGCTCGAAGACCAGGCTGCCATCCTCGGCCACGTAGGAAAAGTTGTTGCTCAGCTCTGTGGGCAGGCCGTCGCCGTCGATCTCCGTGACCGCCCGGCGCAGGGTATAGACATCCGCCTGGGTACTGCGCGGGCCCAGGGTATTGCTGCGGAAACCGCGCACCGACCCGAAGCCACCGGCAAAGAAGTGTTCGAAGAACGGCAGCTCAGTGGTATCGCCAAAGCCATCGCCGTAACCGAGCTCGCTGCGCAGGCGCAGGGTGAAACGCTGACTCAGCGGGATGAAGATCTGACCGTTGTAGAGGAGCTTGTAGTACTCCAGGTCACTACCCGGTACCGACACCTCGAAGGCCACACTATGGGACTGGCCGCGGTTGGCCAGCATGCCCCGGTTCAGGGTCGAGGAATTCCAGGACAGGGTAGTGGTAACGTTTTTGTAGACATCACCGTAGCGATCGACAAAGCCCGGCTCTGTTTCAGCCAGCAGATCCGCATTCGCCACGGGGTCAAACGGCAGCTCTTCCTCGATCTGCAGGTAGGTACCATCCGGCTGCCGCTGATTCACGAAGTAGGTGTCAATACCCCGCAGCGGCCGCGGGCTGCCAGCGATCTCCTTGACCGCGGCGAAACCGGTTTCAATCTTGGTACGCGAGGCAGTGACGCTGAAGCCCAGGCTCTGGGTCTCGCTGATCGGGTAGCCGAAGCTCATGCTGCCGCCCAGGGTATTGGTGGTATAGCTGGCGACGTTGATCTCGTCGAGGTTGGCCTCGCGGTAGAACACGGAGAAGCCACGGCTGACACCGTCCTCGGTGAAATACGGGTTGACGTAGCTGAAGCGCACATTGGTCAGGTAGCGGCTGCGGCTGACGCCGATGCCGACCTGCTTGCCGGTGCCCATGAAGTTGTTCTGCTGGATATTGGCACCCAGCAGGAGACCGCTGTCCTGGGCGAAGCCGATACTCGCGCCGATGCTGCCGGAGGGCTGCTCCTCGACGCTGTAGAGCAGATCGATCTGGTCATCACTGCCAGGGACCTCAATGGTATCGACCTTGGCTTCACGGAAGTGCCCGAGCCGGTCGAGCCGGATCCGCGACTGCTCGATCCGGGCACGGGAGGCCGGCGCAGCTTCCATCTGCCGCATCTCGCGTCGCAGCACCTCGTCCACGGTGCGATTGTTGCCCCTGAAGTTGATACGACGCACATAAGTGCGCTTGCCCGGGTCGACGAAGAAGCGGATATCGACGTCACCCGTTTCTTCATTCTCCTCGGGAATGCCGATCACCCGTGCGAAGTTGTAGCCCTCGTTGCCCAGGCGATTGGTCAGAAGTTCCTCGGTCCGCGTCAGCAGCGACTGGGAAAAAGTCTGTCCCTCGCGTATCAGGATAAAGCGACGCAGTTCCTCTTCCGGCAGGATGATATCCCCGGAGAGTTCCACCTTGCCGACCTGATAGGCCTTGCCCTCAATCAGATTGAGAGTGATATAGACCGCGTCACGCTGCGGTGTTACCGAAACCTGGGTGGAATCGATATCGAAGTTGATGTAGCCACGATCCATGTAAAACGAGCCCAGGGTTTCCAGGTCACCCTGGAGCTTTTCCCGGGCATACTTGTCCTTGCCTGTGATCCAGGTGAACCAGCCGGACGTGCGCAACTCGAACTGATCCAGCAGATCATCGTCGGAAAAGGCTTCGTTGCCGACGATATTGATGTGCTTGATCGCGGAGGTGCTGCCTTCGTCGATATCAATATTCACCGCCACCCGATTGCGTGGCTGCGCCACCACTTCGGTCTGGATACTGGCATCGTAGCGACCCTGCCCCACATACTGTCGGGTCAGTTCCATACGCATGCCCTCGAGGGTCGCACGCTTGAACACCTGCCCCTCGGCGAGACCGGCATTCTTCAGGCCGTCGAGCAGGGCTTTGGTCTCGATCGCCTTGTTGCCCTCGATATTGATCTCGCTGATGGATGGGCGCTCTTGCACCACCACGACCAGGACATTGCCCTCGCGCCCGACCTGGACATCATCAAAATTGCCGGTTCGAAACAGGCCACGGATGATGCTCTGGATGGTGCCGGTACCAATCTCGTCGCCCACATTAAGGGGCATTGCGGCAAACACACTGCCAGCGGGAATGCGCTGCAAACCCTCGATGCGGATATCACCCACCACGAAACGTTCTTCCGGGGTCGATACCGGCATCTCCGCCGGTATTTGAGCCTGCACCGGCATCAGCGGCAGCAGTCCGGCGAGAAGGGGCCAGATCAGCGTCTTTATTCTCATGAATTCACAACCAGAATATGGATAGCCATGCCCACCAGATGGGCGGAACGTGCCGGAGTGGGCGGAAAATCAAGGGCATACCGATACCGGAAACTCACAGTCGGGCCAGATCGTTGTAGAGTGCCAGTAACATGATTCC
>JBJHBY010000122.1:0-10123 GCA_050485745.1 Gammaproteobacteria bacterium | reverse complement strand
CCTCCACCCTGCCGGCCAGCCGCTCCGCGAAGAAGCCATGCCGAAGCGCTTTTGATTCCGTGCTCTCCACCAGCCTTGCAAACAGGTGCTGCTCCAGTGCAAGCCCCTGATCAAAAGGCTCGCTCAATGCCGCCGCCACCGCCCGCAGGCACGCCTCTGCAGCGGGAAGCGCCGGCTGGCGTCGCGCCAGCTGTTCCCGGGCACGTTTGATGACGCCCTCGGCGCCTTCCGCCAGGTGAGTCATGTCCGCATCGCGGTCGCGGAGTCGGGGTCGATCGCCACCTGATTGCAACACCTCCCGGGCGAAGGTGACCGCGGCATCGACGATATCGCCGTTCGTGAAACGGTCGAAGAAGCCCGCATCGGCCATTGTGGCGCCGCTGCGGGGTTTGCCATCCAGAATCATCTCCAGTGCCAGCTCGGGGCCGACCAGCCGTGGCAGGCGCTGGGTGCCACCGGCGGCGGGCAGGATGCCCAGAGTGATTTCCGGCAGACCGATACTGGAGTTCACGCCTCCCACGCGGTAGTGGCAGGCGAGCGCGAACTCGCAACCCCCGCCGAGGGCCGCACCATTGATGGCGGCGATGACCGGCTTGGCGTAGGCATCGAGGCGCTGGTGCAGCTGTGGCACATTGGGCGGGGTGAGGGCCTTTCCCGATTCGAACTCGTTGATATCGGCCCCACCGGAGAAAATTTTCGAGTGCCCCGTAATGACAACCGCCCGGGTCGCGGGATCTGCCTCCAGCTGTTCCAGTCTCTGCAGAAGATCCTGTCGAAGCCCCAGGCTGAAGCTGTTGACCGGAGGGTTTTCGAGCGTGATCACCGCGATGTCATCGCGGTGCTGGCAGGGGAGCGGCATATCGCTGGCCCGGATCGGCAATGGGTGAAGCCCGATTCTAGAAGGCCCCGGACGTCGATCCGCTATCAGTAATTGACAGTCTGCTGATCACGCACGCTCACCGCGACCACGTCAATCCGGCACCGACATCTCCATCGGTGGCAACTCATCGGGCATGCCGCCGAGCGACACGGCGCATTTGGAGAAGGCATTGAAGGTGCCGACCGCGAGGGCGAGGTGCACGATTTCCTCGGCACTGAAATGCTCCAGCATCGATGCGCGCAGGTCGTCGGGCAGCTCCGCGGGTGCGTTCAGGTACTGGCGGGTGAAGGCGACCACCAGTTTTTCCCGCTCGCTGAACCCCGCCGGGTCGGCCTGGTCGAGGCGGGCGATTTTATCCTCGGTGAGGCCGTCTTCCCGGGCCACGTCGTAGCGCACCGCCTTGCAGAACACGCAGTTGACGTGCCGCGCGTTGGTCAGGCGCGCCAGTTCCAGCAGCGCCGGCGGCAGGGGTCCGCGGCGCCACACGTCGCGATTGAGGGCGACAAAGGCATCCACTGTTTCGGGTACGCGGCCCAGGGCGCTGTCGCGGACCACATGGCCGCTCTGCTGTGCCGGAGGGCTGACTCTCGCTTGACTGGCCATGGGCAATTCCTCACTGCAGGTCCAGCAACAGTGCCAGCCGGCACTGTGCATCGAAAACACCCAGGGACTGCACCAGGGCCACCAGCCCGGGCTCGCCCACGTGTTGTTTCACGGCGTCCGCCTGGGCGTCGCTGAGCTGGTTCGGATCCATATAGTAGACCTCGGCGAACTCCAGGCAGGCGCGCTCGGCCGGGCTGAAGCGATCATCCCGATGCCAGTTCGGCAGGGCGCCCACTTTGTCGTCGTCGACACCCGCCCGCGCCGCGTCGATGTTGCGCGTCTGGAACTGCTCGCTGCAGCGGTGCAGTTGCGCGAGGCGCAGGCGACAGAGCTCGAGGATGTTGAGCGGCAGGTGCGGCTGGCTCCAGATGGCGCGGCGGTAGGCCTGGAAGGCATCCGCCAGGGGTGGCACCAGCGCCAGCGTGCCGCCCAGTCCCTGCCCTGTGGTTGCACCCGGAATCCAGCTCATTGATGACTCCTGCCGTTGGCTGCGTGGCTGTGTGAATGGGTTATGGATTGCTTGTATGGATGTCCGGCAGGCTACCCGCGTCCGGGGCTGCTTGTACAGGCCTGGCGGCCGCGCCCGGTATGACAGGGCGCACCTCAGTGCAGTTTCAGGCGCGGTCGCAACAGACGGTTGAAGCGCCCCGCGGCGAGCAGCAGCAGGGTGCGGGGCCAGCCGTACAGCGCGGCCTGGTGCAGGCGGTACAGGCTGATGTACATGCGACGCGCCAGCCAGCCCTCGATGAACAACTGACCGCCGCGCAGGTTGCCCATCAGTGTGCCCACCGAGGTGTACTCCGAGAGCGACACCAGTGAACCCCGGTCGCGGTAGCGGAAGGGCCGAGGCGGCTTGCCCGCCAGCAGGTGCTCCAGGTTGGTGGCGGCGCAGCGGGCCATCTGCTGTGCCGACTGCGCGCGCGGCGGCACCAGGCGCCCGCTGTCGTCCAGGGCGCAGGCGGCGCAATCGCCGATCACCAGAATGCGGGCGTCGTCCCGGGCCTGCAGCGTCGGGGTGACCAGGATCTGGTTGAGCCGGTTCACCGACAGCTCCAGCCCGGCCAGCACCGCGGGTGCGCGAATACCGGCGGCCCAGACCAGCAGGTCGGCATGGATGATCTCGCCGTCGCGGGTGATGAAGCCATCGTCGCGGGCTTCGGCCACGGCGGTATCGGTGCGCACGGTTACCCCCAGGGCCTCGAGCCGGGCGTGGGCCGCCGCGGCCACTCGCTCGTTCAGGGCAGGCAGGATGCGGGGCCCCGCCTCCAGCACGGTGACGTGGAGCTGCTTCCGGTGCAACTCGCGGTGGCCGTAGCGATGCAACAGCTCCACCGCGTGGTGCAGCTCCGCCGCCAGCTCCACACCGGTGGCGCCGGCGCCGACAATGGCGATGGTGACGGTGCCGCCGCGGTGGTTGGCGGCCAGGCACAGGTTGAGAAAGCGCTCGTGAAAACGATCCGCCTGCTCGCGGCTGTCGAGGAACAGGCAGTGCTCGTGCACCCCCGGGGTATTGAAATCGTTGCCCTGGCTGCCGATGGCCAGCACCAGCCAGTCGTAGCCCAGGCGGCGCTCGGGCAGGACCTCGCGGCCACCACGGTCCTGCAGCGGGGCGAGGATCAGCTCACGGCGGCTGCGGTCCAGCCCCGACAGCGTGCCCGGTTCGAACTGGTAATGGTGGCCCCTGGCGTGGGCGCGGTAGTCGAGGGCGTCCAGGTCCGCGTCGATCGCACCCGTGGCGACCTCGTGGAAGCGCGGCTTCCAGATGTGGCTCATGTTGCTGTCGACCAGACTGATCAGGGCGCGGTTGCGTCGCCCCAGGCGTCGGCCCAGACGGGTGGCGAGGGGCAGGCCGCCGGCACCACCGCCGACGATGACGATGCGCGGTCGGAGATCAGGGGCCATGGCGAGGGGTCCGGGTGGAGGTTTGGCCAGTCTAGCGGCTGCGCCGGGGGCTGCCAATCTGGCACCCTATGCAGGCATCGGCCGGCCCCGCGCCGCCCGGATCCGGTGCCGGGGGGGTATGGCAAGGGAATGGCGCGGCAAAGGGGGGAGACATGGCAAGACTGGATTCACGCTGCCGCCCGGGGTAAGCTGCGCCCAGAAAACATTTCAGTCGAATGGTTCTCTTTCGGTCGCATCCTTTCGTCGAGCCACTGGGTTGAACGATTCCTTGCGGTCGCAGGTTTGCGGGAGCAGGTATGCGCGTATTTATCACGGGGATTACCGGCCTGGTTGGCTGCCACGCGGCGGCGGCGATGCTGGCTGCGGGGCATCAGGTGCGGGCGCTGGTGCGCAGCCGCGACAAGCTGGAGCGGGTGATGGCGCCCCTCGGGGTCGATACCGCGGCCATCGAGGTCTGCGAGGGGGACCTGCTGCAGGCCGGGGAGCTGGTCACCTGGTTGCAGGGCTGCGACGCCCTGGTGCACTGCGCCGGGCTGTTCTCCAATGATGTGAACGACGCGGAGAAGGTGCGGCACATTAACGTCGATGGCACCCGAAAAATACTGGAGGCGGCGGTTGCCGCAAAGCTGGACCCGGTCATCTACGTGTCCAGCATCCTTGCCCTGTTCCCGCCCCCCGGTGATCGCCAGCGCGCGGAGGATCCGGTACAGACCCCGGATGGCTTCTATGCCCACACCAAGGCGGATGCGGAGTCCATTGCCCGGGAGCACCAGGCCCGGGGGGCGCCGGTGGTGACGGTCTACCCCGGGGCCGTGCATGGCCCCCACGACCCGACCTTCAGCATCGGACCGCAGATGCTGGCGGACTTCCTGCGCCAGGGCAAGGTACTGGTGACCGAGGGCGGGCTGGTCTACACCGATGCGCGCGACCTCGCCCGGGTCATCACCGCGGCGCTGCAGCCCGGCCAGGGTGCGCGGCGCTTCATGTTCGGTGGCAACTTTCTCAGCCACGCCGAATTGCACGGGCTGTTGTGCCGCCTGACCGGGCGCGAACTCGGCCAGCAGCGTATGCCCGGCTGGCTGATGCGGTTGTTCGGACGCATCGGCGACCTCGGTACACGCCTGTTTGGCCTGCAGCCACAGCTGACGCTGGAAAAGGCCGACGTGCTGACCCGCAGCGTGCCCTGCGATGACGGCCCGGCGGCGCAGCAACTCGGTGTACAGTCGATGAGCGCTGAGCAGTCCTTCCGCGACCTGCTGGTGTGGATGTACCGCGACGGGCAGCTGTCCGCGGGGGATGTGGGCAAACTGGCGGAGGACTGAAGCCCTATCCCACGATGAGGTTGTTGGTGCGGCCGCCGCGGCACGCGAGGCTTTGACCTCGATCAGGAAAATGACAGGGCGCGGCGGTACACTGGTGTGATTGGGGAGGCTGCACTGCCCCGCGATCCCATCCAGCCGGGAGGAGCATGACCATGCCAGCGACCAGAACCCAGTCGGGCGCCAGAACCCTGCCCGAGACCATGAAGGCAGCGGTTTTTGTCGAGCCGGGGCGCATCGAGATCCGCCAGAAGCCGGTGCCGCGGATCGGCCCCACGGATGCCCTGCTGCGGGTGACCACCACCACCATCTGCGGCACCGATGTGCATATCCTCAAGGGCGAATACCCGGTGGCCAGCGGGCTGACCGTGGGGCACGAGCCGGTCGGTGTGATCGCGGCCCTGGGCGAGGCGGTGACGGGCTACGAGGTCGGGCAGCGCGTCATCGCCGGCGCCATCACCCCCTGCGGGCAGTGCAACCCCTGCCTCGACGGCGCCTCCAGTCAGTGTGGCGGCAAGGCCCTGGGCGGCTGGCAGCTGGGCAACACCATCGATGGCTGCCAGGCCGAGTATGTGCGTATCCCCAATGCCCAGGCCAACCTCACCCCGGTGCCGGACGGCCTCAGCGACGAGCAGGTGCTGATGTGCCCGGACATCATGAGTACGGGTTTTGGTGGCGCCGAGAATGGCCATATCCGCATTGGTGACACTGTGGCGGTGTTCGCCCAGGGGCCGATCGGGCTGTGCGCCACGGCGGGTGCCAAGCTCATGGGCGCGACCCGCATCATTGTTGTCGACGGCGTCGAGGAGCGCCTGGCCGTGGCGCGCAAGCTGGGGGCGGACGAAACCATCAACTTCCGGCAGGCGAACCCGGTCGAGGCGATCATGGCCCTGACCGGCGGGCGCGGTGTCGATGTGGCCATTGAGGCCCTGGGCCTGCAGGAAACTTTCGAGGCTTGCCTGCGCGTGCTCAAGCCCGGCGGCACCCTGTCCAGCCTGGGGGTGTATTCGGGCAAGTTGTCGCTGCCGCTGGATGCCTTCGCCGCGGGCCTGGGCGATCACCACATCGTGACCACCCTGTGCCCGGGCGGCAAGGAGCGCATGCGCCGCCTGATGACCGTGATTGCCTCCGGACGCGTCGACCTGACCGCGATGGTGACCCATCGCTTCGGGCTGGATGACATCGTCGCCGCCTATGAGCTGTTTGCGCAGCAGCGCGACGGCGTACTGAAAGTGGCGATCACACCCTGATCGGTTGCGGTGCAAGCATTCGAGCCTGGGGGACTGGAACCTGCACAAAACTGTGACATGATGACGCACAACACTCTCGTTAGAGGTGGGTGCGATGAATGGTCACATGGGCTGGCTGATCCTGTTGGGGGAGCTGGCTTTTCTCGGCCTGGTCGGGGTCGCCGTCCTCGCGTTCCTGCTGCGGCGCAACATCCTGCGCATGCGCCGCCTGCAACAGCAGGTGCGCCGCGCCATCGAAGCGCGGGACGCGGCGCGGCGCGCCCAGGCCGAAGTGCTGGGCATCCCCGCTTACCTCAAGCGCGAGTGGCGCGAGACCGCCCTGAGCCAGGCTCCCGAAGGGTCGATCGAGGCGTCGGTGCGCCTGTTTCGCCTGCACTGGCTGGATGCGGAGCGCCGCGCCCTGCGCCATCAGGGGCAGCGTGCCAGTGATCGGGAAATGATCGTGAACCTGATGCGGCCCATCTTCCAGCTGGCCCAGGAACAGCTGCCCGACGCAGCGGAGACCAGCCTTCGCGGCATGCTCACCGCCAGCGTCGACCCACCGCTGGATCTCGCCGCCGCCAGCCCCGAGCAGCGACCACCCCTGCAGGCCACGATGGGGCAGCTGTACATGCGCCTGTCGCAGCAGAAGCAGCAACTGGCGGAATTGCGGCAGTTGCGGGGCGCCGAGGCCTCCACGGCGCTGCTGGATCGCGCCGAGGCCGTGGCTCACCGCCAGACCCGTCAGGCCCGGCGCGTCGAGGACAGCCTGCAACGGGCGGGGGGCGCGGTAACCGCTGCCCAGGCACGCCAGGAATCGGCCCAGGGGCTGCTGGTGATTCATCGCGAAGGTGTATCCGGCGGGGCTGGCCAGGCGCCATTGTCGGAGTTGCTGCAGGACGCACTCGAAACCAGCCGGCAGGAGCTGCTGACCCTGCAGGACGCCAACAGCGAGCAGCGCGAAATTATCTTCGAGCTGGAAAAGCAGCTGATGAAGCAGGTGCGGGAGGGCGATGAGGCCAGGGCGGCCGAGACCCTCAAACAACTGAAGGTGCAGCTGCGCGATTATCAGGTCTGCACCCAGATCCTGGAGTGGGAGACCGATGACCTGCGCGCTGTGATTGAACAGCTGCGCAGTCTTGAACAGAGCGCCGGCCTCGAATCAGAGGGCGACTCCGGGATCGATACCCGCGATAGTGGTGAAAGCGAGAGTAGTGAAGGCGATACCGCGCTGCGCCGTATCATTGACGCACCGGACTACGACCAGCTGGCGGTGGCCCTGCGGGCCTGCTGCTCGGAGGCCGGCTGGGATGCGGAGTTCCTGCTGTACGGGCAGCGTCAGACTCTCGAGTACACGACCGGCGTGCCCGGCCGCGAGATCAAGACCCTGCGCGCACTCAAGCCGGGGGGCGGCGACCCCTGGACCACCCTGGATGGGCAGCCTGCCGCCCTGTTCAGCCACCTGCGCATCGCTTTGAAGCCCCGCGGTGGTGAGGCCCGGCCGCAACCACAATTGCGCGATGCGCTGGCGGCGGCGAATGCCTGCGTGCAGCGTCTGGCCATGCAGGAGCAGGCGGCCCAGCTGGGCAGTGCGGTCGAGCAGTGGACCGATACCAGCCGCCAGGCCCTGCACAGCATTCGCCAGCAGCAGGAGCAGGTAGCCAAGGATTGCAAGCGCGCACTGGCGCGCCTGCAATCGGAGCTGGGCCGCAACTTTATGGATGTGAACCTGACCGACCGCCAGCGCCGCATGATGAACGAGGCGCTGGCCGCCTGCCAGCGCCAGGTGGAAATCCGCCTGCAGCAGGGTAGCCAGGTCAGTCTGGCCCACCAGCAGGAGCTCGAACGCCTGACCGCGCAGCGTGTCCATTAACCTGGCATGCAAACAGGCACTCCTTCCTGTTTGCATGTGCGCCGCCGGGCTAATAGAACACCGCAAACCGCTTATCGGAGAAGACCATGCTGCAACTGCTTCGCGACGCACCGATCCGCTACAAATTCTGGTTGCTCAACCTGCTGGTTTTTGTGGTGCTGCTGTGCCTGGTGCTCTTCGCCATGCAGCGCATCGCGCTGCACTCCGGCGAGCCTTTTGCCGCCGTGTTTGCGGCGACGGCCCCCGGCTTCGCCACGGTGGTGCTGCTGCTGATGCTGGTGGAGATGGCCTGCTCCCAGTTGCTGATCAGCTTTATCGAGCGTCACGTGCACCGCCTGCGCGACACTATGGTGGCGGTGCAGACCAGCGGCAACCTGGGGGTGCGTGCGGAAGTGGATTCCCGCGATGAGATCGGCGCCATGGCGGAGGCCTTCAATGCCATGCAGGAGCGCACCGCGGAGGTGGTGCGCGGCATGCAACAGGCCATCCACCAACTGGAGGTGGAAGTGGAAGCGCTGGCGGACGCTAACCAGCGCAGTCGCGACGAACTGCAGCGCCAGCAGCGTGGCACCGAGCACTCGGCTACTGCGGTGGAGGCTATGCTGCAGGGCTTTCGCGGCATCGCCAGCAGCGCCGGCGAGGCCAGCGCCCTGTCCGGCGAGGCCATGGACGCGGCAAGGGACGGGGTGCAGCGGGTCGGCCAGTCGGCCGAGTCCATCGAGCATCTGGCCGGAGTCATCGGTGAGTCCGCAGCCAGTGTCGAGGCCCTGGCGGCGAGCAGCCGCGAGATCGGCAACGCCGTGGCCGAGATTCGTGGCATCGCCGAACAGACCAACCTGCTCGCGCTGAACGCCGCCATCGAGGCCGCCCGCGCCGGCCAGGAGGGGCGCGGCTTTGCCGTGGTGGCGGACGAAGTGCGCAAGCTGGCCCAGCGTGTGCAGGATTCCACGGTGCAGATCCAGGATGCCATCGATCGCCTGTTGCAGGCGATGAATCACGCCGCGCAGCGCATGAACCTCAGCGTCGATGAGGCCACCCGCTGCGTTGAACACGCCAGCAGTGGGCGCTTCGCCCTCGAAGCCATCGACAGTGCAATCCAGCAGATCAACCACGCCAATGCGGACATCGCCAGAGTGTCGGCGGAGCACACCGCGGGCACCGACGAAGTACTGCACAGCGTGGAAAGCATTCGTGAGGCCACCCGGGGCATGCTCGAGCGCCTGCAGTCGAACATCGAGATGGGCCGGCGCCTGCGTCAGCTCATCGGCGAACTCGAAAGCGCATCGGCCCGGGTCAGTGCCGGCTGACGCAGCGCGGGCGCGCTCAGGTTTTGTGGTCCGTGCCCGCTGATGCGGGAGTGGTCGTCAGGTGTGAACGCACATACGCGGTATCCACGTGCTCGTGGATGGAGGCGATCAGCCCATCGCGAAATTTGAAGAAGAACGCATAGCGATTGTCGTAGGGCTCGCCACTGGCGGTGCGGGCGCGGATGCGCACCTCGGCCGCGGCGCGCTCCCCCTGCACCAGCAGGTTGTCGATGCTCGGGTGCAGACCGAAGCCCGGGTCATACAGCTGCCCGAGAATATTGCGCAGGCCGTCCAGCAGCACCGCCGCGCCGCTGAACTCCAGCACCGCCCCGGCGCCCTCGCCGCTGCTGGCCTGAAACACGATATCCGGTGTGATCAGCGCCGCGACGCGTTCCAGGTCCCCCGCGGCCATCGCCGTGAAATAATCCCTGACCTGCTGTTCCGTGGCTTCTGGAGTCTGCATGGTGTTGTTCCCATACGGTGGCTGGTCCGGGGATTATTCCATAATGGCGGTGGCCCGGGCGCCTAAAGGGGCAGGGTGAGCTGATCCCCCGCGCCTGGCGGCGGACGAAAGCGGCTGCAGTCCAGCGCCTCGCGCGGGCGGCTGCCGAGCCCATGACGCCGCCGTGCGACCTGAAAGCGCTGCCGGATCAGCTCCGCAAACGTGCCGCGCCCGCGCATGCGCTCCCCCCAGCGGCTGTCGTACAGCTTGCCACCGCGGCTTTGCCGGATCAGGCTCTCGACGTGATGCGCCCGCTGCGGAAAATGCTGCTGCAGCCACTCCAGAAACAGAGGTGCCACCTCGTGGGGCAGGCGCAGCAGCACATAACCCGCATCGCGGGCGCCGGCCGCGGCCACTGCCTCCAGCAGCGACTCGATCTCGTGATCGTTGATGGCGGGAATCACCGGCGCGACCAGGGCCGTTACCGGTACGCCGACGGCGTCGAGTTCGCGCATCACCTTCAGGCGCATGGCCGGGGAGGCGGTGCGCGGCTCCATGATGCGCTTCA
>JBJHBY010000121.1:0-10173 GCA_050485745.1 Gammaproteobacteria bacterium | reverse complement strand
ACGCTGCAGGTGCCATTCGATCGCCGGGACGATGCCGCGCGTCTCCAGCATCGAGGGGTGAAGATGGGCGCACCGGCACAGGAGCTGAGACATGGGCGAATACCAGCAGGTCATCCAGATCATCGCCCTGAGCATGGGCGTGGCCTGGGCCAGTGGCATCAACCTGTATGCGGCGGTGCTGGTGCTCGGGCTCGGCGGCAGCACCGGCTATATCGAGCTGCCCCCGACCCTCGACATTCTGCAGGACCCCCTGGTCATCGCCGCCGCCGGCCTGATGTTCACGGTGGAGTTCTTCGCCGACAAGACGCCGGGGGTCGACAGCGCCTGGGATGCCCTGCACACCCTGATTCGTATTCCCGCGGGCGCCTTGCTGGCGGCTGGCGCTGTGGGTGAAGTGGCACCGGCGCTGCAGGTCGCGGCCGGCCTCGTCGGTGGCACCCTGACCGCGGCGACCCATGTCACCAAGGCGGGCAGCCGGGTGCTGATCAACACATCTCCCGAACCATTCAGTAACTGGACGGCCTCCATCGGCGAGGACGTGGCCGTGGTCGCCGGGCTGTGGGCGGCGCTGTTTCACCCCTGGCTGTTTCTCGCCCTGCTGGTGCTGTTCGTCATTCTGCTGGCGTGGCTGCTGCCCAGGCTGTGGCGCGGCATCCGCGCCTTGCTGCGCCGTATTCGCGGCTGGCTGCCGGGAGGTCCGCGCCCCGATGACGCCGAGGCATTAAGGGAACGGCAACTCAAAGATCTGGAGGCATTACTGGCCAGCGGAGCCCTGACCCGGGAGGAGTTCGAGCGGGCAAGGCAGCGGCTGCTATTAACCCGGCAATGAATATTGTCGGGTTAATGCGGCACAGGGATGTGCCGGCCATTGGCCGCAGGCCAATGCAAGCCCTGGAAATACCAGGGGTTCCGCGCAACCCCGCCAGTATTTCCAGGGCGCGCATGCAAACAGGAAGGGATACCTGTTTGCATGCCAGGTTAATAACAGTACCGGCGTCGAAAGAGACGCCCTGAGAATCACCATTCTGGTGCGCCGCCACATGAAGCGCCCCAAAAAAGGGCAACCCTCGACCCGTTCCCGTGGCTGAACACAACGGTGCACTGATTCACTGACTTTGGCGTATTAATTGCTGAAACTCCTCAATGCCGCGGGGCAGGCGGGTGGAACAGGGAGCGAAGAGTCCCCGCCATCCGGATGTCCATTGACCCCTGACGACAGTTACAGCCAGAGAAGAAGCCCTTGAAGCCACCACACAGCGTCCATCCGGACCACTATTTCCCCCATTACCAGCCCCTGATTCATCTTGCCACCGGTCAGGTCAGTGGCCACGAGCTACTGGCCCGCACCCGCGACAGCCTGGGGGAGGTGGTCAGTGCCGGCGGCCTGTTCCTCGACCCCGGCCTCGATGCAAAAGACAAGATCGCCCTGGACCGCCACCTGCGCCAGCGCGCCTTCGAGCGCTTTGCCGGCGACCCCGGGGCTGGCTTCCTGTCGATCAACATCTCCCCGGACTGGGTCAACCGACTCAGCGCCTCGGCCGTGTCGCCGACCCTGCAGATGATCGAGCGTTGCGGCATGGACCCGCATCGCGTGGTGATCGAAATCACCGAAACCTGCGGCGACCTGGAGCGCCTGCAACGCCTCGTCAAGCAGTACCATGCCAGCGGTATTCGCGTGGCGATCGATGACTTCGGCGCCGGGGATTCCCAGGTCGATCGCATCATCGCCCTGCACCCCGACCTGATCAAACTGGACATGCGCCTGTTCAAGGATGCCGCGCGAGGCGGGATCAGCGCCGATGTGCTGCTGAGCCTGATGGCGGTGGCGGAACGTGCTGGCTGCGAGGTGGTGTGCGAGGGCGTCGAAACCGACGAGGAGTTCTATTTCGGCATCGAGTGCGGCGCCCGCTACATGCAGGGTTATCTGTTTTCACCCGCGACCCCGGAGCCGGTCCCCGCTGACAGTACGATAGACAAGGTGCAGACGCTGCTGGATACCTACCTGCGCCTGAAGACCTACCGCCTCGGCGAAGCCATCGACCGCGCCCGCGACATCAAGCACCGGGTGCTGGACCTGCGCCGCCGCCTGACCAGCGGTTCGCCGGAGCAGCTGGATACCGGTGTGCTCTATGCCCTGGGCCTGATGCGCTTTTTCATCTGTGACGAGCGCGGCATCCAGCTCTCTCCCAACTACGAGATCACCGCAGCCGGACTGCGGGAGGAGGCTCGCTTCCAGGGGCACAACTGGAGCTGGCGACCCTACTTCCCTACCCTGGCGGCGATGAAGCACCGGGCACACTTCGAACTGGTCGCCTCGGCGGCCTATCGCGACGCCGCCACAGGGCGGCTCTGCAAGACCTTCGGGCTGTACCTGGATGAAGGGCGCATCCTGCTGGTGGATGCCGAGGTCTACGACGAGGTGCTGTACGCGCACAACTAGCATCAGACGTATGATGTCTGATGTCTGACGTCTGACGTCTGACGTAAAAGCCCGTCAGACGCCGTAGCCGCCGTCGACGGAGATCATCTGCCCGGTGACATAAGCGGCGCGACTGGAGGCCAGGTAAACCACCGCGTGGGCCACTTCCTCGGGCTCGCCCCAGCGCTTGATGCACAGGCCCGCCTGCACGGCTTCCTTCCAGGCCTCATCAAAGGAACCATCCGCCCACAGGCGCTTGAAGATACCCGCGTTGATCACACCGATGGCCACGCTGTTGGCGCGGATGCCAAAGGCGCCTTCCTCCTTGGCCACCCCCTGGATCAGCCACTCGATCGCCGCCTTGGGGGCGACCGAGAGTACGTCCCGGTCCGGCCAGCGATGCAGGCCGGCGGAGCTGATATGGACGTAGGAACCGCCGCCCCCCGCCTTCATGTGTGGCAGGGTGGCGTGCACGATATTGAAGAAGCCATTGACGTCCGCGTCCACGACCGCCTTCCATTGCTCCGGCGTCACGTCGCGAATCATCAACTGCTGGATGTCGGAACCCGCCGCCACCACCACTGTGTGAATGCGGTGGCGCGAGGCAACGTCGTCCACCAGGCCCTTGACCCGGCCTGCGTCGCCAATGGAAAGCTGGTGCGCTTCCGCCTGGCGCCCCATGCCCTTGAGTTTTTCGGCAACCTCCTGGCCGCGCTCGGCGTTGCCGTGGTAGGTGAGCACCACGTCGGATCCGGCACGAGCCAGCTCTTCACAGATGGACGCGCCCGTGCCACCGCTGCCGCCAATGACCAGTGCCACCCCGGCGGGAAAATCCGCATTGCCGCTCATGCCGCTCTCCTCAAAAAGAATTCATAAGAAATGTTTTTTTGAAGGCGCAAAGATACCGTTTATCCCGCCTGACGGGAAGGGTCATCCACCTCCGCCGGCGCCGTGCGGCCGGCGAACAGCGCCTTGACCAGCCCATCCCCCACAGAGAGGATCTGGGTCGAATTCACGGTAAAGGCGGTGGCGGTGATCTTCCAGCCAGCGGCCGTCTTGCGGTACTCATCCTCATAGACGCCACCCAGTTGGGTGCATACCTGCTGCCGGGTATCGATCATGTAGTAGTAAAGACCCCAGGTCCCGCAGGCACGGTCGTCGCCGAGCAACTCGATCTGGGGATTCTGGGCGTGGTGCATCTCCACGATATGCTCGGCACAGGCCAGTTCGGTGAAGATCGCCACCAGGGCATCGGCATTGTCAAAGTGCCCGATACGGCCGAACTCGATGGCCACCGGGCCATCGGCGAAGCATTGGCGCACCTGCTGCGGCCGCTTCTGGTCACAATTGAAGAAGTAACGGTACTTCAGCTGCTTGATTGCCTCGATATCCTCGAGGGCCGTGAGGCGGCGTGCCAGGTCGGCCAGGCTTGGTTCGGTCATGCTCATCCCCCTTGTGCGAAGGCCGGCACGCCAAGGGAGCGGCCGGCGGACGGTCGGATAGCCTGCGTCAATGTCGGGGCATCAGCCCTTGAGCAGCTCCGGGGCCAGATTCTGCACCATGCGGCGCACCCCGTCGCGCCAGTTGACGCGGGTTTCGCCAATCAGTTCATGCATGCGGGTCGCGTCGATCTGCAGGCTGCCAAAGGCCTTGGGATTGTCCTTGAACACGGGCTCCAGGCCGGTGAGCTCCTGCAGCCAGGCACACCATTCCTCGATGCTGGCTGCCTCGGAGCCGCCAAAGTTGGTCGTGGTCACCTCCGGCGTCGCCACCGCAAGCAGGCGCGGGATCTTCTCGATGTAGTCATCGACATGCAGCAGGTTGTAGACATTGGGACGCTCCGGATGCACGTCGATGGGCACGCCCCCTTTCATCATCAGCAGATGGTAGTAGGGCCAGCCTCCGTTGTCGCCATAGGGTACCGAGAGCCGCGCGATGGTGGTGGGGATACCGAACTGATGGGCGGTGAAACGGCACACCGTCTCCGCGGCGATCTTGGCGATGCTGTAGGTGGGGAACATCACCCGGTGGTTGTCGCCCAGGGGGTCATTTTCCTTGCGTGGCGCATGACCGGCATACTCATAGACCGCGGTCGAGGAGAAGTGCAGAAAAGCCCTGGCGCTGCGGCAGCGCAGCATCAGATTGCCCACGCCCTCGGCATTAGCGGCGAGGTCATAGTCGAAGTCACCACTCTTCACCACGGCAAAATTGAGCACGTAGTCGAAGTCGTCGGACACCGCCTCCAGGCTTGCGGCATCGGCGAGATCAGCCTTGATGGTGCGAGCCCCCAGGGCCTCGATACGCTCGCGATCCGCGGCGTTGGAGAAGCGCGCCAGGGCATGGACCTCGGCCTCGCGGGCCAGGTGCTCGACCACAGGGAGGGCCACCTGGCCGGTGGGTCCGGTGATAAGGATCTTTTTGCCTGCTAGATTGACGGGTTCGGCGGCCATGGGCTCCCTCTGCATTGACTGGACGGATTGGAGGTTATCCCGTCCATTCTAGGCAGGCAGAGCCCGTGCCGTCACATCCGTTTGGGTGAGCCCGTTACTCCGTGGCAACCCGGTAGGCATCGGCAATCTGCTCCGGCCCGCTGACCGTATTGCCCAGATCCTTGAGCAGGCCATCGCGCACGCTGTAGATCCAGCCGTGAACGTCCAGCTTCTGCCCCCGCGCCCAGGCGTTCTGCACCGTGGTGGTGTGGCAAACGTTGGCCATCTGCGTGACCACATTCATTTCACACAGCAGGTCGACCCGGGCCTGCTCGTCGTCAAGCTCACGGAAGCGATGCCGCTGCTGGTGATAGACATCCTTGATGTTGCGCAGCCAGCTGTCGATAAGACCGTGCTGGGCATCCTCCATGGCCGCCTTCACACCGCCACAGCCATAGTGGCCGCAGACGATGATGTGCTTCACCTGCAGCACATCGACAGCATATTGCAGCACGGACTGGCAGTTGAGGTCGGTGTGAATGACCACATTGGCCACATTGCGGTGCACGAACAGTTCACCGGGCAGCAAACCGACAATCTGGTTAGCGGGGACACGGGAGTCGGAACAGCCGATCCAGAGGTATTCGGGGCGCTGCTGCGCAGACAGCTTTTCGAAAAAGCCCGGATCTTCGCGCTTGATCTCGTCCGCCCAGCGCTGATTGTTGACAAACAGGTGTTCCAGGGTTTTCATCCAGTTACGTTCCCTTTCCGGTTCTGGTCTGGTTTCTGCGAGGCGCACAAGTCTAACAGCGCCCCGGTCCGGCCAAAACCCTTGCGTCCCGCAACAACGGCAGTAAACCAGGGCGATGTGTAGGCCAGGGCTCCACTCAGCGCGCCTGAAGGGCGCCATAGCTGACCCGGTTGCGACCTGCATGCTTGGCCTGATAAAGGGCCGCATCGGCACTGGCGACCAGGCACTGGTCAAGCTGCTCCGGTGCTTTCTCGCCACCCTGCCAGTGGGAGACACCGATCGACAGGGACACCGCCACCGGCTGCCCCTGGCTGTTGCGCAGGCGCAGCTCCTCGACGCGGCGGCGGATACGGTCCGCCACGTCGAGGGCAAGGGTCTGGCTGCAATTGGGCAGGATCAGGGCAAATTCCTCGCCGCCGTAACGGCAGACGTGGTCGGTACTGCGCAGCATCGTGGCAATAGCGGCCGCCACCTCGCGCAACACCTGATCACCGGTCAGGTGGCCGTGGGCATCATTGATGCGCTTGAAGTGATCGAGGTCTGCAAACAGCATCGCCAGCGGCTCGGAGGCGCGTCGGGCACGGGCAATCTCGCGCTCCAGTGCCTGGTGGAAGGCGCGCCGGTTGGCCACGCCCGTGAGCATATCGACCAGGCTGAGACGCCGCAGTTGCTCCTGGTTGATACTGCTCTCGAGGCACATGGCGATAATGCAGGCCAGGTGATTGATGAACTCCGTCGACTTGTCGGCGCTGAAGCGCTGCTCCGAAAAGGCGCCAAAGTGCAGGCTGCCAACCAGTTCACCGCGCCGCACCAGGGGCAGCAACGCCACGGAGCCGATCGCCCGACCCCGCAGTACTTCCGGAGCCGCGGCGGGTGTACACGGGCACAGGCGCACCGCCGGTGGCCGTGTGTACAGAGCGGCCATTTCAGTGTCGCTGGCCAGCCAGCGCAGCCCGGGCCAGCGCTGCTCCGCATCGGTCGGCAGCAGGCTGCGCAGGGCGCCGGAGGCATCCAGCAGCCAGAGTTCGATGGCATCGAGCTTGAAATAGGAGACGGACTGTTCGAGCAGGGCGTCCAGCAGGGCCTCGAGGCCATCCAGCGACAGCAATTCGAGTTCGAAGGCCTGATAGCGCAGCAGGATGCGCTCATTCTGAACGGCCTTTTCGAGAAGTTCGGTCACCGCCGGTGGCAGCATTTTCTCCCACCGCCGCTGACCATCCCCGGGCGGAGAAGAGCTGACCGATGCGGTTGCCGGATCCGGCTTCGGCATGGTGCGCGCGCGGTTCCCTGTGGATTGATTATCCCGGGAGTATCGGCGAAGTCGCGGTCAGCAACAAGGGCCCTGACCTAAAAAGCCTCAACCACGGCCCCAGGTGCCGGGGCCGTGGTCGTGGCGCCGACCTCAAACGTTCAGATGTCGTCCCAGTAGGCGTCGTCGTAAAGCCCCAGTTCCTCGCGCAGGCGGCGACGTTCGAGCAGATCCTCGATCTTGCGGCGCACAGAGGGATCCTTGCGGACCACACGCGGCGCCACATCGTCCTCGAGCTCGAAGTCCTCGCCCTCGGCGTCATCCGCCAGGAAATCCTCGGCTGCATCCGGGCTTTCAGTGCTGCCAGAAACATTGTTTGCCATGTCGCGCTCCACGCTCTCAAACCTGCCACAGAACCGCTGGCGGGTACCCGGACCCGGAAACTCCCACGCCGCGGCGCCTTAATACTGCTGAAGCCGGGGCCTGTCAACCAGTATTTGCCGCTTTCGCCACATTCGCCAGTGAGGCATTCCCCGCGGCCCATGTGCGGCCGCCGCCCAGTGGGCGGCCTGTCGCCGGAAATCAACGGCTTGGCCCATATTACGGAGTAAACATGACAGTGGATCGAGCCGGGACACCCGGTGGCTGTGTACAGAATTTCATACCAGGAAGTCTCCGGCAGACAGCCACCCATCGCGGGGCGACGGAAGCTCGGCTTAAGGTACCTCTGATTCATTCGGCGATCGCTCAGGCCCCGAAGGGCCGGCCTCTGGCGCACACTGGACGTCGTTGCATTGATCAGAGGTGCCCTGGTATTCAGAAGGGTTGAAAACCTGTCGGCATTGGTCAGCAAGCGCCTGGCGGGTGCTGTGCTATGCTCCAGCCAGCACTCGCCGACGGAAGGATCCATGGACATCAACATCGCCGGCCTGACGGACATCGGCCGCAGCCGCAATGAAAACCAGGATGCGATCCGCTGGTTCCGTAACGAGGCCCACGACTTTGCCTATCTGCTGGTGGCGGACGGTATGGGCGGCTACACCGGCGGTGCCGTCGCCGCACAGGCGCTGGTCGGGGTCATGGGAGATGCCCTGGAGCAACTGGCCGCCAGGCCACCCGGCGACAGCGCCGACATGCACCGGGCCGTGAACGACATCTTCCAGCGCGCCAATCGCCACATCCTCGACCTCAAGCTGTCGCAACCCCGGCTCGCCCAGATGGGCACAACGGCTGTACTCGCCCTGATTTACCAGGGCCGCATGGTGGTGGCTCACGTGGGTGATTCACGCGCCTATCTGTGGCAGGGACCGGGCTGGCAGGGTCCGCTGCAGCGCCTGACCCGGGACCACTCGGTGGTCCAGGAGCTGATCGACAGCGGTGCCATCAGCGCCGCGGAGGCGGAGAACAGCCAGCAGCGCAATATGCTGACCCGGGCCATCGGCATCGACCCCACCCTGGAGATCAGCATCGAGGAACGGGAGCTGGACCGGGACTGCCTGCTGCTGCTGTGCAGCGACGGCCTGACCGGGCACATCTCCGATGAAGCCATTGCCGCGGAGCTGTCGCACCACCTGCCAGTACTGGAAAGCTGCTATCGCCTGGTCGACGCAGCCAACCAGGCGGGGGGCCGTGACAATATCTCGGTGGTTATCGCCGAGATTCAGTCGAGACGCTGATCCTCAGGCAGGGCAATGGCTTCGCCCACCAGGGTGAATGGCTGCAGCGCCGTGAAAATGGCCGGGTCGATGGCCACAATCTCCACACCGTAAGGCTGGACCGCACTGCGCATACCGGATGATGCGATGACTTCGGTGAGCGATGAGATGCGGCGCACCCAGGCCATCGGATCCCGCGACCCCGGACGCAGCACGGGAATCACGTACTACCTCGCCCACAGTGACGGCGCCCTCGCCGAGGCAACGAAGAAAGGAATGTCGATGACGCCGATGCGCTGCAGCGCCTCCAGGGTGATGGCGCCGGCCTCGATGTTGATCTGTCCACTCCCGGCCGCGGATACCAGGATGCTGCCCAGGCTGCTTTCCAGTGTCACCGAGCCGGTGTTTCTGGAGCCGGTACCCACCCGGGTGACCACAATGTCGCTATCGCCGCTGACCTGGACATCGCCCCCGGCAGTGAGCAGGCGCTGCAGGTGGATGTCACCACTCTGCTGCAGGGCGATGCCGCCACCACTGACGATATCCGCGTTGTCGACCGCGGTGGACAACTGGACGTCACCACCGGCCTGAATGCGCAGGTTGACGGCGTTCAGGCCACCCCCGGTGACGCCCGCCGCCGCTGTCAGATCGAGATTGCCCCCGGGCAGATCCAGCACATTGACCTGGATGGCAGCAGCAGCCACGGTCAGTTGCGGCACCACCTGGAATTCCAGGCGCGTGACCTCGCCGGCATCAAATCCAATCCAGCGTCCGCTGTTGAAGGTGATGCCGCGGTCGGTTTCGAGATTGAAACCGCCGCTGCCCTGATCAATCAACTCCTGAAAACCACTGAAGGCAAAACCGTTGACCCGCTGGTCGCCAGCGAGGATCTGCCATTGATTGGCACTGCCCTGGGTGGTCAGACGATTACTGCCACCACCGCCGAACAGCCCTCCACTGAGGCTACCCCCCGGCGCGAGGATGAAGTGATCATCACCGGCGCCACCCTGCAGAGTGGCCACGCCGGTCACCAGCAGGTCCAGGGCGCGCACGCGGTTGCCGCCATCGATCAGGGCCTCACCACCGCTGCCGGCGGTGATCAGGGTATTGCTGCCCGTGCCGAAGTCGAAACGGTCGATCTGCTCGAAGTGTACGCCGGCGGCCGCGGCCGTCCGCGACCCCTGCAGGGTCAGGGAAAGATCAGGAACCTGCGCTTGCACCGTGTTGAAACCGGCACCGGCCTCGACCTGCTGGATACCACTGAAGCTGACGCCGCGATAGCTCAGTGACTCGCTGCCGAGAAGCAGGAACAGGTCGTCGGCGCTGCTTCCCACCAGGGTATTGCTGCCACCGCCGGCATCAACAACCAGGCTGCCGCTGAAGCCCGCAGCCAGTGCAAAGCGGTCATCGCCGGCGGCGCCGGAAAAACCACCACCGACGGCGCTGAATTCGATGCCATCAACCCGGGCCGCGTCACTGGCACGCAACAGGAATTCGGAACCGCTGCTCGCGGCCAGCACCTGAGCTTCGCTGCCGGCCGCGGACACCATGTCGATGCCGCTGAAGGTGAGGCCACTGACCACGAGCGCGCGCTCACCCAGCAACTGCCAGTCGCCACTGGCCGGCGCACCGCTGAGCTGGTTGCCGTCGCCACTGGCCTGGACCTGTTG
>JBJHBY010000120.1:0-10187 GCA_050485745.1 Gammaproteobacteria bacterium | reverse complement strand
AGATACCAGGATCCGGGAGCGAGATGCGCGAGCCGCATCTGGTTCTGGAGATGGGAATCCGCGAACCCGAGCGAAAACGGGATTCCGGGACGAACGACCAGGCTGCGATCCGGCGGAAGGAGGCTTTCGATCTCGCTGCGGCTGGTTTCCTCCCAGGAGACGCAGAGAAAGTCGGTGGCGCCCTGCCGCTCGTAGTGGCGCACGAAATGCGGCAGCAACTGGACATCGTCGGCCACGCTGAAGATGACCGGCAAGTCGCCCGCGGTGTAGGCGGCGAAGCCGTCGATGTTACCCTGGGCCAGGGCGCTGCCGGCCAGGCCCAGATCGAGCTCGCGATAGCGATAGTCGACATCGAGAATGTTCAGGGCGCGGTCCAGTTGGGCGCGCACGTCCCAGGCCGCGGGCCCGGTGAACAGGGGGCGGCCGCGCAGATCCGACCAGCCCTCGAAAGTGGCATGTTCGCGGGCGCGCACCGCGATGCCCACCTCCATGGTGTAGGCCCAGAAGGATTGCACCGGCTCGTGTTCGGCGCGTGCGGCAAAGCCGCGGAAGCGGCCGCCGTCTTGCGCCAGTTCGTGGAAGGCGATATTGGCGCCATAAAAACCCTCGAACTGACCGAGGCTGTAGCCGCGGATCGAGGCCAGGGCGCTGGAGGTTGGCATCACGCGAATGTTGTAGTCCGGCATCTCGCGGTTCAGCACCACCATCAGGCTGACCTTGGCGCGATGCCCGGCGGAGCCCACCGCCGATGTGGCCCAGCGCAGCTGGGTCACGCCGTCCTGCCCCGGAGGATCCTGGCAGGCGGTCAGGGCCAGCGCGACGGCCGCGGTTGCGGCGATGGCGAGCAATCTGCGAATCACGTCCAACACATCCTGTATCGATACCGAAGTCCGGGATGATCGCAGCCGCCGGCCGTCAGGGCAAATGCCGCGTGACGGCATTCGCCGTGACATCGTTTGCGTACTGCCTTTACCATCCCTGCACCCATCCGGACCGTGCTGGATGACAGGCAGACATGGGGGAACAGAATGTTTGATCGACTCGCGCGCCACCTCGGCCTGAGCGCCATTCCCCAGATCTTTTTCACCGCCGCCGGCCTGGCCGTACTGTTCGTCGCCTTTGCCATTCCGTTTCGCGAGGCGTTTGCCGCGTTCTTCGGTGTGCTCGCCGATGCCACCGTGATGTACTTCGGCTGGTTCTATGTGCTGAGCGTGACCGGCCTGCTGATCTTCCTCGTCTGGGTGGCACTGAGCCGCTACGGCAGTATTCGTCTCGGGCCCGATGGCGAGGGACCGGAGTATCCCACGGCCACCTGGTTCGCCATGCTGTTCGCTGCCGGCATCGGCACCATCCTGATGTTCTGGGGCGTGGCCGAGCCCATCTCTCACTTCGCCAGCCCGCCGCTGAACGACGTCGAGCCCGGCTCCGCGGCGGCGGCGGAGCTGGCCATGGACATCGCCCTGTACCACTTTGGCCTGCACACATGGACGATCTTCACCCTGCCGGCTCTGGCTATCGGTTATTTCACCTATCGCCAGGGCCTGCCGATGCGCATCAGCAGTATCTTCTACACGGTGCTGGGCGAGCGCGTGCGCGGGCCGATCGGCTGGGCCATCGATGTCATCGCCTTGCTTGGCACCCTGTTCGGGGTCGCGGTATCCATTGGCCTGGGTACGCTGCAGCTCAACAGCGGCGGGCAGTACCTGTTCGGCCTGCCGGTGGGAGCAGCATCGCAGCTGGTCATCGTCGCGCTGATTACGGCGGTGGCGACCCTGTCCGTGGCGCTGGGTCTGGATCGCGGCATCCGCCGCCTGTCCCAGTTCAATATCCTGCTGGCGCTGCTGATCCTGGTGTTCGTGTGGATCGCCGGGCCCACCCTGTTCGTCACCTCCGGCATGGTGGAGAACGTCGGCAGCTACCTGCAGAACCTGCCGTGGATGGCCTTCTGGACCGAAACCTACCAGGGCACTGAGTGGCAGCAGAGCTGGACCGTTTTCTACTGGGCCTGGACCATCTCCTGGGCGCCCTACGTGGGCATCTTCATCGCGCGCATCTCGAAGGGGCGCACCATTCGCCAGTTCGTGGGCGGCGCACTGGGCGCGCCGCTGCTGTTCACGGTGATCTGGTTCTCGGTGTTCGGGCTGGCGGCGATTGATCTCGAACTGCATCGCGGCGTCGATCTCAGCAGCCAGGTGCGTGCCGATGTTTCGGTGGCCCTGTTCGGCTTTCTCGAGCAGTTCCCCCTGGCGACCCTGACGTCCATCCTGGCCGTGGTGGTCATCATCGTGTTCCTCACCACCTCGGCGGACTCCGCGGCCCTGGTGGTCGACCTGCTGTCACGTCGCGACGATCAGCCCAGCCGTACCGGCCAGCGCGTGTTCTGGACCCTGCTGCTGGGCGCGGTGGCGGCAACGCTTTTGCTGGGTGGCGGGCTCGGTGCCCTGCAGAACGTGATCATTACCCTGGGCTTTCCGTTCTGCGTGCTGCTGGTGTTCATGGCGGTGGCCCTGACCCGGGCACTGCACGCGGATTATCTGGGTTATTCGATGAAGGAACTGGCCGCGGGCGAGGCGCCACCGATCGACCCGATGGGCTCGACCCCGGACCAGGAAAAACCGAAGGAGGAGCCACCGGGGTTGTAGCCCCGGTGGCAGTCAGGCTGTCTAGAAGTTCAGCGTAGCCTCGACCCCGTAGGTGCGCGGGTCGCCGAAGTAGCTGACGGTGAAGGGCCCGAAGGGTACCGTATTGATGCGGTAGTCCTTGTCAAGCAGGTTCTTGCCCCAAAGTGCGATCTGCAGGTTACTGTTCTCTCCAACCCGGACCTCGCTCAGGGTCAGGCGACCATTGAGCAGGCCGTAACCCTTGATCTTTGAGGTGGCGTTCTGCTCCGGGTTGACGTAGGGGACGTAGTCATCGATGTAGCTGTAGTCCAGCCGCGCGGTCAGCTCGCCAAACTGTGAGCGCAGGAAGGTGTACTCCGCACTGATGTTGTAGTTGTATTTTGCGGCGTACTGGTTGTCTTTCTCCCTGCGTTTGTCGACGACGGCTCCGATATCGGGGTCGAATTCCAGGAACTCGTTGTACTTCGCGTCGAGATAGCCGTAGCTGGCCATCAGCTGGAAGTCCGCATTGGGCTGGTAAATGACCTCGACCTCGACTCCGCGCTTGGTGGCGGCGCCGGCGTTGCGCACCACGGAGGCGGCTGAGGAACCACTGGTGAAGACCGACAGCTGCAGGTCGGTCTCGTCGTGGTAGTAGGCGGCGACGTTGACCTGCAGTGTGTTGTCGAGCCAGCGGGACTTCAGGCCGATCTCGTAGGCGTCCACCTCTTCCGGATCGTAACCTTCGACAAAGGCTTCCAGTGAGCCAGACTCGCCATTGAAGCCGCCGGACTTCCAGCCCTGCGAATACTTGGCGTAGCCGTGCAGCTCATCGGTGAAGTCATAGCCAACGATAAACGTGGGGGTGACGTTGGTCCACTTCTTGTCTGCCTGGCCAGCGAAGGGAACCTGATCATCCGGGTGGCTGATGTAGGAATCCTTCTTTTCGCGTGTCCAGCGCAGACCGGCGGTCAGACTCAGTCGATCCTGCAGCACCTGGGCAGATGGGCGCCATTCGGCCTGGCCATAGACCGCATACTGCTCTGACTCCAGGCCATAGGCATTACGCATCACCATGGGGCCAAAGAAGGCATTCAACGGGAACAGCGGATTGAACACATCCGCCTCTTCGTCAAAGTAATACAGGCCGAGCACGTACTGCACGCGCTCCGTGGAGCCGGAGAACTGCAGTTCATGGGAGCGCTGGGTGTAGCTCTCGTCGATGGCCGAGTGGAACAGTGTGAACGGCGTGCCGTCGTTGTCCAGGCTCTGCTCGAAGTCGAGTTTGCGGTAGTTGCCGATGTACTTCATTGTGACATCGCCCAGCGCACCGAGGTTGCCGAGCTCATAGTCGACAAACAGCGAGTGGCTGGTTGATTTGAACTCTTCGAAGGTGTCGGCGTTGGAGCTGTTGCGGCCGACATTGTTGTTCGGGTTGGTCAGATACTGCGCCAGGTCGGCGGGGAAGGGCACCCCGAAGGCCAGGTTGCCCGGATCAAGGGCAGTAAACTGGGCCTTGGCCGGCGTGTTATCCACTCTGGCGTGATCCAGCGTGTAGCGGACCGCGAGGCGATCGTTCACATCCCAGAGCAGATCCATACGGCCGATGCGGCTTTCCTTGGCGTTGTGCTCGTCGCTGGAGCCGCGTGGTTCCGGGGAGATCGGGTCGCTGGTGAAGGGATGCGTGATGGTGGCGGTCGGATCGGGCGCCACGTTGTCATAGAAGCCGTCGCGTTCTTCGGCGAGCAATGAGAAGCGTGCCTTGAGCGAACTGCCGTTGCTGAATTGCAGGGCAGGGGTGTCCACCGATGCGTAGATCTCGCCGTAGCCATAGTTGCCGATGCCGGCGCGCACCCGACCACCGAATTCGCCGGTGGGGCGACGGGTGATCAGATTGACGGCACCACCAATCGTGTTTTTGCCATACAGGGTTCCCTGCGGGCCACGCAGGACTTCAACGCGCTCCAGTTCCGCGATCTTGAACACATTGCCGGAGAATTTGCCGATGTAGGCGTTATCCAGGTAGATCCCGACAGTCGGCTCCCAGGTAATCGCGGGGTTGGAGGTGACTGAACCACGGATCGAGATCGTGGCCTTGGCCGTGTTGGAGGGCAACGGTGCGATATTGACATTGGGGGAGTAGCTGCCGATGTCGGTGATGTCGCGAATGCCCTTCTGTTCCAGTTCACGTTCGCTGAATGCGGTGATGGCAATGGGCGTGTCCTGCAGGGATTGCGCGCGCCGTTGCGCGGTGACCACGATCTCTTCCAGGGCGCCAGAGGATTGTGCGTGCACTTGAGGCGACATCGCCGAGATCACGGCCGCTGCGATCAGACTGGTAGAAACTCCCTTTGAAGGGCTGGTGCTTTTTTTCATTATGGACTCCCCGTGCCGGAGTGTTGCTCCAGCGTACTGGTGATGGTGTCAATCCTTTGGGGTTTTGAAATCCGGCCTCCGGACGGAGGTCGAATGGGTGCCTCCACCTGGTCCGCAAGCAGGGGCATCCAACGTTAGACCGCGGGTCAGTTTTCGGCGGCTGTCGGCGATCCTACTATCAGTCAGTCGCGGTAGCCAGTACGGGCGGGTTCAATAAAACGGGACGGCGCTGATTAATTCAAGCGCGTAATGGGTGGCGCCTGCGAGCAGGATCACATTGATACCGAGCAGTGCAGCGACCAGCAACCAACCGCCGAACGCGCAGCTCCGTTCGTGTTCACCCGACAGCAATGTGCGCACACGATGATCCATATCGAACGACCATTCCTTGATGGCGGGAGCGTTTGCCGCGGCGTGTTCCAGCGCCTGCAGCGCATGCACGACCGGAGTGGCGCTGCCCAAACGGTTGGCGGCGTCGCGATCGCAGGCCTCCTCCGTGGCGTGGGCAAAGTCGGCCCACAGGTTGCATTTCGATTGACCGGGCCAGGCGATGCTGGCGCTGCGCAGAACCAGCGTGCGCAGGTTGTCGCGCCGTGCCGCATGCGCTTGCTCGTGGGCCAGAACCGCGGACAACTGCTCGGCGTTGAGTACTGCGCGCAGCCCCCGGGAGAGGTAGACCCGGGGCCGGAGCCAGCCCGCGGACCAGGCCAGCATGCCGGGGTTGTCGACGATGTGGCAATCGTGATCGGGGTCGCGACTGGAGAGCAACTGCAGGGCCCGCAGCTGGCGCTTGCCACGGCTCAGGTGTTCCTGCAGCAGGCCGAGGAAGGCGATGATACCGAGGCCGGCCAGGCCCACCAATGCAACGCCCTGTGCGCTGGCCAGCCCGACCTGCGGGCGATGGGGTGCGCAGTCCGCATCGTGGCAGTGTTGTGGTACCAGGCGGGCGATGCGTTCGGGCTGCATCGCCAGCGCCACCAAGAGTGTTGCCGTGAGCGGTACCAGCAGTGCATAGACCATCAGTTGCCGAGCGCGCAGTGCCCCGGGATAGCGTTGGTTGATGCGCCGGAACATCGGGTAAGCCAGCGCGCATAGACAGGATGCCGCCAGCGCTACCGCCAGCCACAGCAGGGTGATTTCGAGCAGGGCATGTACCGTGTCAGGCATCGTCGTTGCGGGGTTCGCTGCCGTCGAGGGCGCTGGCGAGTGCGTCGTGCAGTTCGGGGACTTCGTCGCCGAGGTAGTCCATGAACCCCGATACCACCGGGGCAATGTCTCCGCCGCTGATTTCCGCAGTGATGTCGTGCAGCAGCGAGGCGATCAGCGCCTGCCGTGTCACCCGCGGTGTGTACACATAGGCGCGGGCCTGCTTTTCCCGCGTCAGCAGCTGCTTGCGGTACAGCCGTTCCAGGGTGCTCTGTACGGTGCTGAGGCCGATGCGGGCATCCCCGAGTTGCTCCAGCACACGTTGCGGCGGCGCGCTGCCGTGCTGCCACAGCACCTCGAGAATGGCCAGTTCGCGGCCACCCAGGGAGGGCGTGCGCGTGGTCGGTCGCCGTGTGGTCAGCCAGCTGATGATGCCGCTCTTGCGCTCGCGCATGAACACCGATCTCTTATTGATGTTTGTTCGCCATGGTATCAAGTAGCCCGCAATGCGCACAGAGCCCTGCTGTGACGGCATCAACAGTGAGTAGAGTGGAGAAGCCGGGTGCGAGAAAAGCCATCATATTGCCCGCGGATACTGCGTCTGACGCTTGCCGCGCCACTCCTGCTGTCGATCGCAGCATTAGCCGAACCTGCCTTGCAGGAAATCATTGTCACCGGCGCGCGTACGACGCAGAGCGCACATGAATCGCCGCTACCTATCGGTGTCATCGACCGCGCGGAAATCGAGCGTCGCCAGGCACGCGGCGTCGAAGACCTGTTGCGCGGCATGCCGGGGGTCACCACCTCGGGCGGGCCACGGCCCGAGGCGGTCAATCCCAATGTGCGTGGCCTGGGTGACGGGCGCGTGGTGGTGCGCCTGGATGGCGCGCGCCAGAACCTCAACATCAGCCACCGCGGCCAGACTTTTCTCGACCCGATGCTGATCGAGCGGGTCGAGGTGCTGCGCGGGCCCGCCTCCACCCTGTACGGCAGTGGTGCCATCGGCGGGGTGGTCAACTTCCATACGCTGGATGCCGACGGCTTTCTCGGCGAGGGGGATGATTTCGGTGGCGTGGCCCGTGCCGGCTTCCAGGACAACGGCCGCCAGCGCCTCGGTGGCCTTACACTGGCGGTGCGGCACGAGGCATTTGGGCTGGTCGGCAGTGTCAGCCATCGCCGCGCCGACGACTATGACGACGGCCGCGGTGACGACATCCCGTACTCCGATGTTGATGCCTGGTCCGGGCTGCTCAAGGGCACCTGGCGGCCGTCGCCGGAGCAGCGCATCACCCTCGGCTACCTCGGCTTTCACGACGACAGCCGCAGCCTGGTGACCGCGGACCGGCCGAGCGGGGTGGTGATCGACCGGGATACCCGCCAGCGCACCGGCACCCTGCGCTACGAATGGCGGCCGGCGGACAACCCGCTCTGGGACCTGGATGTATCGCTCTACGCCACGGAGGTGGTGCTCGACGAGCGTGAGCGCTTCGCGCCCGATACCCAAAAGAACGAGTTGAGCAGTGTCGGGCTGGATGCCTTCAATCGCAGCGAACTGAGCATCGGCGGCCTGGCGCATCAGTTGGTCTACGGTGTCGAGTACTACCGCGACCGGCAGAAGGGCAGCGAAAACGGCCAGCCGCGCCCGGGCTTTGCCAGCTCCCGGCAGGAGACGCTGGGCCTGTTCCTGCAGGACCGCATTGCCCTCGGCGAGCGTCTCAGCCTGACCGTGGGTGGGCGATACGATCGTATCGAACAGCGCGCCGACCAGATCGGCCTGGAAAACAGCCGTTACTCGGAGTGGTCCCTGCAGGCCAGCGCGGGCTACGAACTGGCCGCCGGGCTGAACCTCTATGGTGGCTATGCCGAGGCCTTCCGTGCCCCCGCCCTGCGCGAACTGTTCGTCGGCGGGCAGCATTTTCCCGGCAACCAGTATGTACCCAACCCGGAGCTCAAGCCCGAATCCGCACGCAATGTCGAACTGGGCCTGAGCTACCAGCGCGAGGCCTGGCTCACCGGGCGCGATCGGCTGTACCTCCGCCTCGGTGTGTTCCGCAATGACATCGAGGATTTTATCGAGCAGGTGGTGCGCGGCGCGCCCGTCAACACCACGCGCTTCGAGAACGTCGACGACGCGCGCATCGAAGGGCTGGAGATGGAATTGCGCTACGACGCCGAACTCTGGCGCGTGCTGCTCAGCGCGGCGCGCCTGCGCGGTGATGATCGGGGCGACGACCTGCCACTGGAGAGCATCCCCGCCGACGAAGTAATGCTCGAAGTCACCCGCCGCTGGCCTGCCCATGCCATCGAGACCGGCCTGCGCGGCACCCTGACCCGGCCCCAGCGGCGCGTACCCCCGGGGCCGCACAGTGCATCACCCACTGACGGTCACAGAGTGGTGGATCTGTTCCTGATGTGGCGCCCGGATGAGGCCTGGAGCATCGACCTCGCCGTCGACAATCTCACCGACCAGACCTATCGTCGCCACCTGACCACCATCAACGAGCGTGGTCGTACGGTGAAGCTGGGTGCGGCGTATCGCTTCTGATTACCCGCCATGGGGCCTGTCTCGAATGACACCCGCCCGGCGGCGACGGGCGCAGTCGTGGAGCAGCCAGGAAGCCAGGAAGCCAAGAAGCGAAGAAGCGAAGAAGCGAAGAAGCGAAGAAGAAGAAGCGGAGCAGTGGAACAGCAATGATCCGGATCAGCGGTCTGTACAAGCGCTACGGCGCGACCACCGCCCTCGACGGGCTGGATCTCACGGTCGCGCCCGGTGAGATCTACGGCCTGCTCGGCCCCAACGGGGCCGGCAAGAGCACTACCATCGGCAGCCTGCTGGGCTTTGTGGCGCCGGATGCGGGCGGCATCGAGGTGGCCGGGGTCGATGTACTGCGCGAACCGCTCACCGCGCGCGCACGCATTGCCTATATCCCCGAGCAGGTGCAGTTGTACCCGCGCCTGAGCGGCCTGGAGAACCTGGCGTATTTCCATCAGCTCGGCACCGGCCCGGGCGACGACGCCGACCTCGGAGCCTGCCTGCGCGATGCCGGCCTGGCGGAGGCCGCGTTCCACCGGCCCGTAGCGGGCTATTCCAAGGGCATGCGACAGAAGGTGGGTATCGCCATTGCCCTGGCGCGTCGTGCGCCGGTGATGCTACTGGATGAGCCCACCTCCGGCCTCGATCCCGCGGCGGCCCGGGAGTTCGGCAACAGCCTGCGCGCCTTGGGCGAGCGGGGTGTCGGCATCCTGATGGCGACCCATGACCTGTTCCGTGCGCGGGAGGTGGCGCACCGCATCGGCATCCTTATCGGCGGGCGTCTTGTGGAGGAACTGGCGGGGGATGCGCTCACCGCCGCACACCTTGAGGAACTGTATCTGCACAGCGTGCGCCGCGCGGACCCGAGCATGCCGCCGTGATTGCGGTGATTGTCCGCAAGGAGCTGACCGAGGCGGCGCGGGATGGCCGCCTGCGCATCCTCGCAACGCTGCTCCTGCTGCTGGTGGTGGCCGCGGCGCTGTCGGGTTACCAGCAGCTGCGCGAATACACCGCGGCACAGACTGCGGCCCAGGGGCAGGAACAGCAGCGTTGGCTGGAGCAGGGCGAAAAGCACCCGCACGCCGCGGCCCACTATGGCATCTACGCCTTTCGTCCGCGCGGCGCGCTGGCCTACTTCGAGCCCGGTATCGATGCCGAGGTGGGCCTGACGGTGTGGATGGAGGCGCACCGACAGAACGAGGCACAGTATCGCCCGGCCCGGGACAGCGGTGAGTGGCGACGCTTTGCACCGCTCAACGCGGGCTTTCTGCTCGGCGCGCTGTTACCGCTGCTGCTGCTCGCCTGGGCCGCGTCCTCGGTGAGCGCGGAGCGCGAGGCGGGCACCCTGCGCCAGCTGCTGGCCCAGGGCGTGCCGCCGCGCCGCCTGCTCTGGGGCAAGTTGCTGGCCTGCGCCGCGCTGCTGCTGTTGCTGGTATTGCCGCTGTGGCTGTTGTTCACCGTGCTGGTGCTGCACCTGGAGGCGACCCCGGATGCCCTGGCGCGGGTGGCCCTGCTGGGCCCGGTGTTGCTGC
>JBJHBY010000119.1:0-10336 GCA_050485745.1 Gammaproteobacteria bacterium | reverse complement strand
GGGGTCGCCCTCGTCCACCTCCATGACCGGCTGGCGCGGCAGCAACATGCGCGACTTGATCTCGGCCAGCATGGCCGCCATCAGCAGGTATTCCGCGGCCAGCTCGAACTGCATGGCCTGCATCATCTCGATGTAGGTCATGTACTGGCGCGTGATTTCGGCCACGTTGATTTCGAGGATGTCGATGTTCTGACGCCGGATCAGATACAGCAGCAGATCCAGCGGACCCTCGAAGGCCTCGAGAAAGACCTCCAGCGCGTCGGGGGGGATATACAGGTCTCGGGGCAGCTCGGTCACCGCCTGTCCCATCACCATGGCGAAGGGCATTTCCCGCTGGTCCGGCCGCTGGGGCGGGATCAGGCTGCCGGTTTCGTTGGGTTCTTGCGACTGACTCACGGCAACTGCTCGGCTGAAGAACGATCAACCATTATAGGCGAAGGGCCACCACCATGACCAACGGTGAATCACCCAGCGCCTGGGCGCTCAGGGCAGGATCGCCGAGGCATCCCCCTGCCCCTGACGCACCAGTTCCGGCAAATCACCAGTAAAGTCGAGCACCGTGGAGGGCTCAAGGCCGCAGTAACCGCCGTCGATGATCAGATCCACGTGGGCCTCGAGCCGGTCACGGATCTCGTAGGGGTCCGTCAGGGGCAGCTCCTCCCCGGGCATGATCAACGTGACGCTCATCATGGGCTCGCCCAACTCGGCCAGCAGTGCCTGGCTGATGGCGTTGTCGGGCACCCGCAGGCCGATGGTCTTGCGCTTGGGGTGCATCAGGCGTCGCGGCACCTCACCGGTGCCCTCGAGGATGAAGGTGAAGGGGCCCGGTGTCAGGGTCTTCAGCGCGCGGTACGTCTGGTTGCTGACACGAGCGTAGGTGGACAGTTGTGACAGGTCCTGGCAGACCAGCGTGAAATTGTGTCGCTTGTCCAGCTGGCGGATCTGCCGGATGCGATCCACGGCAGCCTTGTCCCCGATTCCACAACCGAGGGCATAGGCCGAATCGGTGGGGTATACCACCACCCCGCCCGCGCGCACGATCTCGGCGGCCTGATGAATCAGCCGTTGTTGAGGGTTATCCGGGTGAATGACGAAAAACTGACTCATGGGCAGAACCTGCGCTGAAAGGATCAATTTACCACTGTCAGGCGCGGATTCCGACCCTTGTCGAGAAACCGTTGCTCGAACTCCTCGATGCCGAGCGGTCGCGAGAAATAGTATCCCTGAAGATAGTCACAGCCGAGTTCGATGAGCAGATCCCGCTGCGCCTGGGTTTCCACGCCCTCGGCAACGGTCTTCATGCCCATGCTGTGGGCCAGCGCGACGATACCCTCCACCAGCGAGCGGTCATCCGGGTGCACATCCACATCGCTGACAAAGGAGCGATCAATCTTGATCAGGTCGACCGGCAACCGACGCAGGTAGTTGAGGGACGAGTAACCGCTGCCGAAATCGTCGATGGCAAGGGTAATGCCCATCGCCCTGAACCGCTGCAGTTCCTCGATGGTCTGGTCCGGGTTTTCCAACAGAACCGTTTCGGTAATCTCGAACTCCAGCATCGAGGGATCGGCGCCCTCGTCCCGAATGATCTCATTGAGGCGATCCTGCATGCCCACCGCCTGCAGGTCCTTCGCCGACAGGTTCACGGCTATGCGCAGCCGATGCCCGCGACGGTGCCACTGGGCAGCCTGTCGACACGCCTTGCGCACCACCTGCAGTCCGATATCGTTGATAAGGGTGGACTCCTCGGCGAGCGGGATGAACTTGTCCGGCGTGAGCACCCCCAGGCTCGGGTGATCCCAGCGCAACAGCGCTTCAACACCGATCATTCTGTCACCGTCCGCGGCAAACTGCGGCTGGTAATAGAGGGTCAGTGCATTGTCGCTGACAGCCTGGCGCAGATCGTTCTCCAGTTCGATGCGCCGTGCGATCTCGTCCTCCATGCCGGGCTTGTAGAAGGAGTATTCATTGCGGTTTTCCTTGGCGCGAAACATCGCCGAGTCCGCATGCTTGAGCAGGGTCGTCACGTCGTCCGCGTCATCGGGGAACAACGAAATTCCGATGCTGGTGGAGAGGAACATCTTCTGCTGCAGAAACACGAACGGACTGGAGATGCTGTGACAGATCTTTTCGGCCACCTGTGCAATGTGGTCGAGCGACACCACATCCTGCAGCACGACGGTAAATTCATCGCCACCGAGACGAGCGACGAAATCATTCTCCCGCACACAACGCCGGATACGGTCCGCGACAGCCTTGAGCAGCAGGTCACCCGCGTCGTGGCCGAGGGTGTCGTTGATCAGTTTGAAGCGGTCAAGATCCAGAAAAAGAACCGCCACCCGGGATGAGTTGATGACCGCGCGATTGAGCGCCACCTTCAGACTCTGCATGAGGTTGGTACGGTTGGGCAGACCGGTGAGGGTATCGTAATAGGCAAGCTTCTTGACGTGCTGCTCGGCCTTGCTTGCCTGGAGCAGCCGGGCCATGCGCTGCCGCAGCACCGAAAAGTGCACCGGCTTGGGCACATAGTCGGTGGCGCCGGCCGAAAAGGCGCGCACGACGGAGTTCTCGTCCTCGAGCCCCGTGATCATGAGGATCGGCACTTCGGCACCACCCGGCATGTCGCGGATCATGCGACAGGCGGTGAAGCCATCCATCTCGGGCATGAGTGCGTCCATCAGGATGAGGTCCGGCATCTTGCGCTGACAGAGCATCAGCGCCTGCTGACCGTTGCCGGCCTGATCGAGCAGATAGCCATCCTGCGCAACGGCGTTGGACAGGGCAATCCGCATGGAGCGGTCGTCATCCACGACCAGAATGCGCAGCTGCGTGGACTCGCTCCTGGCACTGACGGCCTGGGCGTCGTCCAGCGACTCAAGCGCCCGCCGCAACAGGCCAAAGGCCTTGTGCAGTTTCTGGATCAGCAGGCTGTAGTCGGCCTCCAGCTGTTGCTCCGCACACTCCTGCAGCCGTCGGGCGCACTCCACCAGCTGACGGGCGCCGAAGTTGGCGGCGCTGCCCTTGATGGTGTGAGCAAGATCGCGCACCTGGTTGAGGTCGCCCTCGGCCGCGGCGACTTTCAGCGAGGCAATGTACACCGGCGTGTCTTCCAGAAACGCCCCCAGCATGGCACCGTAGACCTCACCGACCGAATCACGCAGCTCTCCCAGAACGTGGGTATCGAGTACCTGTCCCGGCGCTATGGCATCGCGGCTGCTGTCACTGTCCGAATCGTCGGCCACACCGTGGCCAAGCCAATGGGTGATCTTTTCGCGCAGAGTCTCGAGGCGCAGCGGTTTGCCGAGGAAGTCATCCATCCCACCCTCGATACACTTGCGCACATCCTCGGGGCGATTATTGGCGGTCATGGCCATGATGGCCATGTGGGGTCCATCGCCCTCGAGGAGCCGGATCTGTCGCGTGGCTTCGAAGCCATCCATCACCGGCATCTGGCAATCCATGAGAATCAGGTCATAGCGCTTGCGGGTGACCATCTCGAGCGCTTCCTTGCCGGAATGAGCAACCGTGCTGGAGCAGCCGAGTTTTTCCAGCATGCCCACCGCCACCAGCTGATTGCTGGGGTTGTCATCCACCACCAGCACATCGAAGCCCAGCGGCTGCTCGGCATGAGCTGGCAAGGGAGTGGCCTGCGGCTGGGCGTGGAGGATCGACGAGAAGATCTCGTACACCTTCTGGGAACGCAGCGGCTTGTTGAGAATACGCACCTTGCCGGGCTGCCCCTCCTGAAAATTGCTCGACCACGGGTTGCGCAACACCACGGGAATGAGCGTTTCGTCACTGATCGGCCGCTCGAGCAGCGTCACCAGGTCGATGGCCTTGAGGTCGCGCATTTCCTCACCGATGAACACCAGCGCCGGGCGATCACCCAGCAGACGCAGGTAACTCAAGCCATCGATGCCTCGATCGAAGAACTTGGCGTCGATGCCCAGGTTGGAAAACTCGGCGCGCAGGAAATCGGTGATGAGGGTACTGCTCTCGACAACCAGCACCTCGCGCTCCGAGAAATCGACGGCGTGAACCTGTTGCCGCGCCGGCAAGCTGCCGGCTTCCCTGAGCGGCACGGTAAACCAGAAGGTACTGCCAGTGCCCACCTGACTGGACAGCCGGATGTCACCGCCCATGACGCCCACCAGTTCCTTCGCGATAGCCAGACCGAGACCGGTGCCACCGAACGTCCGTGTGGTGGAGGCGTCCACTTGGGTAAAGGCCTGGAATATCTGCGCGTGGGCCTCGACCGGGATGCCGATGCCGGTATCGCTGACCTCGAACCGCAGCATGCGCCCCTGACCGTCCAGCTCCAGCAGCTCGACACGAATCGCGATCTCGCCCTTTTCAGTAAACTTGACAGCATTGCCGCCCAGATTGACGAGAATCTGTCGCAGCTTGGCACTGTCGAGATGCACCATTCGCGGCACATCTTCCGGCAGCACATAGCCCACGTCGAGACCTTTTTTCAGGGCCTCATTGCCCACCAGAGTCATCACTTCATCGAGAATTTCCTCGACCTGGCAGTCCTCCGGCTCCAGGGTGAGCATGCCTGCATCGACCTTGGAAAAGCTCAGGATATCGTCGATCAGAGCCAGCAATGATTCACCGGAGCGGCGCGCGGTCACCACATATTCCTGCTGCTTGTGAGTCAGGCCCATGGTGGCCAGCAGATCGAGCATACCGAGAATGCCGTTCATGGGCGTGCGCAACTCATGGCTTACGTTGGCGGCAAATTCTCCCTTGGTACGCGCCGAATCCAGCGCCACATCCCGAGCGTGGCGCAACTCCATATTGCGGCGCTCCAGAGACTCCATCATGGTATTGAAGGCTTCCTGCATGGACGCGATATCGCGGGCTCCGCCGACGCTCGAACGCAGCCACTCCTCGCCGCCACACGCCCTATGCATCAGTTCGGACAGTCGCTCCACCGGCGACGTCAGGCGTCGCGACCACAGGATCAGCACCATCAGCAGCAATGATGCAACAGCCAGGGAAACCAGGATATTGCTCTGCAGGATACGAAGCCCAAGAACCTGAAGGCTGTCCTTCGACATCTCGACCACGACGAAACCCACCAGCTCCTTGTTGGTCTCGATGGCAAAACCCAGGTCGTAAGGGTCGCCCGTGGCACCGACAATCACCGGAGCCACGAAAACCCAGCTGGAGATCGTTTCGTCCGCCAGCGATGCGCCCTCGGCCTCGGGATCGAATGGCACCCGCCCAAGCTCCGTTTCGGGAAGGCTCGAGAACACGGTCTCACCCTGTACGGTGAAGATGCCGGCGCCAATGACATCGGGGAAATTCACGGTGGCGTCGGAAATTTCGGCGCCGATGTCGGCACTGCGATACAGCAGGGCAACCTTGCTTTGCGCCGCCAGGGATTCCGCAACCTGAAGGCCCTGATCGACCAGTTGCGTACGTACACTGGCCGAAGACATGGAAGACACCACCACAGACGTCACCAGCGCAAGGACCAGAATACCCAGGCCGTTCACGATGGCCAGCTGGTGCCAGAAGCGAAGGTTCCTGAACGCGGATCTGAGACTTTTCATGATTATGGTTCCTCAATCCGTCGGAAACACCAGATCGATCTGATTGCGCACATTGCGATCGAATATCAGACCGATATGACTCCCGGTACGCAGGTTGACCGCAAGACTGACATCCTGCAAGGGTAGTATGCCCTCCGGCTGATAGCCGTTGGCGGCCGCCCGGTTGGCCATGCCGCCCAGCGTCTCTCCCATCTTCTGGTTGTTGGGGTACAGCGCAAACAGCACCCCGCGACGTACATGCGCCGGATTGTTGGACAGCACCACGAACCGCTGACGCCAGGCGTTCTCCAGTATCAGCCCGAGTATGGTGTTATCCACCGCACCGGGGTCCGCCAGCCAGAGCGCATCAGTGCGCCCGGGGTTGGACTCGGTGATATCGCGTACCGCCCGGGCGCAATCGCGAAAATCGGCACAGGCGTGCACGACGGTCTGCAGCCGGTCCGAATCCGCCGCCTCACGGATCAGGCGATTGTATTCACCATCGCCGTCCTCGCGCACCAGCACGTGAACCCGGGTAACCCGGGGCGCCAACAGTTTGAGGCGCGCCAGCACCACAGCCGGATCGGGCAGGACGGCAATCCCCGAATATGCGTGTGATCCGGTCTCGGATACGCCGGCGAGCACCACGGGCACGTCGACAATCCCGAGGTCGCGGGCTGCTTCGTAGCCCCGGTTGCCAAGAGCAATGATCACGTCCGGGGAATTGTTGGCCGTCCACGTCTGTCCGGCGAAATCACCGCCGTCCTGGAGAGGTGCCCTGATGATCTCACCGGAAAAACCCACTGAAATGCCGCTGATGATGTCCTCGAAAACCTTCGAATAGGGCTGACGCATATCCGGGTACAGCACCACGGCACGGGGCTGGCTTTCCGAGGCGAACACCAGCAGCGGCAGGACACAGAGAAGACTGGAAAACAGCCGCTGCCACGACTGGGTGTGATCGCGACCCGACCGGTCCCACCCCGCCCTCGCAAGCACCCGCCTCATTAGACAACCGGTGTTCAAAAGGAAAACCGCAGTTCGCCGAGGATGGTGCGGCCCGGCAACGGTAAGTCATTGGGGATGGCCGGCACCGGATCAGCCATGGACGTGGGCTCCCGGGCATCCTCATCCAGCAGGTTCTTGATCAACAGGGCCGCCTGAACCGCAGGGGTGATGGTCTTTCGCACGGTGAGATCGACCAGCGTGTAATCGTCGATACTCCGGCGGGGATCATTGTGGGCACGACGCCTGTCGCCCACATGGCTCGCCTGCAGATTCACCGACCAGCCATCATCGAGGCTCCAAAAAGAACGTAGATAGAGCTGACGGGTAGGAAAACTCGCGGCATCGGCACCCGTCGTTCTGTCTTCCGCGCTGGTATAGGCAAAGTTGCCTGAAAGCGTCCACGATGGGGTCACTTTCCAGTTGGCTTCAAGTTCGACACCCTTTCCGACTTGTTCTCCTGAATTTTGGGCAGTTCGAGTCAGCTCATTCGCGTCGGGAACGAAATTTATGATGTCTTCCCACTCATAGTAGAAGACGTTGAGCAATAGATTAATATTGGGCCTGGGACGATAATCAAAGGCAATTTCGTAGCTGTGCAAGGTTTCGGGATCCAGATCAGGATTGCCTAGTACAGAAGGATTATTGATAGCTCGAGTCTGAGCGAAGGCGGGGGCACGGAACGCTTGCCCATATAAAAACTTGGTTGTAAGGTCTCTCGCAGTTGACCAAACCAGCGCTGCTCTGGGGTTTACTGTGGACCCAAAGTCTGAATAGTCATCGTATCGGAGCCCGGCAGTCAACTCCCAGCCGCTGGCTACCTCCCATATATCTTGAACAAAAAAGTAGCGGTTCTTGCGGGTTCCTCCTTGCAGAAAGACTAATGGAGTATCTGAAACATCGATCATATTGCGCCCAAAAATTGGCAAGCCGCTAACTGCGTCAAAACCAATTGGCGCAATGGGTGCTCCCGTGGCAGGGTCGACCCCATAGTTTTTCCGCTCTCTAACTTTGTAGAGATCACCGTGTAGTAACCCGCTCCGAAAGTCAGCTGATGACCAAGAAACCCTGAATATTGTGCCGAAAAATCCCCCCGAAAATGATGCTCATAGGTTTCGGGATTTCCGAAAACACCATCGATGAAGACCCCCACGGGAATACCATTATCATCCAAAAACGGCGCTGAGCCGGGCGGGAAAAGCATAATGTCCCCCCTGGTTTCGACGGTAGTATGGAGATAACTGAGCGTTCCCTTGATGTTCCAGTCATCGATAGACTCTGAATCCTCGAAACCCAAAGCCACATTGGTCCGATTACTCACGAATCGATTGCCGACAACCAGCGACTCGGCGATCCCGAGCGACCCATCTCCTGATCGGTATTGATGACCGGCATTCAGGAGCCAACGATCCACTGAGGCCGACATTCGTATGTCCACCCGTTCGCGATCAGCCGTGGCTTGGCCTGGTGCCAAGGATGCGCTCGTGCCGATGAAAGAATCTAAAACTGCTTGGGAGTCGACATCAATTCGGCCGTACTCAGTGCGATCTTGAGAATATTCACCCGTGAAAACAAGCTTTACATCGCCAAAATCCTTTCGGCCCGATACCCAGCCCTCATATCGATCATAAGAACCAGCAGTTAAGCCCGATGTGAAACCCTCGTCAACATTGGAGGCATTCTTGGTGATGATATTGATTACTCCAGCAAACGCATCAGAACCATACAATGCAGATCCGGGACCTCGAATAACCTCAATTCGTGAAATCGCCTCAACCGGCATCCCTCCCCAAAACTGGCTGCGATCGCCATGGAAAAGGTTGGTCAGCGGCATGCCATCCACCAGCATGAGTACTTGAGGGTTAAAGCTGGAGTAGATCCCTCTAAATGTGTAAATCGGGTTGAAGCCAAGCGTGTCGTAGGACACATGCAGCCCCGGCACGGTTCTGAGAACATCATCAATATCTTTGGCGCCTAGCCGCTTTATATCTTCTGCAGTAATTATTGATGCAACGGCGGGAGCTTTTGATAGGGGTTGGACACTACCTGTAGCGATAGTAATAAACTCTTCATCCCCATAAATACTTAAAAGGTCCTCTTCCATCATCGACTGAGCAAATGAAGAAGCGGTATGGAACCAAACAATGCAAAAAAATAAAACCATCATTATGGTCTGCATTATCGTTATCCCCAGACTCGACATGGTTCACCAGTATAGTTAATTCTGTCCGTTCCCAACGGAAAGAAGGCCCCCTCCTCCTTAGAACAGGTATCCATGTAACAGGGAATCATTCCCGCTGAAAAACATAAAACGGTCCCGATGTAATACTGCCTTGGCGAAAAACCAATATCTGCGAACAGTGCTGCAGTGATCACAGCGACGTTCATCTTGAATCGCTTTCGATTTCTATCAAGATGATCCTGAATTGAATAAACAAGATTTAGATATGGTCCACTTCCAAAGCCCAGCTCGCGGGCCCTTTCGAGCAACGGATCGATACGCTCATCCTTACTCGTTACCGGCCTCCCAAAGCCGGGGATTGATCGATCTTTCTTCAACTGCAAATCAACGATTTCACCCAAGTCTTCGCCGCGTTCGACCGCCTCCCTCAGGGTGTAAAGGAAGGTAATCGCTCGAATATCTGCCCGCCTTCCATAGGTCTTTGCTTCGGATACGGCATTAGCCGACGTGATGCCGAGAGCGGCAGTACTCCTGGTAGTCCCTGCCAAAGCAGCAACCCTATTGTTCCATAATCTCGGCTCCGGATAGCTAGCACACAACACCCAAGCCGTGTTCCATAGTTCCAGGGCCTTTTCATCCAGCTCCTTGCCCAGCAAGGCCAACGCTACTAATTTAAGCCACGAGTAATGACGGCACTCTCTAAGCAGATCCCTACCCCGATACACCACCCGCTCACCCGGAAACCAGGCGCCGATGTCGGTTTCCCAGTGGTCCTCGAAGCTGTCCAGCAATTCCGGCCCTTTTTTCATGAGGTCTCTCCTGTCCAGGGTCCCGGGTCGTTGGTCAGGTGCAAGCCTTTACCAAAGAAGGGATAGCGGGCCCAGCCCTTCTGGCCTTGCTCAAGTGCATGGACAGCAGCTCCGGGAAGGCGCAGCAGCAAATAGAGCATTTCACCCTGCTCCGGGGAGAGTTCGAGATCCGAGAGGGCAGCGGCGGCCACGCCCGACATGGCGAGTGGGAGCCCGGCGACCGCTTCCAGCTCGGCGCGGTGTTTGACCAGCCATTGCAGGTGTAGGCAGCCGTCCAGACTGGCGAGCCTTGCCAGCGTCTGGCGAACCGGTGTCGCACAGGAGGCGCCATGCGGGTCAAAGCCAGGCACGTGCTCCATGGGCAACCAGACGTCCACCGGCTCCTCCGGCGGGTTCTCGACGAATGCGCGCCAGGCGGCGAGATCGGTGCCACAGGCTTGCCAGGCTTCCATCGCCTTGAACACCTCGCGGCCACCCCCGAGATTGCCGGCACCGACGGCGATGGCCGCCATCAGCGCCGAAGCCGACGTGGAGCCACCCACGCCGGCATTCATGGCCGCGCGGACGCTGTGATCCCTGGGACCGGGGTTGGCCAGAGCAACGGCCAACAGTTCCAGCAGTGCGGCCTGGTCCCTCGAGGGCGGGTCCAGCTTGAACAACAGGTAGAGGTACTCGGCCCAGGAGGCCTTGCCCAACAGGTCGCCATAAACGTCAAACCCGGCGCAATAGCACCGGGCTGCAGCGAACCGGTTGTCAGGCTCCGGTTCTTCCCGCCAGATGGCGGTCGTAATCTTTTCCCT
>JBJHBY010000118.1:0-10356 GCA_050485745.1 Gammaproteobacteria bacterium | reverse complement strand
TATTGTCACCTCACCGCGGTCAGGCGGATCAACGCAAGGCCCCGAAGGGCGGGCCTCTGGCGCACACTGGACGTCGTTGCAACGCTCGTCAAGGAGAGCAACCCTTGACCTTCGCGCTGCGCCTCGCCAGTGTACGTCAGAGGCTCCGCTGAGTCATTGCCGAATTGATCAGAGGTGCCTTAACAACAAGAAGCTGTGGGGCCGTGCGCGAGGGCCGCGGCAGCGTGGACGACGAGGCTGAACGAAACATGGACCTGCACACCGCGACCGCCCTGGTCGATGCCTATCTGGACGCGCTGCAGCGCGGAGACGCCGCCGCCGCGGCGAGTCTGTTCCATCCCGCGGCGCGTCTTGAAGATCCGGTCGGCAGTGGCGCCGTCGAGGGCATCGACGCGATCCGGGCGTTCTACGGTCGCGCCCTGGCGCAGCCCCTGCGGGCGCGTCGTACCGGTGCCCTGCGCCTGGCCGGTAATGCCATTGCCTTTCCGTTTGTCTGCGGCATGCAGCGGCGCTCCGGTTGGGCCGTGACGGAGATCATCGACGTCTTTCGTGTGGATGCAGAGGGGCGCATCGTTGACATGCAGGCGTTCTGGGGCGAGGCCAACAGTCGTCGCCTCGATGACTTTCCCGCAGCGGATCGAAGGCTGGAGGGCAACTGATGGCAGCATTCAGGATCTATCGGGCACAACCCGCAGCCACGCCCCGGGCAGCGGTCATCGTGCTGATGGAGGCATTTGGTCTGACCGCGCATATGCGCGACATCTGCCAGCGTCTTGCGGACGAGGGCTACCTGGCGCTGGCGCCGGATCTCTATCATCGCCAGGGGGATGGCCTGGAGTTTGACATGGCATCGATTGATGCGGCGCTCGCCTGCTATCGGGCCCTGCGGATCGACGAAGTACTGGTGGATATTGATACGGTTCTGCGGGAGGTGCCCCGAGGCCTGAATGTGGGCGCCGTGGGTTTTTGCATGGGGGGGATGCTGGCCTTTGTCGCCGCCTGCGAGCGTGGCGGGCGGCTTGCCGGCGCGAGTTGTTTCTACGGCGGAGGCATTGAACACCAGCTCGATCGTCTGGAGCGCCTGCAGATACCCCTGCAACTGCATTATGCGGCACAGGATGCGTTTATTCCGGCACAGGCTGTCGCAGCGACCTGCGCCGGCTTGCAGGCCTGTGGTGCCGACTACGAGTTGCGTGGATATCCGCGCACCGGGCATGGGTTCATGTGCTCGCAGCGCGATGGCTACGAGCCCTGGGCGGCGGTGCAGGCCTGGAAGGGCCTGCTCGGGTTTCTGCAGCGCAGCCTGGCCTGAGGCGTGGAGTATCGCGCTCAATGGGTGGTGCCGGCATGAAGCGACTACTGGTCGTGTACCACTCGCAATCCGGGCGCACCCGGCGCCTGGCACAGGCGGTACTGCGGGGCGCCCGTCGCGAGGAGGGTGTTGAAGCGCGCCTGTTGCCCGCCATGGAGGCCGGGGTTGCCGACCTGCTGGCCGCTGATGCCCTGTTGTTCGGTACGCCGGAGAATCTCGGCTACATCTCCGGTGGCCTCAAGGATTTTTTTGACCGCACCTTTTACCCGGCACAGCCACATGCCCTGAATTTGCCCTACAGCCTGTTCGTCAGCGCGGGCAATGATGGCCGCAATGCGGTGCGTCAGGTTGAACGTATCGCGCGCGGTTACCCGTTGCGCCTGGTGGCGGAGCCGCTGATTGTTCTCGGCGAGCCCGATGCCGCTGCGCTGCAGCGCTGCGAGGAGCTCGGGCAGACACTGGCTGCGGGAGTTGCCCTGGGTATTTTCTGAGTCAGCTGCGCTCTTCCGAACCAGATTTATCCCCGAACGGCGCGCGGCTTTTCCATTGGTTTTACATTATGCGACAGCTGTGAAACCGGTTGTTGTTTACATTTTTTTTTCATCCCCTAGAATCAAATCAGGTCAAGGAAGTTTGAAGTTGCCCTCAGGGGAATTTCGGGTTTCTCCCCCTGCCGGCATTAAAGAACGATAACGAGCCTGGATTATGGCAAGCCCGCTTGGGCAGGGAGGAACGATGCGTAGCGCAAGAGCGAAAGTCCGTCGTATGGCGGTGGCAGTGGCGGCATTCAGCGCCGGTATGGGTGGGGCAGGCACAGTGATCGCCCAACCCAATGTGCTGGAGGAAATAGTCGTCACGGCGCAGTTCCGCGAGCAGAGTCTGCAGGATGTGCCGGTTTCGGTCAGTGCGATTTCCGGGGACAAGCTGTTCGAATCCGGAATTGATCGCATTGAGGATCTGCAAGCCTACGTACCCAACCTGACCATGTCCGAGACGGGCATCGGTACCAATATCTACATCCGCGGTATCGGCTCCGGTATCAACCAGGGTTTCGAGCAGTCCGTGGGTATGTATGTCGACGGCGTGTACTACGGCCGTGCCCAGCTGTCGCGTGCGCCATTTCTCGACCTGGAGCGTGTCGAGGTATTGCGTGGGCCGCAGAATATCCTCTACGGCAAGAACAGTATCGCCGGTGCCCTGAACATCAGCACCCGTCGCCCGGGTGACGAGTTCGAGGGCATGGTGTCGGTGCTGCACGAACCCAAGCACAATGAGCAGGTCTACGACCTGGTGCTGTCCGGCCCCGTCACCGAAACCCTCGGTGCGCGATTCGCGTTCCGCAAACGCAACATGGACGGTTACATTCGCAACCTCACCCTGGGGCAGGACGAGCCGCGGCGAGACGAGCGTACCGGTCGCCTGATCCTCGACTGGCGCCCCAGTGAGGACGTGGATGTGATGCTGAAGTACGAGCGCAGCACCTTTGACGTCAAGGGTCGCCAGATCGAAATCATCAATGACGAGCCGTCGACCAACCCCCTGCTGGGCGGTCTCAACTACAGCGAGATTCTTGTGAATTCGTTTGGCCAGGATCCATCGGTTCTGAACAATCGTCAGGATTTCCGCCGCTCCTCCAATGGCGACCGCAGTGACAACGATGTCGAGAATGTCACCCTGAACGTGAACGTCGCCCTCGGTGACCATACCCTGACCTTCATCAGTGGCTACCTCAACTACGACTACGACGAGCACTGTGATTGCGACTTTACCGGCGCCAACCTGTTCACCCTGCGCTCGCAGGAAAACTTCAAGCAGTTCAGCCAGGAGATCCGGCTCGTCTCCCCGGCGGGGCAGACCTTCGAGTACATCACCGGTGCCTATTTCCAGCGCAGTGATCTCGATTTCCGGGATAACTTTGTGGTGCCGACGGGGAGTGTGATACCGCCCGTGGTTGGCAACGTGGTTGATAGTGACCCAGGTATCCCGATTTCCGGAGCGGCTGCTGCAGCGGCTTTTGCGAACCTGGCGGTGCCACGCTGGTTTGAACAGGATACCCGGCTGTGGTCGGTGTTTGGTCAGGTGACCTGGAATGTCACGGATCAGTTCAGGGTCAGTGGGGGTGTGCGCTACTCCGATGAGAAGAAGAATGGTTCGAGGGAGCTGGTGTTTACCGGTATGGACGGGTCTCCTCTGGATGCCTTGAATCTCCAGATTCTGGACGCTCTGATGCCCGGGCTGTTCGCTGTTCAGCAGCATGAGCTACGCGATTCCCGGCGCAAGAAGAAGTTCTCACCCCAGCTTGGTGTCGAATTCGATTTCAACGAAGACGTGTTGCTCTATGCCAGTTTCACCGAAGGCCATAAATCGGGTGGGTTTGACGCTCGCTCCAATTCCGCCCCCGCCAGTGTCCTCGCGGGCTCCTTCGAATATGACGATGAAAAGGCTCGCAATTTCGAAATTGGGGCCAAGACGCGCCTTCTTGGTGGCCGCGCTGAGCTGAATGTTGCAGCCTTTTACACCGAGTACAAGGACCTACAGGTCAGCATCTATGACGGCGTATTCGGCTTCAATGTTGGCAATGCCGCCGAGGCCGAGGCATACGGCGTCGAGATCGACGGCCGCTTCAGGGTCAACAGCTACCTCACTCTGGTGGGCTCCCTGGCCTGGCTGGACTTCGAGTTCAAGGATTACCCGAATGGCCAGTGTGTGCAGGGGCAGACACCCGATGCACCTGATGGTGTGAACTGCAATTACAAGGGCAAGACCAACCAGTACGTGGCGGACTGGAGCGGCAATATTTCCGCCCTGTTCCAGGCGCCCCTGTCGGAGAACATCGAGTTCCGCGGCAACATCGACCTGATCTACACCGATGACTACCACCCGTCGCAGAACCTCGACAACCGCGTGCGCCAGGATGGCTATACCCGGGTCAATGCCCGTTTGGCCATCGCCGGCATGAACAGCGGCTGGGAGCTGGCCCTGGTGGGGCGCAACCTGACCAATGAAAAGATCGTGTCCTATGCCTCGGATACGCCGCTGGCCCATCGCCTGTTCGACACCGTTAGCCACTATGGCATGATCGAGCGCGATCGCTCCATCGCGCTCCAGGGCATCTACCGCTGGTAGGGGGGAGGTGAGACGCGAGATGCAAGACGCAAGACGCAAGGGGCAAGACGCGAGATGCAAGGGGCAAGACGCAAGACGCTAAGCGCGAGACGCTGGGCGGGAGTGTCAGGCGTAAGGTGAGGGGCGGGGGCGTCATCGGGTGGAAAAGGCTGCGCCGTTTTCCACCCTGCCGCCAGCCGCAACGCGGCGTAACCCGGCTCACCACCCCGGCTGAAGTACCGCCACGGGTACTTCGAGGTGTCGTGGGCAGGGCTGCATCCTCTCCGGCGTAACCCGAGTTCTCACCGGGTTGCGCCGGAGAGCGGCTCGAGTACAGCGTCTGGCATCTCGCGTTTCGCGTCTAGCATCTCCCGTCTCCCGTCTCCCGTCTTGCCGTATAATACCGCTCCCCTGAACACGCGGAGCCGGCCTTGGACAGCCTCGATCACGACGTACTCTCCCGTCTGTATCAATGGCTCGCGGCCGGTCATCGCGCCTGGTTGTGCACCATTGTGACCACCTGGGGTTCCTCGCCGCGACCGGCGGGTTCACTGCTGGCCTGCAACGATGCGGGCGAGGTCGCGGGTTCGCTTTCCGGCGGCTGTGTCGAGGACGAATTGCTGCTCGCGATTCGCCGGGGTGAAGTCGCGGCAGCTGCGCCGCAGCGCCTGGTCTACGGGGTCACCGCCGCCGACAGCGAACGCCTCGGGTTGCCCTGTGGTGGCAGCCTGGAAGTGCTGGTAGAGCCGTGTGCTTGCGATGAGTCGGCACTGGCGTTGTGGCGTGAGTTGCTTGAGGCACTGGCGGTGCGGCGCTGCCTGCGTCGCGAAGTTGACCTCGGCAGCGGTCAATGGCGCTTGCTGCCGGTGTCGCAACCCGGGCCGCTCGGCATCGATGATACTCACCTGCGCCAGGATTTCGGGCCGCGCTTCCAGTTGTTGCTGGTCGGTGCGGGGGAACTGTCGCGGTGGGTGGCGCGGCTGGCGCTGATGCTGGACTACCGGGTGCTGGTCTGCGATCCCCGGGAGGAGATGGTGGCCCAGTGGAGTGAGCCGGGCGTCACTCTGCTGCGGGGCATGCCCGACGATGTGGTGCGCGAGCATGCCGCCGACTCCCGCAGCATCGTCATCACCCTGACCCATGATCCCCGCATCGACGACATGGCCCTGATGGAGGCCCTGACCCGCGATCTGTTCTATGTCGGTGCGCTGGGTTCCATGCGCACCTCGGAGAAGCGCCGCGAGCGCCTGCGCACACTCGACCTCAATGAAACCCAGCTCGCTCGCCTGCACGCCCCGGTGGGGTTGGATATCGGCAGCAAGCGCCCCCCGGAAATCGCCATCGCCATCCTCGCCGAGCTGACCGCCCTGCGCCAGCGTGGCGACCATCAGCGTGCCTGAATCCGCTCTGCCCGGCGACGTCGCCGCCCTGGTTCTTGCCGCCGGCCATAGCCGTCGTTTCGGGCGCGACAAGCGTGAGGTGGTGCTGGCGGGCGGTGAGCGCCTGCTTGACCGCGCGCTGCGCCGGGTGAGCGAGGCTGGTGTCACTCCATTCCTGGTGCTGCGCGAGGACGACGCACTGCGCGTCCCCGCAGGCGTATCGGTGTTGCGTGCCGCCCGCGCGGAGGAGGGGATGGGTGCCAGCCTGGCGGACGCGGTCGCCCAGCTTCAGGGTCACGGCCACTGGTGCGGCTGCCTGGTGGTACTGGCCGACATGCCGTGGTTGCTTGCGGAGACCATTCGCAGCATTGCCTGCGCCCTGACGCCCGATACCATCGTGGTGCCGGAGTATCGCGGCGAGCGCGGCCACCCGGTGGGGTTCGGGCGCCGCTTTTATCCTGATCTCGCGCAGCTCACCGGTGATCGTGGCGCCCGCGGCTTGCTCGAGCGCTACCCGCAGGCGCTGTACCGGCTCGCCGTCGCCGACCCGGGAGTGCTCAGGGACGTCGACCGGGTGAGCGACCTGCTGGTCGATCCGCCGCCGCCCTGAGTGTGTCCAGAAACGCCCGGGCGGCGTTCGACAGGCTGCGCTCCGGGTGGTGCACGCAGCCCAGGTCGCGGCTCAGGCTCTGCCCTGCCAGCCGCAGTTCGCACAGGCTGTCGTCGATCAGGGTGCGTGGCAGCACACTCCAGCCCAGGCCGATCGCGGTCATCATCTTGATCGTTTCCAGGTAGTGGGTGCTCATGGCGATGTCCAGAGGCAGCTGCTGCTGCCGGAAGAGCTGGCTGATGATCTGCCCGGTAAACGTGTTCAGGCCGGGCAGGATCGCCCGGTGCCGGCTCAGCGTCGCCACATCCACCGGGCGCGCACGCGTCGTCGGTTGCGCGGGTGCCAGTGGATGCTGCGGCGCGACGGCGACGCGCAGTTCGTCCCGCCACACCGGGATCTGCGCCAGCGTTGACTGACTGGGGGCGAGAGTGATCACCCCCAGTTCCAGCCGGCCCTGCTGCACCAGGCTGCTGACTTCCTCGGAATCCAGAAACGCGATGTCCAGGCGTACGTCGGGGTAATCACGGCTGAACTGCGCCAACACCGGCGGAAGCCGGTGCAAGCCCAGGTGGTGACTGATGCCCATGCTCAACGTCCCCGCCACGCCACCGCGCAGGTCCTGCAGACTGCGTTCGGCGTCGCGCAGGTCGAGCAGGATGCGCTGTGCCCGCGGCAGCAGGGCACGGCCGCTCTCCGTCAGGGTGACGCTGCGGCCGATACGGTCGAACAGGCGGCAGTCGAGTTCCTGTTCCAGGCTGGCAATGCGCTTGCTCACCGCGGGCTGGGTCAGGTGCAGCTGCGCCGCCGCGATGGAGAAGGAGCCGCGTTCTGCGACTTCGACGAAGGCCTGCAGGGATTGGGTGTCCATGGGGGCTCCTGCGTACGGATGTAGCGTGTGGCCGCACGTCTTTGGGCACGGCGCGTGATCTGGCGTGGTGGTGCGGACGCTGGTCCCATCAGAGCCGGTGCCGAGAAGCGTAGCGCCCCGGCCGCCCGGCGCGAGGACTGTTGGAAACGGGGCCGCAGGCCACGGTTCCCGAATCCCGAAAATCGCACAGCGATTTTGGTTGAGTTCCGCAGCGCAGGCCGGGGCGTGAGCATCGCAGGGGATCGCCCGGCGCAACGCGCCGGGCGACACCGGACTCAGGGGCCAGCGTCCGCACCACCACGCCAGATCACGCGCCGTGCCCCGGGGTGTTCCGCAAGTCGTTCCCGTCGCGTCCGCAGATGTATTCTATTAATTTATCATAGATATGAAAAATATGAATTTGTTTTATCAATTGGCGCCCCATAAGATACACCTCACCGAGCCTGCATCCTATGGCTCCGCAACCTGCGACAGAGGCACCCATGGCCGGCAAGACACTCTACGACAAGCTCTGGGACGCGCACCTGGTGAAGCAGCGTGATGACGGCACCGCGCTGATCTACATCGACCGCCAGCTGCTGCACGAAGTCACCTCGCCCCAGGCCTTTGAAGGCCTGCGCCTGGCCGGGCGCAAGCCCTGGCGTATCGACGCCAACATCGCCACGCCGGACCACAACGTGCCCTCCGCGGTGGATGAGCGCGCTGCCGGCATCGACGGGATTCGCGACGAGGTCTCGCGCATCCAGGTGCAGACCCTCGACGACAACTGCGACAGCTTCGGCATCACCGAATTTCGCATCAACGACCGTCGCCAGGGCATCGTCCATGTGGTCGGCCCCGAGCAGGGCCTGACCCTGCCCGGTATGACCGTGGTCTGCGGAGACTCCCACACCGCCACCCACGGCGCCCTCGGCGCCCTGGCCCACGGCATCGGTACCTCCGAGGTCGAGCACGTGCTCGCCACCCAGTGCCTGATCCAGAAAAAGATGAAGAACATGCGCGTGCGCGTGGAAGGCGAGCTCGGCCCCGGCGTTACAGCCAAGGACGTGATCCTGCACATCATCGGCGTTATCGGCACCGCCGGTGGCAACGGTCACGCCATCGAATTTGCCGGCGCGGTGATTCGCGGCCTGTCCATGGAAGGGCGCATGACCATCTGCAACATGGCGATCGAGGCAGGGGCCCGGGTCGGTATGGTCGGCGTGGATGACATCACCCTCGATTACGTGCGCGGCCGTCCGTATGCACCGCGCGGTGAGCAGTGGCAACAGGCCGAGACCTGGTGGCGCACCCTGCACAGTGATGCCGACGCCGTATTCGACCGCGATGTGCTGATCGACGGCGCCGACATCAAGCCACAGGTCACCTGGGGCACCTCACCGGAGATGGTCACCTCGGTCGATGGCCACGTGCCCGCTCCGGAGGATTTTGCCGACCCGGTGCAGCGCCGCGCCGCGGAGCGCGCGCTGGAATACATGGGGCTGCAGCCCGGCCAGGCGATCAGCGATATCCGCCTCGACCGGGTGTTCATCGGCTCCTGCACCAACTCCCGCATCGAGGATCTGCGCGCCGCCGCCGCTGTGGTCAGGGGGCGCAGGGTGGCACCCACCCTGAAGCAGGCATTGGTCGTGCCCGGCTCCGGTGAGGTGCGCGCCCAGGCCGAGGCCGAGGGTCTGGATCGCATCTTCACCGAGGCTGGCCTGGAATGGCGCCTGCCCAGCTGCTCCATGTGCCTGGCCATGAATGCCGACAAGCTCGGTCCCGGCGAGCACTGTGCCTCCACCTCCAACCGCAACTTCGAGGGGCGCCAGGGCTTTGGCGGTCGCACCCATCTGGTGAGCCCGGCGATGGCGGCGGCAGCGGCGATTGCCGGTCATTTTGTCGATGTACGTGAATTCAACGAGGCCTGAAACCATGAAACCGTTTACCATACTCGAGGGTATCGTAGCGCCGATGGATCGGGCCAATGTCGATACTGATCTGATCATTCCCAAGCAATTCCTGAAGTCGATCAAGCGCAGCGGCTTCGGCCCCAACCTGTTCGACGAACTGCGCTATCTCGACGAGGGGCAGCCCGGGCAGGACTGCAGCCAGCGCCCGCTGAACCCGGATTTTCCCCTCAACCAGCCGCGCTACCAGGGCGCGGCGATCCTGCTGGCGCGGGAAAACTTCGGCTGCGGCTCCTCGCGGGAGCACGCCCCCTGGGCGCTGGACGGGGCAGGGTTCCGTGCCATCATCGCCATGGGCTTCGCCGACATCTTTCGCATGAACTGCTCCAAGAGCGGCATCGTGTGTGCCGAACTCGATGAGACCACGGTCCGCAGCATCCTCGACCGCATAGCTGAGGATCCATCCGTGGAGGTCACCGTCGATCTTCCTGGGCAGACGGTCCGGGTGTCACATGACGATCCGGGAAAGGTGATCGAGGCCCACTTCGACATCGATCCCCATACAAAGCACTGTCTGGTGAATGGCCTCGACGACATCGCACTAACGCTCGAGCACGAGGACGCCATCACCGAGTACGAGAAGACCCGTCCCGCGTTCAAGGCACGTATTCCGGTCGGCTGATCCGTCCCCGGAACGTCGCCTCGTGGCGGCGGGTCCGGGTGGTCGGCGTGGTCAGCCTCGCGAGAGCAGTCGCTGCTGGGTTAGTACCCCAGATCGATGTCGACGACACCCAGCAGAGGTGCGCCGCCAGCCCAACGCCGGACGTTCTCCGCCACCCGGCCGGCCAACAGTCGTGCCCCCATCTCGGGCGTGTTGCCCACGTGCGGTGTGATCAGCACGTTCGGAAGCGACCACAGGGGGTGGCCCGGGGGAAGAGGCTCTGGATCGGTCACGTCCAGGGCCGCTCCGCCGATGCGCTCCTCGCGCAGGGCCCGGACGAGATCGTCGGTGCGGACATGCCGGCCTCTGGCCACGTTCACGAGCCATGCATGTCCTCGCATGGCGGTCAGGGCCTCCGTGTCGACGAGACCTTCGGTCGCGGGGGTCAGTGCGAGAGCAAGGACCACCGCGTCCGCGTCCGCGAGGGCCGCGAGCAGGTCGCCAGGCCCGACGCATGTGGCCACGCCAGGCA
>JBJHBY010000117.1:0-10448 GCA_050485745.1 Gammaproteobacteria bacterium | reverse complement strand
CGACGCTGCCCTGATGAGCCTGCGCCGCAAGCAACAATGCCAGCGACCAGCCCAACAGCACGATCCAGGCATGGTGACTGTTGTCCACTCGCCCCACGAGGCTGTTCCCCAACGCGGCGGCGGTGGGGGCGGCGGTCGCCCCCGCCACCGCCGGGACACCCAGCAGCAGACCCAGCACGGAACCCGCCGCAGCCACCTGCGCCAGCCCGAAGACCGCCAGCCACTCGTCGCGCAGGCGCAGATAGGCACCCAGCAATGCCACCACGACTGCCAACGCCAGGCCGGTAAAAAACGGTACCCGCAGCAGCGGGTCGAACAGCATCATGATCGCCACGCCAGGACATCCAGACGACGGTGGCAGTGGGCATCGAGAAATGCCTGCTCATGACTCACCAGAATAACGCCCCGTCCCGGATCCAGCCGATTCAGGGCCTCTGCGAGCGCCAGCATGGCATCGCCGTCGAGATTGTTGGTGGGCTCGTCCAGCAACACCACTTCCGCACCACTGTCGAGGCAAGCCCAGGCCTGCAGCAACTGATACTGCCCGCCACTGAGAGCCGCCACGGGCTTGTTCAGCAATGGCTCCAGCAGGGGTGGCACCAGTCCGTCGGCTCCGAGCAGAGACAGCAACTCCCGACCCAGCAGCGGCAACTCCGGAGGCCGCTCGGGGCGCTGCTGGTGATGCACGATGCGTGTACCGGGACGTCGCATCATGCGACCGGAGAAAACCCTCGCTGCGCCGGTGAGTGCGCGCAGCAGCGTCGACTTGCCAGCACCATTGGCGCCGCCCAGCCCCAACACCTCACCGGCGCGAAGTTGCAGCGAGACGGGCCCAACCACCGGGCGATCATAGCCAGCGACCAGCGTGTCGACCTGCAACAGGATATCTGCGGGAAGTGCCTTGTTCAGGGGAGCAGCGCCTCTACCCAACGTTCGATCATGGAGAAATATTCATCGGCTCCAGCACCATCCTGCACCTGGTTCGGCAGCTGCCGGTGCTGCCAGCCAAGCTCCCGGGCCAGCCATCGCGCACCCTGTCCGGGCTGGAAGTCGGCGTAAAGGATAACACCTTCAACGCCCTCAAGGCGGCTCACCAACTCCCGCAAGTGGCGCGCAGTCGGGGGAATCCCGGGCAGTGGCTCGAGATACCCCAGCACCGGCACATCCAGCAATTGCATCAGATACTCGACATCCTTGTGGTAGAACACGGCGCCGGGAGCCGCACCTGCCATCTCCCGCCAGCGCTCTGTCTCCTGCCGGGCTCGCTCGGCAAAGCGTCCGGCGTTGGCCCTGAACTGCTGTGCATCGTCGGGCCGCAGGCTCGCCAGCCTCTCGGCCAGCGCCTCACCGACTTCCGCCATGCGCAGGGGGTCAAAATAGTAATGGGGGTTGCCTGCCACATGAACGTCCCCCAGTGCACGATCTGCCACCGGGGCATCCTGGATCAGCGAAATGTGCGCCGCCCCCTCGAAATAGCCTTCACGTCCTTCCCGCACGCGAGGGTTGTGCGCACCCTGCAAGGCAGCGGGCAGCCAGCCAACTTCCAGTTCCGCACCGATGCTGACCAGCAGGTCAGCCCGACGCAAGGCCGCCATCATCGACGGACGGGCCTCCAGATAATGGGGGTCACGATCAGGTGGAGCCAGGACGGTCACCTCCACGGCATCGCCCCCGATCTCCCGCACCAGCATGCCCATGTTGGGCACTGTGGCAACAACACGCAGGGCAGCAAGCGCCTGACCAGCCACCAGCAGCAGCAAAAAACCAGCCAGCACTCTCTTCATGAATCGCCCTCCCCTTGGAAATGAATACATCTGCAAGCACTGCGCAGGCAGTACTCAGCGGATTTCAGCCCCTCCTGAAACAGCAAAAGCGGGGCGGCCAGGCCGCCCCGTCTTTTCTGTTCAGGGGGGGATGCAACCAACTCAGAACGCGTGTGCGCCGTGCACACCCAGGCTCAGGTTGTACTGGAGCATGAACTGCCAGGCGTTATCGGCACCATTGAGGTGGTTGTAGCTGACCTGTGCACGCAGCCGCGAGAATTCCGTGGGCGCGAAGCTGACCTGGCCAGCATAACGCCAGGAGGTATCGGCGTCATCGCGGTCGGCGCCGTCGAAGGCGCGATTCTTCATGCCGATGCCATCCACGCGCAGACCAGCATTCCAGCGCGGCGCAAAGCCATAGACCCCCTGCACATAGAAAGCATCCTGCTTCCACTTCTGACCCACGTCATCGAGCACCGACAGATCCGAGAAGCTGATGAACTGACGGTTGAGGTAGTCGACGTCCAGAATGCGATAGACGTATTCACCCTGCAGAATCAGATTGCCCTGCCCGGCCGGGCCGCTGCCGGTGTATTTGTACACCACGTCCGCACCGATAAAGCGACTGTCGCCATCCCAGGTTTCCAGGCGCCCGGAAGAGTGGGCTTCCTCGCTCTGCCATACGCGGGCATAGCCACCAAATGCACCCAGCTGGATGGCGTGGTCATGCCCCAGATCCGGAGCCCACTTCACGAAACCGGTAAACAGCCTGGGGCCGTCCTTTTCGGTGAAGTTCTTGTCGGCGCGCCAGCGCTTGCGCAACGGTTGATTCGGTTGACCCGGAACACACTCTGGGGGAAGGACGTTCTCCAGATGGCAAGGTGTAACCGTCACGATCTGGTGCTGGCCATCGCCCACATAGTTGGCGACACCCTCACTCTCACCCTCGAGCAGCTCGATCCCGAAACGGGTATAGGTGGCCGTGGGCGCGACCCAGGACAGCTGCACACCCAGCTCGCTCAGACCTTCTTCGCCGAACATGAATTCGCGCATCCAGGGCTGGTCAATAAAGTGCCAGTCATGGGGATGCTGCTTGTTGATATAGCCGACATCACTGAGAAACTTGCCCGCCTTGATCTGCAGGCCTGCCGGCAGAGAGCGAGTGGTGATGAAGGCCTCTTCGATCTCGATATCGGACCCGCTGACGGCAAGGGTGACGAGCATATCGAAATAGGCATCGACCGAGCCGGTCAGGGTTATTTCCGCTTCACGCAGATTAAAGCCCTCTTCGATACCGTGGCTGTGGCCATGCCCGTGACCGTGACCATGCCCGTGGCCCATTTCAAAACCCGCCGGCTCATCGATATCGTCACTGAAATGCGCATAGGTCGCATCGAGAATCACCGATATGGCGGGATTGAAGGCGGTTCCCGACGTTACCGGCTGATCGCCGCCGAGGCGCAGGGCCCGGGTGCGGGCCGGCAGCGGGTCGAGTGGGTCGCTCTGCGGACCGGTGTCCGCCTCCGCCGCGGGAGCGACGCGCTGTTCGCGAACACTCTCGGTGCGCACCTGACGCTGGGGCTCCAGCTGTTCGATACGTGTGCGCATCTCACTGTTCTGCTGCTCAAGTGCCTCGATCTTGCGCAGCAGTTCCTGCAGGGTCGGCTCGGAGGCCAGCGCTCCCGCGCTGAAGCCCGCTACCGCCAGTGCCAAAAGGGTTTTTCGCATTGTCAGTCTCCCATCATGATCAAAGGCCCCGGCAACACACCAGGGCCCCGCCAAACGGACGTTATAATATAACATTATCGAAATGAAAGCCAAGCCTGCCCTGTATCGGAATGCTGTGGCCTGGTGAACAAGGCTGCGCCGTTGTCCACCCTACTGCTGACCCACTCACGCCAGGGCCATCGAGCGTAGGGTGGAAAACGGCGCGGCCTTTTCCACCGCACCGCCTCGAAAGCTTTTTCATTCCCGAATCGCTGGAGCAGGAAGCCGCAAAACGGCGTGACCGAGCGGCCCCGGTGCCAGGATCTTGTTCTGCTGCCGGCTTCCGGGCGATACCGGGAGCTTCGTGAGAAACTCCCGGGAACGTCTTGCCTGTGATGCGGGCGCCGGGTTACGCGACCCGCGCCAACTCGGCATGCCACACTCTGCGATACATTCGTGGGGGGTACTTCGGCAGGACGCCGGGTTACGCCGCTTTGCGGCTAACCCAGCCTACGGGACTCCGCACCGAATTCGGTTTCGGAGGTATCAAAAACCGGGGGTATCAGAAACTGATGCCCAGGCGACGCCCCACCTGTTCGTAGGACTCGACCACATTGCCGAGATCCTGCCGGAAGCGATCCTTGTCGAGTTTTTCACGGGTGTCCTTGTCCCACAGGCGGCAGCCATCGGGGGTGAATTCGTCACCCAGCACGATCTGACCATCAAAGCGACCGAATTCGAGCTTGCAATCCACCAGCAGCATGTTGCCATCCAGGAACAGCTTGCTGAGCTCCTCGTTGACCCGGAACGTCAGATCCTTCATCACCGCGACCTCTTCGTCGCTGGCCCAGCCGAAGGAGCGAATGTGGTACTCGTTGATCATCGGGTCGCCCAGAGCGTCGTTCTTGAGGAAGAACTCGAAGGTCGGTGGGCTCAGCTCCACCCCCTCCTTGACACCCAGGCGGCGACAGATGGAGCCAGCTGCGAAATTGCGCACCACACATTCCAGCGGAAACATGTCCAGACGCTTGATCAGACTTTCCTGATCCGACAACAGGCGCTCGAAGTGGGTGGGAATGCCCGCAGCGGCAAGCTTCTCCATGATGAACGCGTTGAACTTGTTGTTGACCATGCCCTTGCGATCGAGCTGGGCAAGCTTCTTGCCATCGAAGGCCGAGGTGTCATTGCGAAAATACAGCACCAGGCGCTTCGGATCATCGGTCAGATAAACCGATTTCGCCTTGCCCGAGTACAATTCTGCACGCTTTTCCATTGTCGAGCCTCAACATTCCTCTAGTGGGGTGGATCACCCCGAATCTGGAAAACGCCAGCGATCAGCTCAGGAAGCGCTTGATCCGGTTGAGCAGGCGCTCCGCCTCTTCCTGTGCAAGAGTTTCACCCTCGACACCCTGGATGCGAATCTCCACCGCACGCCCGGTACTCTCGCGCATCTGCACCCGATAGCGCTCCGGCTCGTCATCCGCACGCGCGAAGAGCCCGCGCAAGGCGCGCCACCAGCCCCGCTTCTCGTCGTCATCGGTCGGCGGGCTGAACGTCACCCAGTAGAGGCGCTCACTGCGATCGGTGTCGTCAATAATGAAGCCAGCGCGCTCAAGGGCCAGCGCCAGCGAACCCCAGGCACGCAGGAAGGGCAGCTCCAGGTGCAGGTAGGGCTCACGTTCCCCGTCGCGGCGCAGAAAGACCTTGCCGCGAGCCTCCAGCGCCTGCTCCGCGAGCATCGAGATACTGCCCTCGGTCACGGTATTGGCGATGAATTGCGCCAACTCCTGCGCCACCAGGGCCTCGCGCTCCAGATCTTGGGAGCGCGACGGCCAGGACTCACCCTGGGTGGCCACACTCTGCAGTACATAGATCTCGCTGGTATTGCGCTGCACACCCTGCTCGATACGAAAGCGATACCGCTCCCGGGGCTAGGCCTCGTCCGAGGGCTGGAACCAGGCGGTTTCAATCAAACCGGCACCGGCGTCAACCCGCGTCACCTGCAGACGCTGCTGGTTGAGAAAGCCACGTACCCGCGGCCAGATCTGCCCGGGAGGGGATTCGACCAGGATCCAGCGCTCGTCACCCAGGCGCTGGATCTTGACCATCTCGCGCATCGGGTCATCCAGCAGCGGATCCGGCCGCGGCACTTCGAAACGCCCCTCCAGGCCTTCAAGACCCACCTCCGGCGGCACGAAGTACTCGTCGTCCAGTGCGCGCCGACTGAGATTCGGCGGCAGCTCCAGCTCGGGTTCCAGGCGCGCCTTGCGATAATCATGGGAGCGGTCGCGAAAGACACCTTCCTCGCCACCAAGCCAACCACATCCCACCAGCAACAGGCTCGTCAGGGGCAGTACCAGGAACAATCGGGTCACGCTCACCTCAATCTCGGGTTTCAGTCTTGAATATTCAATATCAGCCATCAATGCAGGAGGCTGATATCGATGCCGGCGGTTGCCAGGGCATCGCGCAGCAACGGCCAGTGGCGCTCGCTGAGGGGCGTCAGCGGCAGGCGAATGCCCGCGTCGATCCGCCCCATCGCGTGCAATGCCCACTTCACGGGAATCGGGTTGGCTTCAACGAACAGATGCTTGTGCAGGGGCAACAGCGGCTCGTTCAGACTGCGTGCGCGCGCCTCGTCCCCCGCCAGCGCCGCGGCACACATCGCCGCCATTGGCCCGGGCGCAACGTTGGCCGTCACGGAAATGTCTCCGCGTCCACCGGCCAGGATCAGGTCGAGGGCAGTCAGATCATCGCCGGAATAGACCGCCAGGCGATCGCCGACACGCTCGATCAGGGCGCGACCACGGGCGACGTCGCCGGTGGCATCCTTGATGCCGATGATATTGTCGATATCTGCCAGGCGCTCGACCGTTTCGTTGCCCAGATCGCAGGCGGTGCGCCCAGGGACGTTATACAGGATCTGGGGAATGGCCACGGCTTCGGCCACCGCGCGAAAATGACGGTAGAGGCCCTCCTGGGTGGGCTTGTTGTAGTAGGGCGTTACCAGCAGGCAGGCATCGGCGCCGGCGCCGGCGGCGGACTCGGTGAGTTCGATGGCTTCACGGGTGGCATTGGCGCCGGTCCCGGCGATGACCGGGATACGCCCGGCGACCTGGCGCACGCAGCGCCGGATCACTTCGCAGTGCTCCGCGACCGTCAGCGTCGGGGACTCACCGGTCGTGCCCACCGCGACGATGCCGTTGGTCCCTTCGGCGATATGCCACTCGATGAGTCTCTCGAGGGCAGGCCAGTCGATGCCTCCATCCTCGCTCATCGGCGTGACCAGAGCGACGATACTGCCCGCGATCATTCCACAATCTCCGTAGCCGGACCGGATCCGGAAGAAAAGCGGCTATGGTAAATCTGCGGCACCGGGGAGCACAAGGGCACCGGCGCGCCGGCAAGCAGGGATCGGGCCTGCTGAAACCAGAAGCCGGATCCACAGTCAAATGAGGGTACACTGGCGCGGATACGTTTGCTTCCGGCATCGCTCACCAGAATGACAACCGGCTCTCCCCACGGAGATTCCCCACATGCTCAGATACACCCTGCCCTCGCTCCTGATGATGACCCTCCTCTGGAGCCTGCCCACTCAGGCCGCAGAGTACCGGCTCGAACCCCTGTCCCTCATCGACCAGCAATACATGCAGAGCCAGCGGGAACGGATCGACAGCCTGGCGCGAGCGCGCCTTGCGGAGCGCTTGCGCGGGGATCGCGATTCCGACCTGGCACTGCTGCAGACGCTGGTCGACCGCCGCCTGATCGATCGCGAGGATACCCTGACCCTGCAAGCCCTGGGGGTCGTGCTCGGCGACCTGCTACGGGCGGAGCACAACCTCAACTGGGTGATCTATATCGACCGCGAAGGCCGCACCCGGGCCCTGGAAATCCCCGGCACCCGGGACTTTCTGTTTCCGGTGACCATGATCTCGCGACGCTATGAAGTGGGCGGCGAGGTGGATGTGCGCGCAATCTATGAGCGGGCGTCAGGCATCGTTGCGGAGGTGCGGAGGCGACAACATTTCTATTGATTTATAGATCCCGCGGGCCATCCATGGCCCGCGGGATCGTCGCACGGGAAAGCGCGCGCAGAGGCGGGGCTCTTCTTCGCTTTCCCTGTGCTCGCACTGGCCTCGCGGCCAGTGGGCGGCACATCCATGTGCCGCTACGGTACTCCGCTCTCAGCCCATCACATGGGATCGTCGCACGGGAAAGCGTGCGCAGGAGCTTACCCAACTGTGCCCGCCCGAACGAGATAGCCGATACAATCGGAGCGGGCAATGTCGGGATCCGTGGTGACCATGAACAGGATCAGGTCATCGCGGCAGGCCAGCTGGCCGTCCCTGATCCCGAACCATTCGTCGATGGCCACCTCACCCCGGGCATCGACCAGCCGCAGTGGTGCCAACCCCGATGGGCCGAGCCAGCCAAGCGCCGCACCCCCACGGGTAACGGCAAAGTTGAAACGCTCGACATCAAAGGGCAGGGTCAGGTCATCACCGCCGCGATAGCCGTCGCCATAGCCCAGCACTGCACCGCTGCGCAGCTCCAGGCGCAGGGGATGCCGCAAGACCTGTACGGATGGCCCGGGCCTGAACAGCTCAGGCTCCGACCAGTACCGGTAAAGGCCGCGCAGCGCCACCGCGTCCGCTTCTGGATCAGCTGCACCGCCACACTCGATGGTGACCGTCGGCACCGCGCGCTCCGCGTACTCCATCAAGGCGCCGAGACGCAGATCGGTGATCACCAGGCGGCGGCTGAACAGGCGCACCAGGGCGTCGTGGCGGGCATCCTCACTGATCGCCACGGCAAACGCCGGGCCGGCACCCGATGTGTTGTGCAGATCGAGCAGAGCCTCGGGACGGTGTACATCCAGCGCCTGCAGGATCGCGCCCGCCAGACGACCCGGCCGATCCTCAAAGGGCGGGTGAAAACAGCGATTGAGGTCACGAATACCCGGCAGGTGACGGTGGCTGAACAGCGGCGGCTCCAGGGCTGTCGCCACCGCGGCCACGCAGGCATGGATGTCCACCGCCGGTTGCAGCCCCTCACAAAGCAAACGGTGCAATGCATGCAGGCCAGAGGGCTCGTTGCCGTGCAGCAGGGTGACCAGGGCACGACTGCGGGAGCGGTCCCGCCCCGGCACGGTGATCCAGCTCGGACCACCCAGCTGCTCCAGAAAACCCGATGCTGTGGGTGCCACATCCCGCGGCGCCGGTGCAGCGCAAAAGCGCAGCGTCTCCCCGGCGGGGACACTGCTCATCGCGGCACACCCCAACGTGCCACCGGCTGCCCCCCGGCCTGGGCATCCAGGTAGTGCTCGAGCAGGCAGCGCAGCGCCTCCGGCCGACCCATACGCCGCTCAAGGCTGGCCAGGGCCTGCACCTGCCAGCGAGCGCCGTTCATCGCAGCCTCGGCGCGTTCATCCATCAGTGCCAGACAATCCTCCCGCTCGGTGGCTTCAACCCCGAGGCGCTCCAGCCCCTCCTCCACCACGGGCCGCAATTCCCTGACCAGGCGCAAGACCGGCCGCTCCCGGGGTGAGGGGCGCTGGCCCACGGGCCACACCAGCGCCGCATCCAGGCCATCACGAGCCGCGGTGTAGAGGTTGTGCAGTGCCAGCTTGAACGGCAGGGCCGGCAGCAGCGCCGCAATGCGTGGCCGCAGGCCCTCGGCCAGACCGATCAGCCAGGCACAGCTGGCCAGCATGTCCGGGGTGCTCGGCCCGGCGGGAAGAGCGCGCATTTCAATGCGCAGATGGCCGCCGCCGGCGGCATCATAGACCGGCCGGTTCCAGTGCCACACGGTGCCCGCATGCAGACGCAGCTCATCCAGTCGCGGCATGCGTCCTTCGGCCAGAGCCTGCAGAGGGTCTTCGTCACTGCAGGCGGGCAGCAGAGGCGGATACAGGCGCACCGCCTCGGCGAACCACTCCCAGGGGCCACCCCGCATCCAGCCCTGACCATAACTGACGCGGGCCGGCAACTGCCAGCCGTGTCGTGCCGGATCACGGCTGTCGATGCTCTGCCGGAACAGTGCGATGCGGGTCTCCGCCCACAGGCGCCGACCGAGGAACAGCGGCGAATTGGCCGACAGCGCCAGCACCAGCGGCGTCGCCAGCTGCAGGGCGTTGAAGCTGTCGCAGAAGTGTTCCGGCGACACCCGCCAGTGACACTGGAACGAGGTATTGGCACCCTCGTAGGTCACATGGTCGGCCTGCAGCTCCACCGGCTCCGGCCCGTCGATGTGGATGTCGAAGGGCTGGCCATGGCGCAGGCGCAGCAGGGATCGGGTCAGGGCGTGATAGCGGGGCTCATCGGTCATCACCCGGGGGCCGAAGTCCGCCTCGGTGAGGGTCGGCAGGATACCGATCGCACCGACCCGCCCACCGTGCCGCGCCGCGGCGGCACGCAGTCGCGCCAGTGCCGTATCCAGCTCCACGCCCAGGGCGCGGAACGGTGTGCCGGCAAGTGCTTGTGGCGAAGCGTTGAACTCCAGGTTGTAACGATTCAGCTCAAGCGTCAGGCGCGGGTCGCCCAGTTCAGCGACCAATTGCTGGTTGAGCAGGGCCGGGCTTCCCTGTCTGTCGACCAGGTACAGCTCCAGCTCCGCGCCGATGCTGGCCGCGCCGACGCCAAAGCCGGGCCGCACCAGCAGTTGCTGCAGGGCCGCAAGGCTGGCCTCCAGACGATCAATGAAAGCGCGACGATCTCCCGGGGCAAAGCGGGCGCGATCGAGGCCCTGCCCCATCAGCCGGGCTCTCCACGGGACGCAAGACGCTCGCGAAAGGCCTGTGGAGTCAGCCCCGTCCAGTGCCGGAACGAACGGCTGAACGAGCCGGGCTCCATGAAGCCCAGACGCTCGGCGATCTCCCGAATACTCAACTCGGAGCGGCGCAGGCAGGCAATGGCGGCCTCGCGCCGGGCTTCGTCCTTGATCTGCTGGTAACTGCTGCGCTCGCGCAGCAGGCGCCGG
>JBJHBY010000116.1:0-10474 GCA_050485745.1 Gammaproteobacteria bacterium | reverse complement strand
GGCCCGGTGTTGCTGCTGTACCTCGTTGACCTGCTGAGCCTGGGGGTCGCCGTCTCCGCCCTGGCTCGCAGCGAGGGCACGGCCCTGGCCATCGTGCTGGTGTTCTGGCTGCTCACCACCCTGGTGGTGCCGCGCCTGCTGATGGAGTGGGCCTCCTGGCGTCTGCCCCTGCCCAGCGGTATCGAGTTCCGCCAGGCCCTCGCCGCCGACCTCGATGACAAAAGCGAGGTCGAGGCGGAGCTGGCGCGGCGCACAGCGGCTCTGCTGGACGAGCACGGAGTCAGCGACCCGGCGCAGCTGCCACTCAACCTCGATGGCCTGCGCCTGCGCCTGGATGACCGCCATGGCTATGCGGTGTTCGACCGCCACTTCGGCGCCCTGCAGGATCGTTACCAGACGCAGGAGCAATGGTTGCAACGGGCCGGCCTGGTCGCCCCGGCCCTGGCCTGGCAGGCCCTGGCCAGTGGGCTGGCAGGCACGGATCAGCGTCATTACCGGCACTTTATCGACAGCGCCGAGCACTACCGGCGCGACCTCCAGGAGCGCATGAGCGCCGCGATCATCGCCAACCCCGAGGCCCAAGGGGAACGCTACCTGGGCGACGGCGAGCTGTGGGCCGAGGTGCCGCCATTCCACTACCATCCGCCGGCGCTGGGCGACGTCCTGCGTCATTACCGGGCCGGCCTTGCGGCCCTGTTGATGTGGCTGCTGCTTGGTGTGCTGGCCCTGGAGGCAGCCGCCTGGCGGCTGCGGCGGGTGGCCCCATGACGGCCTCGCTGCGGCGGCTTGCCGCCACCACCCTGGCCTACGATGGCCGCCTGCTGTGGCGCCAGCCGCTGCCCTGGCTGCTGTTGGTGGCATGGCTTGGTGTGCTTGCCCTGGCCCTGCTCGCGGGCAGCGCCGAGGTGGCGCGGGAGCAGGCGCTGCAACAGCATCTGGCCACCCAGGATGCCGCTCGCCAGGCAAAGGCCGGCGAGCAGGCGCAACAACTGCTGCGGGAGGGCGGCACGGTGTCGCCCTGGCGCGACCCGCGCAACGCCGATGTGGTGGGGCGGCGCCTCGCCAGCCAGCATGCACTGCTGCCGCCGACCGGCCTGGCCCTGCTCGGCGGCGCCGCCGAGGTGCGGCAGCAGGCGGCCGTGGAGATGTCGCTGGAGCCGTTGCGGCAACTGCTGGCCCAGACCGAACCGGTATCCCCGCGCCACCGCGCCACCGGGCGCCTCGATGCCAGCTTTGTGGTGGTGGTACTGGCGCCGTTGCTGATCATTGCCCTGGGCTTTGGTGTGCTCACCTGGGAGCGCCAGCACGGCCTGCTGCCCCTGATGCGGGTGCAGCGGGCGCAGCTGGGTGGCTGGCTGGCCTTGCGCCACGGGTTGCGCCTGGGTGTGGTTCTGTTGCCTGCCCTGATGCTGGTGGTGGCACTGGTGCTCGGCCGCGGGCTCGCGGCCGGCGAGGGGCAGCGGCTGCTGCTGTGGTGCGCCGTGGCGGCGGCCTATCTGCTGTTCTGGTGTCTGCTCTGCGCCGTCGTGACCGCGTGGGCCCGGGGCACGGCCCAAGCCCTGCTGAGCCTGCTGGGGGCTTGGCTGCTGTTGGTGGTGATGCTGCCGGGGCTGGTGTCCGCCACCCTCGAACTGCGCTATCCCGCCCCGGATGACATCCGCTGGGTGGATGCCATGCGCGAGGCCACCGATGGCGCCCGATCGGAGGGCAGCCGCCTGCTGGTGGATTACCTCGAGGATCACCCCGAACTGGCGGGGGAGGCTGTGGATATCGGCAACTTCTTCGCCCGGCGCTACGTGGTGCAGCGCCGCGTCGAGGCCGCCCTGGAGCCCCTGGCGCAGGCGCGGGAGCGGCGCGATGCCGGGCGCGAGCGGTTGGCGGCGCGGCTGCGCTTCCTGTCACCGGCGTTGCTGGCGGCGGAGGGCCTGGCGGATGCCGCCGGCACCGGCCAGGCCCGGCAGCGTCACTTCCAAGCCCAGGTGACAGCCTGGCACCATGAATGGCGGGCCTTCTTCGAGCCCCATATCCTCTCGCGCCGGGCCTTCACCGCACATGCGGACATCCCCGGCTTCCACTACCGGGAAGAGCCCCCCGATGTGCTGCGCCTGCGTCTGCTCGTGGTCATTGCCGGCTTGCTGGGCCTGGGTTTGCTACCGGCACTTTGGTTGGCAGGGCGGTTGTCAGGGCGGTCGCCAGGATAGCTGGCAGGGCGACTGGCGAGGCGGCAGGCCGGCGGGGCCGCATAGCCGGGGGTCGGATCGCCGTTGTGCGGTGACCCCGCCATGAGGCGTCGCTTGGGGGCACGGGGGCGTCGATTCACTTTCCGGCCTCGCTTGGATATAGTGGGGTCATCCAAGGAAGCACCGAACAGGAGGATCCCATGAGCATGATGCGCGTTCTGTCCCTATCCCTGTTGACCCTGGTGTTCTCTGCCCCCGCCCTGGCTTTTGAGCCCCATGCCTACACCTATGTCGAGGCGCGCTACTTCGATGGCGAATGGGAGCGTGACGTGCGCCTGCCCAACACCGACATCGAGGGCGATGGCTGGATGCTCTCGGGCTCCTACCGCACCGAGGGTGGCGTACTGTTCCAGGCGCACTATGCCGAGGGTGACCTCGACAAGGCCTGGGGGCAGAATCTCTCCCGCACACCCGGCATATCCGCCGACACTCGCAGCATGGGCCTGCTCTTTGGTGGCGCCAACCAGGTGAACGAGCGCGCCAGCGTCTCCGCCGGCATCGGCTATGCCCGGGAAGAAATCAAGTGGAAGGAGTCCGGCGAGGGTACCGACACCCTGCGCGCCGATGTCTACACTGTCGCCATCGGTGGCCGCTACTGGCTGGTACAGCGTGTCGAGGTCAACGCCGGTGCCCGCTTCCTGCATATGCGCCCCAAGGAACTGGGCGGCACTGACAACGATGTCGCCGCCGCCATCGGCCTGCGCTTCCAGCCCGCCGCCATGTTCTCCATCGGCGCGGGTGTTGAACGCTTCCTCGATGCGGGAACGGACGTGCTCTCCGCAGACCTGCGCTTCCAGTTCTGAGTCACTGCCGGTGGCGGGGCACCCCATTTTCTCGATGCCCTTCGCCAGGGTCTACCCGCTGTATGTGCAGAAGGCGGAGCGCAAGAACCGCACGCAGGCCGAGGTGGACGAGATCATTCTCTGGCTGACGGGCTATGACGCCGCCGGTCTGCAACGGCAGATTGATCAGAATAACGACTTCGAGACCTTCTTCGCCCAGGCCCCCGCAATCAACCCGAACAGCACGTTGATCAAGGGTGTGGTGTGTGGTGTTCGCGTCGAAAACGTCGAGGACCCGCTGATGCGGAAGATTCGCTACCTGGACAAGCTGATTGATGAGCTGGCGAAGGGGAAGGCCATGGAGAAGATCCTGCGGCGTGTCGCCTGATCCATAATTAAAAATCAAGGATTAACTTGGTGGAAGAAAGAATTTTCTCGCTCATCAATGTGGCCATAGTTCTGGTATTGTCGATTCCTTTTTTTTATTACATCTTGAAATCAAGAATAAGGAAAAAGAGTCTTGTTTCTCTCGTGGGCGAAAACTTTCCTGAAATTGATCCATCAGGGGGGCTCTACAGTCAGGACGGATTGAAGTTCATGGGATTCTCCCAAAGTGGAGATGTTGGTTTTGTCAGCTTTGAAAACGGAGAAGTCGAGGTTATCAGAAGACGCTTGGAAGAAGTCCACGATATTCAGGTTTATGTGAATGACTTTCTTGCAAGGGGAGATGACTCCGGGGCAATGCTGGAGAGCATCAGATGCCTCTGGAAGCAGGGCCCGAGAGATCAGCGGGAGGCACCTACTCTTCATATAAGGGTTCGATTCAAGGACGGCGAAAAATATGTTCAGCGTAAAATATATGCTATTGATCGGTATCAATCCTCTATGTTCGGCAGTAGTCCGAGCGACATATTCCTGAGAATCGTGAACATGGTTTCGGAACTGGATGCCGCGAAAGGCTCACTCCGTTGACCCTCGCCACTAACCCGCACGCAGCAGGAGCCAATGTCATGTACAGAGTGATTCAATGGGCCACCGGTGGTATTGGCAAAGCCGCAATTGCGGGGGTTGCCAGCCACCCGCAGCTGGAGCTGGTGGGTTGCTGGGTACACAGTCAGGAAAAGGTCGGCCGCGACGCGGGCGAGATTGCCGGTGTCGGCGCTCTGGGCGTGACCGCCACCAGCAGCTTGGAAGATATTCTCGCGCTGGATGCCGACTGCGTGGTGTACGCGCCGGTCTTTCCTGTTGATGCCGAGATCGAGCAGCTTCTGGCCTCGGGCAAGAGCGTGGTCACACCGACGGGCTGGTTCTATCCGCCCCGGGACGAGCGCTACCAGCGCATGCAGGCGGCCTGTGAACAGGGGCGTGTGGTGCTGCACGGCACCGGCATCCACCCCGGGGGGTTCACCGAGCGCTTTCCCCTGCAGCTCGCGTCGATGCAGCGCGCCACGACGTTCGTGCGCTCCGAGGAGTTCTCCGACATCCGCACCTACGGGGCGCCGGCGGTGGTGGGAGAGATGATGATGTTCGGCAAGCGCCCGGGGGATGCGCTGGCCAGCCCCATGGCGCGCTTCCTGAGCAGCGGCTTCCATCAATCTATCCGTATGGTGGCGGACGGCCTGGGCATGCGCCTGGATGATCTGGACACGATTCATGAAGTGGCGGAGGCTACTGCACCGATCGAGTCGCCGATCGGCGTGATTGAGCCCGGGCTGGTCGCAGGCCAGCGCTTTGTCTGGCGTGGGCTGGTCGACGGTGAACCAGTGATCGAAGCCATCGTCAACTGGCTGATGGGGGAAGAGCATCTGAGCCAGCCCTGGGGATTTGGCCCCGAGGGCCCGCGCTATGAGTGTGAAGTCAAGGGCGACCCGGACCTGATCGGTGTCTTCCATGGCATGCACCCGTCCTCGATCGCTGCGGGTCTGGAGCGCAACGAAGGCGTCGTGGTCACCGCCATGCACTGCGTGAACAGTATCCCCTACGTGTGCGCGGCGGCGCCGGGCGTTAAGAGCTATCTCGATCTGCCCATGATCGCGGGCCGCGCGGCACCGGCGCTGCAGCGTTGAAACCGGGGCCAGTGTGAGTCGACTGGTTCCAGGCAAGCTCAATTGAAGCTGTAACTGGCGGTCAAATGAGTGAGCGAGAAGCTTGCTGGCGCATGCATTCGGGTGGCGGCCTGTTAGGCTAAAGATCGGAGAAATCACGGTGCCAGAGACAGAAAAAAACAAGAGCAGGGTTGCCCTCGTCACTGGATCGACATCCGGAATCGGAAAGGCAATTGCTGAACATCTGGCCAATGATGGATTTACGATCGCTTTTCATTCCCGTTCATCGATCGATGAAGGTAGAAGACTGGCGAGCAGTCATTTGGGTGCTACGTATACCCAAGCGGATTTATCCGATCAGGAGCAAGCGAAGTACCTTGTCGCTGACGTTCTCTCCAGGCATGGCCGGCTGGATGTGTTGGTCAACAACGCTGGAATCAATGCAGTAATTCCGCATGGTGCGCTTAAGGACGCATCGCCTGAAATATGGCGAAGGCTCTATGAGGTCAATGTCATTGCGCCATGGACGCTCATTGCTGAAGCTGAGCAGGCTCTACGTGAGGCGTCGAGCCAGGATCGCGCCAGTTGCGTTGTGAATATCAGCTCGCACGCGGGGGTGCGACCGAAAGGAGCGTCTATTCCCTACTCAGCCAGCAAGGCCGCTCTCAATCATGTCACCCGGCTTCTGGCGTTGAGCTTGTCTCCGGATATCCGGGTCAATGCTGTTGCCCCAGGCCTGGTCGACACGCCAATGGCCAAGGGTTGGATCGACGCACACGAACTCTGGAAGGAGAGGTCACCCATGGGTCGTGGCGCAAAGCCGGGTGAGATTGCGCATACGGTATCGATGCTCGTGTCAAACAACTACCTTACGGGGGAGGTCATACTTTCTGATGGAGGTATGAATCTTGTTTGAGCCACCATCAAGCGCAGATGCTTCATAATGCCCCCGAGCAGCAAAACAGGGCAAGAGAACATGACCGTAGAAAACCAGAAAGACATCGACGGCATCATGAAGGCCGGCCGGGTTGTCGCCCGGGTGCGTGACGCCATGCTGGCGGCGGTCGAGCCCGGGATGACGACGGCCGAGCTCGACAGCCTGGGCGGCGAGTTGCTGGATCGCCATGGCGCCAGGTCGGCGCCCCGGGTCACCTACGGCTTTCCCGGGGCGACCTGTGTCAGCATCAACGAGGAGGCGGCCCACGGTATTCCGGGCGAACGGATTATCCAGGCCGGGGATATCGTCAATATCGATGTGTCCGCCGAACTGGATGGCTATTTTGCCGATACGGGCGGAACGATGGTGGTTCCGCCCGTTACAGCGGTCAAGGCACGGCTGTGTCACGCCACCCGGCTGGCCCTGCGCAACGCATTGGCCGAGGCGCGGGCGGGTGCCCTGATCAACGGCATCGGCAAAGCCATCCAGCGCACGGCGAAGTCGCATGGGTTCAGGGTCATCAGGAATCTCGCCGGCCATGGCATTGGGCGGAGCCTGCACGAGGAGCCCGGGGACATTGTCAGCTACTTTGACCGCTTCGACACGCGCCGGCTTCATGCCGGTCAGGTGCTTGCGATCGAGCCATTCCTGTCGACAAGGAGCACCTGCGTCACAGAGGCGAAGGACGGATGGACGCTCGTCGCTGACCCCGGGAATCTCTCCGCGCAGTACGAGCACACCATTATTGTGACGAAAGGCGCCCCGATTATCGCGACACTTTCCATGGGGCAAGGGTAGAGGGCAAGTGTAAGGCCGGATATCGACCGGAATCTCTTCCCGGGAGAATGGCGGGAAGATCCGCTCCCGGGCTTTCGCAAGCTGTGCAAGAGGGATCTGTGGCTCGCTACGATACAATTGGTCACGGCTATTCGCGGACCCGGCGTGAGGACCCCCGATTCCGGGATCGGATCCACGCGGCGCTGGGTGATGCGCGAACGGTTGTTAATGTTGGTGCCGGCAGCGGTGGGTACGAGCCACGTGACCGGCATGTGGTTGCCATAGAGCCCAGCGATGTGATGGCCGCACAGCGTCCTCCCGATCTTGCCCCCGCAATCCGTGCATCGGCGGGCTGTATCCCTCTTCGTGATGATTCCGTTGATGCGGCGATGGCAATTCTCAGCGTTCACCATTGGGATCAGGAGCGTGAAACAGGTGTTCGGGAGCTTCGTCGTGTGGCCCGGGATGCCGTTGTGATTCTGACATTCGATGGCAGTATCAGTGGCGCGATGTGGCTGATGGCGGATTACCTTCCCGAAGTGGTCGCGCTGGACCTTCAGATCTTTCCATCCCCCTCCTTGTTGGCGGAATGGCTCGGTGGCGATGTGCGCATCGAGAAGGTGCCAGTCCCATCCGATACGCCGGATTGGATGCTGGCCTCCTTCTGGGCCCACCCGGAGCGGGTGCTTGATGCGGGCGCGAGGGCGGCGACATCCGGTTTCGCCCGCATGCCCGATGCCGTTGTGCAGCGTGTTGCCTTCGAGGTGTCGCGGGATCTGGCCAGTGGATCATGGGATGATCGCTACGGGCACTTGAGAGCGCTCGAGGCACTGGATGTTGGTCTGCGGCTCATTGTGGCAAACATCGGATGATGCAAGGTATCGCGCTGTCACTGCCGATTTCACACAGTGCAGGGCGAAAGAGGTTTCACTTCCGGAGTTATCATGAGCAATATCGATCTTCAGCCAACATTGACGGGCCAGACGCTCCGGCTTCGGCCACTGGTCGCAGATGACTTCGATGCACTCTATCGGGTCGCGTCTGATCCGGAAATTTGGGCGCAGCATCCGGACTCCGAGCGTTACAAGCGAAATGTGTTCAAGGAGCGATTCTTCGAGGGTGCCCTGGCCAGCGGCGGGGCCCTGGTGATTGAAACCGTGCATAATGGGGCCATCGCAGGCTCCAGCCGGTTTTACCACTGGTGCCCGGACTCCCGTGAAATATCTGTCGGCTATACGTTCATCCAGCGGGCCCTTTGGGGCACTGGGGCCAATCGTGAACTCAAGCAATTAATGCTTGAGCATATTTTCAATTATGCGAATACGGTCTGGTTTCATGTGGGCCAGGAGAATCTTCGTTCACGTCGCGCTGTAGAAAAGCTTGGCGCGATCCTGTCTCATGAGGAGGCCAGGGAGCTGGAGGGCAGGGCGTTCGTGCAGTTGTACTACAGGCTTGATGCGTCGCAATATAGTACGTGAACCGCCCGTCATTTCGCGCGAAGGTTTTTGGGCTTCGCGGGCAGTGCCCTGATAGAAAAACAACCTTGTGATTCACCGGCCCGACAGGGGTGAAGCAATGGCTGTGAAATATACGTTGAGTACAAAGCCACTCGTCGACACCATCGAGGTTGATCCGGTCCACAGGGGGCAGTGCCACTGTGGCGGTGTGAAATTCACCGTCCGCCTCGATCGCGGCCTGACTGATGTGCGCCGTTGCAACTGCTCCATGTGCAGGCGACGCGGCGCTGTCGTTGCCTCTGTTGTGTTGCAGGATTTAACGATTGACGAGGGCGAGGCTCTACTGAGCCTCTATCAGTTCAATACGCATACAGCGAAGCACTATTTCTGCTCCCGGTGCGGTATCTATACGCACCATCAACGGCGCTCAAACCCGACGTTGTACGCGCTCAACATCGCGTGCCTGGACGGCGTCGATCCGTTTGTACTCCGGCACGTCCCGGTTCTGGACGGCGAGGACCACCCCAGTGACAGGGAGGACGGCTTTCCCTGAATGGGGCCGGAATACGCGAGTCGATCCGCGGTGGGATGGAGGGGGCTCACGCCGGACAGGCCGGCATCCATTTAACCGTACTGAAACTGCCTGCAATACGCCCATCTCGATATGTCGAGTGAGTGCCTGTTACCGCTGGAGCCCTGCTATCGCTGAAGAAACATGGTGCCCGGGGTCGGACTCGAACCGACACGCTGTTGCCAGCGGGGGATTTTGAATCCCCTGCGTCTACCAATTTCGCCACCCGGGCGGAGCGCGAAGGGCGCGATTATAGCCAAGGCCCGGGGGAAGCAAAACCCCATCGTCTCTTTCCCAGGCTGGTCGCCCCGGGTGGCCGCACCAGGCCGTAGGCCGGCCCTGGCTGCCGGGGTCGTCATTGCCGGTCTTTTCCTTTAATCTTGCCGCCCCGTGCCCTGGGTTGAGCATGAAACGCAGCGACTTCCATTTTGACCTGCCGGACGCGCAGATCGCCCGCTATCCCGCCGCCGAACGCAGCGGCAGCCGCCTGTTGCAGCTGGATGGCGCCAGCGGCGCGGTGCGCCACGGCGTGTTCAGTGACCTGCCCGGCCTGCTGCGCCGGGGGGATCTGCTGGTGTTCAACGATACCCGGGTGATCCCGGCGCGCCTGTTCGGGCGCAAGGCCAGCGGCGGGCGTGTCGAAGTGCTGGTGGAGCGGGTGCTGGCGCCGCGGCGGGTGCTGGCCCATGTGCGCGCCAGCAAGTCGCCGCGGGCCGACGGCCGTCTGTGGCTGAGTCGCGACGTGGACGGCGAGGCGGCGGCGGAGGTCGAGGTACTGGGTCGCCGCGGCGAGTTGTTCGAATTGTCCTTTGTCGATGGCGATGCCCTGGCGGTGATGCAGGCCATTGGGCATATGCCCCTGCCGCCCTATATCGATCGCGCCGATGAGTTAGCCGATGCCGAGCGTTACCAGACGGTCTACGCCCGTCATGCCGGTGCGGTGGCGGCACCAACGGCGGGCCTGCACTTCACCGAGACGCTGTTGCAGCAGCTGCGCGATGCCGGGGTGGAGACGGGCTTTGTCACCCTGCATGTGGGTGCGGGCACCTTCCAGCCGGTGCGCGCGGAGGATATCCGCGAGCACGTCATGCACAGCGAGTGGCTGAGCGTCAGCGCCGGACTGTGCGAGCAGGTGGCCGCCACCGGTGCCCGGGGTGGCCGCGTCATCGCGGTGGGCACCACCAGCGTGCGTTGCCTGGAGACGGCTGCCGCGTCCGGGCGTCTGCAGCCCTTCGAGGGCGAGACGGACATCTTCATTTACCCGGGTTATCGCTTTCGCTGTGTCGACGGGCTGATCACCAACTTCCATTTGCCCGAGTCCACCCTGATCATGCTGGTCAGTGCCTTCGCCGGCCGCGAGGCGGTGCTGGCCGCCTATGCCGAGGCGGTGCGCGAGGGCTACCGCTTCTTCAGTTACGGCGATGCCATGCTGGTCTGGCCCCGTTCCCGGGAGCCGTTCCTGGATACCGATGCCGACGCCGAGGTCCCCCGATGAGCCGTACCTGTCACATGCAGTTCGAGGTCCAGGCCGGCGATGGCGCCGCGCGCCGCGGGGTGCTGCGCTTTCCCCGGGGCGAGGTGCAAACCCCGGCGTTCATGCCGGTGGGCACCTATGGCACGGTCAAGGCGATGCTGCCCCGGGATATCGAGGCCATTGGCGCGGAG
>JBJHBY010000115.1:0-10486 GCA_050485745.1 Gammaproteobacteria bacterium | reverse complement strand
GATTCGGCGAGGATGCAGATGAAAAACAGGATTGCCACCAGCGGCATCTGGAAGATCAGCCAACTGGGGATGATGCCGAACCAGTAGCCGACCTGGCCGTTGACGATGTCACCCGCGGCGGCGGTGCCGGCCATCAGCAGGATGGCGATCACGCTCAGGCCGAGCGGGATTTCATAGCTGAGCATCTGGGCCGTGCCGCGGATGCCGCCGATGAAGGTGTACTTGTTGTTCGACGCCCACGCGCCGATCACCAGGCCGTAAACCGCCAGCGAGCCCATCGCGAGGATGAAGATCACGGGCAGGAGGAGTTCGAGCCCTTCCTCGAGCGCGTAGAGGACGCCGCGGACCGGGTACTCCATGTCCACTTCGCGGAAATCCGTGATGATGCCGGGGGCGCGGTCGAAGACTTTGCTGATGGCGAGCGTGATGAGTCCGACGGCGGCGGTCTGAACCCAGCCCGCGCGGAACCATCCGTCGCGCGAGGCGCGTTGCCAGCATGCGATCGCAACAACGATCACGCTCCAGATCAGCACGAGAATGGCAGCACCCGCGATGAGCTTCGGGAGGATTCCGACATCCTGAAAGTCGAGAAAGAAGCCGGGCTTCAGAACGCTCTCATCATCGGTGAACGCCTTGTGCCAACTGGCCTCACGCGCTGCGCAGGCGAGTGCGAGGGCGCAGGCGGCGAGGCGCTCTCCGGTCTCCGGCGGCAGGGCGAATGGCAGGCTGGCCGGCGCGAAGCCGCCGCCGGAGGGGCGCGGATCGAAGGGCAGGCGTTGATCCGCCTGGATGTCCAGGTCGATGCGGCGTGACTGGATCATGGGCAGGCTCAGGTCAGACTTGATCCGCGACTCCTGGCTTACCGTGTACCGGGTAAATACATTGTCGAACTGCAGGGGCACGCCACCGTGCACCGAGGGGAAGTGGCCGGCGTCGACGATGTTCTCGATGATTTCGCGCCCATGGGAGCGGATCACCGTGCGGTTGAAGCGCCAGTCCCCCCAGCCCGGCTGGTTCCACTCGGGAATGTCCGGCAGTTCCCAGTTCGGGGCACCGCCCTCGCGATCATGCCACACGGCGATGAAGCCGTTTTTCTCCACCAGTGGCCAGGCGCGCAGGGCGTTGTGCGCGCGCTCGGGTATCCGCGTGGCGTAGGGAATGGCGGTACAGGAGCCCGTGTGGTCGAACTGCCAGCCATGAAAGGGGCAGCGTATCGTATTGCCGACGACGCGGCTTCCGGTGCCGGCGAGATGGGCGCCGAGGTGTGGGCAGTAGGCGTCCAGAACCACGGCCTGGCCGTCCTCGCCGCGGAACAGCACCAGGTCCTGGCTGAAGTAGTGCAGGGCCTTGACCTCGCCGGGGGCCAGCTCCTGAGAGAGGGCGACAATATGCCAGCCCCGGGGGAAAATGCCTTTTTCTTCAAAGGCATAACGCTTGCTGGCGGTCATGTTGTTCCTCCTCGTCGATTGCCCTGGCCGCGTGCTGCGCGGCGATGAAGCCAAAGGTCATGGCGGAGCCGATGGTTGCCCCCGCGCCAGGGTAGCTGTCACCCATGACCGCGCCGGAGCAGTTGCCACAGGCATACAGGCCGGGAATGGGCTGCCCCGATGCCTGCAGCACACGGCCCTCTTCGTCGGTCTTCAGCCCGCCCTTGGTGCCGAGGTCGCCGGGGTAGACCTTGAGTGCATAAAAGGGCCCCCGTTCGATCGGGGCGAGGCTGGGGTTGGGCTTGATGGCGGGGTCGCCGTAGTAGCGGTCGATGGCCTGCTCGCCGCGGTGGAAGTCCGGGTCCCTGCCCTCGACGGCGTGTGCATTGTGCCGTGAGATGGTCTGCTCCAGCGCGTCGGCGGGCACCCCCATTTGCTGTGCCAGTTCTGCGAGTGTCTCGGCCCGGCACAGGAAGCCACTGTCGAACCACTCCCCGGGCAGCAGCCTGTCGGCCTGCACCTTGCCCGGCGGTATCGGACCCATCAGGTATTCCCTGCGGGCACGGGCGTCGAACACCATGTGGCAGGGTACGGTGTCGATGCCACCGCGGTGGTTGGCCCACAGGGCCTTGATCACATCCTCGTAGGGAGCCGCCTCATTGCAGAAGCGCCGGCCACTGCCGTCGATGAAGACGGAGCCGGGCATCGACTTGCCGGAGATCAGCGCCAGCACCGTGCCGTCCGGGAATTTCACCGAAGGCGTCCACCAGGCGCAGCCCATGAATTCGAGGTCGGCGCCCGCCATCTGGCCCAAGCGAATGGCGTCGCCGACATTGCCCGGGGCGTCGCTGCTGAAGGTTTCGCCGGTGGGCAGTTGCCCGTACTGCTGGCGCAGCGCCACATTCTGCCCCATACCGCCCGCGGCCAGCAGTACGCCGCGGCGGGCCCGGATGGTCTTCGTCTTGCCGTGATGGGTGATGGCGAGGCCGACGACGCGGCCGTCGTCCACGATCAGCTCCTCGGCGGCGGCATTCAGCCAGAGGGGGACATCCAGGTCCATCATCGCCCGGCGCAGGCGCACCACCAGGGCGCGCCCCAGGGTCTGCCGGTCATCCGGCAGGCCCTTGATGCGGCTGGGGATATCGAGGTAGTAGCGCAGCATGTTGCGCACCATGTACCACTTCCCCTTGAGGGTCATGTCCATGACCTCGCGGCTCTCCCTGACGGTGATCGCAAAGCGCATGAAGCCGCCTTTCAGGAAGTCCGGATAGCGCTGCTCTGCCGCATGCACACCGATGCGCCTGCGGCTGATCGGCCTGGGCTCCATGGAGCGGCCACCCGGCTTGGCACCGGGCTGGTCGGGGTAGTAATCGGAGTAGCGCAGGGCAGCCTCGAAGTGCAGGTCGGCGTGGCGCTCCATGAAGGCCAGCATCTCGGGGCCACGGTGGATATAGGCGAGCAGCCTGGCCTCGGGAACATCCGGCCCGACCACGGCTTTCAGGTATTGCAGGGCCTCCTCGACGCTGTCATCGATGCCGCCGCGTTTCATGGAGGGGTTGTTCGGAATCCAGGCCACCCCCCCGGAAAGTGCGGTGGTGCCGCCGAACTGGTCGGTCTTCTCCAGCAGCAGGCTATCCAGGCCACTGGCCCTGGCAACGATGGCGGCGGTCATGCCGCCCGCGCCGCTGCCCACTACGAGAAAATCGGTTTCGGCGTCCCAGTTGCGGGTACGGATGGTCATGAGTGTGCGTGTTCCCTGTTGTGCGTACGACTGCTTGTGCGTACGACTGCGTCCGGGGAGTGTAAAGCACCGGGGCGCAACGACCCTATCATGAGGAGCTGTCCCGGGTGAGCCGAATTGGTACTGAAGAGCATACCGCAAGTCACTGTTTTGCAGATATTATTAACCTGGCACGAGCGGATTGCCCTCCCGCAATTGAGCTCTCTGACGAAACGGCCCTGCCGCGTGCTTGTGCCTGTCATTCCTTGGTCTATGGTTACAGGACCCCCGCAGATTCCGACTCCGATGCTCAGGTCCTGGCTCCGCTCGCTGCTTTATCCCCGGCTGCTGCTGGCAGGGCTGTTGCTCTGCGCGGCTCAGGCTGGTGCGGAGAGCCTGGTCGCGATCGATGCGGTGGACAAGCTCAAGCTGCGTGCATCGGCGCAGTTTCTGGCCCTGCCTTATGGGCCGCCGGGCCTGGCGCCGGCTGACCTCGACCCTGCGGCCTTCCGGCCTCTCGCTGCCTCCGACCTGAATCGTGGCGTCAGCCAGGGGCCCTACTGGCTGCGCCTGCGCCTGCACAATGCCGGCGACAGCCCGCGGCGCTGGGTGCTGCACCACGAAACCAGCTATCTCGACCACCTCGTCGTTCATTATCGGGATGTGCCGCTTTCGGAGGTGCCACTCTCGGAGGTGCCGCTCGCAGCCCCGGATCAGCCTCCCTTTGCCGTCCAGGCCCTGTCGGACCGCGTGCCCTTCGCGGAGCGGCCGGTGCCCTACCGGCGGCTGGCCTTTGCTCACGTCACTCCGCCAGGCGAGGTCACCGAGGTCTATCTGGAGCTGCGTCATGACAAGGCGGACTCTATCACCCTGGATTTCACCTGGTACGAAGCCACGGCCTTCCACGCCATGGTGGCCTGGGAAAATCTGCTGCTGGGGGTGTTTTACGGCGCCATGGGGCTGTTGACGCTGCTGGCCCTGGTCTGTGCCGCGCTGTTGCGCGAGCGGGTCTACGCCTGGTACGCCGCCTTCCTGGTCAGCAGCGGCCTGATGTGGGCCATGCTCAACGGTTTTGCCTTTCAATATCTCTGGCCCCGCAGCGTGTTCCTGCACAATGACGGCTTTCATATTGTCTATCTGTTGGTGGTGATCACCGCCCTGCAGTTTTCCCGGCACTTTCTGCAGACCGCGCGCCTCTTTCCGCGGACACACCAGGCTCTGGGCTGGCTGCAAGTAGCCCTGGGGCTGGGTATTCCGCTGCGTCTGGCGGGTGTCTACGAACCGGTGCTGTACCTGTCCTTCTTCGGCCTCGCATTGCTGTTACTGTTGCCCTTGCTGGCCTGGGCGAGTTATCGCCGTGGTCTGCGCTATACACGCTGGTACGCCCTGGCCTGGCTGGTCTATGCCGCGGGCCTGGCCCTGAGTGTGATCAGCGCTGGCAGCGGCTGGCTGAACTGGGGCATGGAGCCGCTGGCCTATACGCAGATGGCAGCGATGCTGGAGGCCATTCTGCTGCTGGTGGCCCTGGGTGAGCGCTTGATGGGCTGGGAGCAGGACCGCCGTCAGGCCCTGGACATGGCCAACCGGGATGCCCTCACCGGCCTCGGCAACCGGCGTCTCCTCACCCAGGCCTTTGACCATCTGGGAGAACGCTTTAGCCGGACCGGGGCGCCGGTATTTCTGGTGATGATCGATATCGATCACTTCAAGGCGATCAACGACAGCCATGGCCATGAGGCCGGTGATGAAGTGCTGCGTCGTCTGGCGGCGCTGCTGCGCCGGGTCAGTCGGCCCCAGGATGTTTGCGTGCGCTACGGCGGTGAGGAGTTCGCAGTGCTTCTGCAGACCGGACAGGAGGGAGCATTGCAGATTGCGGAGCGAGTGCGTCGGGAATTCGCCAGCCGGCCGACCCCGTTCGCCGGCTGTCTGATCACCCATACCCTGAGTGCGGGGGTCGCGCCAGTGCTGTCGGGGCAGGGCCGGCTGGGACCGGCCGCGATGATGCGGCGTGCGGACGAGGCGCTTTACCGGGCCAAGGCGGCGGGTCGTGATCGCGTGGTTCTGTTCGATGCCGGGTCCACAGGCCCTGAAGTTGTGGCCGGAGCTGCGGCCCAGGCCTGAAGTAAACAAAAATTCATATTTTGAATCCCGTTCATGATGCGCTATGATGCGCGCCTTCGTCAGCGTGGGGTGCGCCCTATGGGCACGCGGGAACGTCGCCAGCGCCAGTTTGAGGCGCGCGAACAGCTCATTATCGAAGCCGCCCGGGAGTCGATCCGGGAGAGCGGCCTGCTGAACCTGCAGATGTCACGCCTGGCGCGCAAATGCGAGTACTCGGTCGGCACCCTGTACCAGCATTTTGCCAGCAAGGAGGACCTGCTGCTGGCCATCACCACCGACACGGCCCGTGAGCACGCCGCCATGCTGCAACGGGTGGCGGACTGGCAGGCCAGCCCGCGCGACCGCATGTTCGCCATTGCGGTGGCAGACATGATTTTCGTACAGCGCAACCCGGATTACTTCCGCATTGCCCAGTATTCCCAGTGCGAGGTGGTCTGGGAGGCGGCGTCGCCCGAACGGCGGCAGGCGATGATCGATTGCATTGAGCCCGTCGGACGAGTGGTCACCGCAATTGTCGATGACGCGGTGGCCTCGGGCGATTTGCAACTGCAGGGCATCACCCCCTATCAGCTTGGCATCGGCTGCTGGGCCCTGAGCGATGGCACCCACAACCTGGTACACACCCGGGGCGTGTTGCTGGAGAGCGACACCCGGGCTTCCTACCGACTCATGTGCCGCCATGTGCAGACCCTGCTCAATGGCTTTGGCTGGCAGCCGCTGGCGAGGCTCGATGATGCGCCAGCCCTGGATGCGCTGATCGAGCGCATTCGCGCCGACGTATTTGGCGATCTCTGCGATGAGCTATGAATTCGCCCTGAACACAGAATTCGATGGAAGTCGTCACCCAGCGGTGGCGATCATCAACCACTGGAAGGAACAACCGTGACGCGAAGAATGATCATCATGCTGGTCTGCACCGGGCTGCTGTTTGGCAGCGTGTTCGGTATGCAGTGGTTCGGCAAGCGCATGATGAACCAGTTTCTGGATGCCATGCCGGCGCCGCCAGCGACCATTTCCGCGGAGGCCGCCCGCACCATGACCTGGGACAATCGCCTGCAGGCCATCGGCAGCCTGGTCGCGGTCAATGGCGCGGACATCACCAATGAAATCGAGGGCACGGTACTGGCGGTGCACTTCGAATCCGGGCAGTGGGTGGAAAAGGGCGACCCGCTGGTGACGCTGGACGCCAGCATTGAGCGCGCGGAACTGGAGCGGCTCGAGGCCCAGGCGGAGTTGGCGGAGATCGATCGGCGCCGGCGCGAGGAGTTGTTTCAGCGGCAGACGATCTCCCGCGCCGAATACGACAGGGCTGTCGCGGAGACCCGCGCTGCCAATGCCGCCGCCGCCGCGCAGCGCGGGCGCGTGGAGCAGAAAGAGCTGCGCGCACCCTTTGCCGGGCAGCTCGGGGTGCGTCGCGCCAATGTCGGACAGTATCTGGGTGCCGGTTCTGCCATCGTGACCCTGCAGTCCCTGGATCCGATTGATATCGATTTCTCCCTGCCCGAGGACCAGTTGGCCAGGGTCTCGGTGGGCCTGGCGGTTGAGGTGCGGGTCAGTGCCTGGCCGGACCAGTCTTTTGCCGGCGAGGTTCTGGCCATCGAGCCCAAGGTGGAGGCGGGTACGCGCAACTTCACCCTGCGCGCGCGGCTGGCCAACCCGGAGGGCCTGCTGCGCCCCGGGCAGTTCGGTCAGGTGCAGCTGCAGTTGCCGGGTGAGCGCGAGGTGGTGGTGGTGCCGCGTACTGCCATCAACTACAGCTCCTATGGCAGCTCGGTGTTTATTCTGCGCGACAACCCTGACGCACCACCGCGTCCGGCGGAACCCCAGCCGGGAATGCCGCCCTGGACTGATCGCGAAGTGATCCAGCGCTTCGTTGAGACCGGTGAGGCGCGTGGCGACTTCGTCGCGATTCGCAGCGGCCTGGAAGCGGGCGACGAGGTCGCCACCTCCGGCCTGCTCAAGTTGCGCAACCGCCAGCCTGTGCTGATCAACAATGCCACGGCGCCCCGCGCCGAGCTGGCACCGCAACCGCCGGAGGGTTGAGCAGGATGGAACCTGGAAGGCAGCACATCCCGCGTGATCCGGCAGCGGGAGTTCGTGCATGAACTGGACTGATATCTTCATCCGGCGCCCGGTGCTGGCCACTGTGGTCAGTCTGGTGATCCTGCTGCTCGGGCTGCGCGCCGGCAGTGAACTCACGGTGCGCGAGTATCCCGAACTGCGCAATGCGGCGATCAACGTCTCGGTGGCTTATCCCGGTGCCGACCCGGCACTGATGGAGGGCTTCATTACCACGCCACTCGAACGCGAGATTGCGTCGGTGGACGGTATCGACCTGCTCACGTCGCGCAGCGCCCAGAGCAGCACACAGATCACCGCGAACCTCAGGCTGGACAAGGATCCGAACGAAGCGCTCACGGAAATTGCCGCGAAGGTCAACAAGCTGCGCAACCAGCTGCCCCCCGAGGCCGAGGATCCTGTCGTGGAAATGGCCGAGGGCGGTGAGACCGTGGCCATGTACATGACGTTCTTCTCCGACGTGCTGGATGACGGCCAGGTGACCGACTATCTGGTGCGGGTGATCGAGCCCCAGGTCGCGTCCATTTCCGGGGTCCAGAGCGCGGGAATTCTCGGTGCGCGAACCTATGCCATGCGCGTCTGGCTGAAGCCCGAGCGCCTGGCCGCCCACGACCTGACCGCCGGCGAGGTGTTTCAGCGCATTCGCGAGCAGAACGTGCTGTCCGCGGTCGGGGAGACCAAGGGCAACTATGTGCGCATCGGCCTGTCCGCCGCGACCGACCTCAGTCGGGTCGAGGAATTCCGGCGTCTGGTGGTGAAGTCGGATGGTCGCGCAGTCGTGCGCCTGGAAGATGTCGCCAATGTCGTACTTGGCGCCGAGAACTACGACTTCATCTCGGGCTGGGGTGGCAATCCCGCGATTTTCATCGCCATCGAGGTACGGCCCGATGCCAATGTGCTCGAGGTAATCGACCAGATTTACGACCTCTGGCCAAGCCTGGTGGAGGCACTGCCGGAAGGGATCGAGGCGGCGATCGGCTACGACAGCACTACCTATATCCGCTACGCCATTCGCCAGGTGCAGCAGACCCTGGTCGAGGCCGTGGTCATCGTGATTGTAGTCATCTTTCTGTTCCTTGGCTCTGTTCGCAGCTCGCTGATTCCGGCGGTGACGGTCCCCTTGTCCCTGGTGGGCGCATTGTTCCTGATGTACACCCTCGGTTTTTCCATCAACCTGCTCACCCTGCTGGCCATGGTGCTGGCCATTGGCATGGTGGTGGATGACGCCATCATCGTGGTGGAGAACGTACACCGCCACATCGAAGAAGGGCTCAGTCCCTTCGATGCGGCTATCACCGGTGCCCGGGAGCTGGTGGGCCCGATCATCGCCATGACCCTGACATTGGTCGCGGTCTATGCGCCGATTGGCTTTCTCACCGGCATCACCGGTACGCTGTTTACCGAGTTCGCTTTTACCCTTGCGGGTGCTGTGGTGATCTCCGGCATTGTCGCACTGACCCTGACGCCGATGATGTGCGCGAAAATCCTCAAACCCAGCCACGGCGAGAATGCCGAGCACAATCGTCTGGCGGAATTCCTCGATCGCAAGTTCGAGGAGTGGCGCATGCGCTACAAGCGGGGTTTGCACGAAGCTCTGAACACGGTGCATGTGGTGGGCGTATTCGGTGCGCTGGTGCTGGTGTCCTGCTATTTTCTGTTTCTCTCGTTGCCCTCGGAACTGGCTCCGGAGGAAGACCTGGGTTTTGGCTTCTCGATCCATGAGGCCGACGGCTATGCCTCGCGGGAATACCTGGAGGAATCCCTCGCGGCGGCCCAGGATATCGCCCGCAGCAGCGAGGACATCCAGTACTTTTTCGCCTTCAGTCGCACCTTTGGCGGGACTGGAAACACGGCGGTGATGGGGCTGATTACCACGCCCTGGGATCAGCGTGATCGCTCCACCGGCGATATCATCCGCGATCTCACGCCGCAGTTCGACCAGGTGGCTGGCCTGCGTATTTCAGTGATCCAGCCACCGCCCCTGCCGACTCCGGGCCAGGGTTTTCCGGTGGAGTTCGTACTCAAGTCAACCGCATCACCGGAGACCCTGGCGGAAGTGGGGGATGAATTGGTGGCGCGCGGCATGGCAACCAACAAGTTCTTTTTCCTGGCACCGGACCTGGATATCGACCGCCCCGAGGTGGTGCTGGATATCGATCGCGACCGTGCCGCGCTGATGGGCGTGGACATGCGCCAGCTCAGCAGTGACCTCGCTGCCCTGCTGGCGGGTGCCGAGGTCAATCGCTTCTCCTACGAGGCGCGCCCCTACAAGGTGATTACCCAGGCCGAGCGCAACCTGCGCCTGAACCCGGAGCAACTGCAGGACTTCCATACACGCACGGCGACTGGCGAGCTGGTGCCGCTGTCCACGCTGGTGAGCCTGCGCGAACGCACAGTTCCTCGGGCCATCCTGCATACCCAGCAGCTCAACTCCAACACCATCGTGGGCGTGCCGCGCCCGGATGTATCCCAGGGCGAGGCGCTGCGCATCCTCGAGGAGATTGCCGCGGAGATCATGCCGCCGGGCTTTCAGGTGGATTACGCGGGTTCTTCACGCCAGTACATGCAGGAGGGCGCGGCGATGGTGTTCATTTTCGTCTTTGCCTTGCTGATGATTTATCTGGTGCTGGCGGCACTGTTCGAATCCTTCCGTGACCCGCTGATCATCCTGGTGACGGTGCCGATGTCGATCTGCGGCGCTCTTTTGTGCCTGGCCATCTTTGGCATCACCAATGGCATGCAGCTGACCAGCTTTCCGGGGATGACCCTGAATATCTACACCCAGGTTGGTCTGGTTACCCTGATCGGGGTGATTTCCAAGCACGGCATCCTGATGGTGGATTTTGCCAACAAGGCGCAGATGGCGGGCATGGGCAAACGTGAGGCGATCGAGGAGGCCGCGTCGATCCGGCTGCGCCCCATCCTGATGACCACTGCCGCGCTGGTGCTGGCCATGCTGCCCTTGCTGATTGCCTCTGGCCCGGGGGCGGGTGCGCGTTTCTCCCTGGGCATTGTGATTGCGTCGGGCATGACCATTGGCACCCTGTTCACCCTGTACGTGGTGCCGGCGATGTACCTTTACATCGGCGCGGACTACAACAGGCAGCCCGCCGTGCCGTAGGCCGGGTTAGCGCGAAGC
>JBJHBY010000114.1:0-10678 GCA_050485745.1 Gammaproteobacteria bacterium | reverse complement strand
GGCGGCGTGGATTCCACGGCGCTGATCGCCGGCAGTTTTTCCGATGGCAATGATGGCATCGTGCTCAAGGGCAGCGATCGCCTCGAGGACATCAAGGGTCGACGCATCAACCTGGTCGAACTGAGCGTGTCGCACTATTTGCTGGCGCGGGCCCTGGACAGCATTGGTCTGCGCGAGCGCGACGTCACCGTGGTCAATACTTCCGATGCGGACCTCGTCGCGGTGTACAGCAACCCGCGGGTGACCGCGGCAGCCACCTGGGCGCCACTGTTGCAGGAGATGAGCGCCATGCCGGACAGCCATGTGGTGTTCCACTCCGGCGATATTCCCGGTGAGGTGCTGGACCTGCTGGTGGTCAATACCGCGACACTGGAGGCCTATCCCGCCCTGGGCAAGGCTCTGGTCGGCGCCTGGTACGAGATCATGGGCATCATGAGTGGTGATGATGCCGCTGGCGAGGCTGCGCGTGAGTCGATGGGTCTGGCAGCGGGCACCGACGGCCCCGGCTATACGGCCCAGCTCGAGTTCACCCGCATGTTCTACGATCCGGCGGAGGCGGTGGCGTTCTACGCCGGCGAGCAGTTGCCTGCGACCATGCGCAAGGTGGCCGAGTTCAGCTTCGAGCATGGTCTGCTGGGTGATGGCGCCCCGGATGCCGGATTCATCGGCGTCGAAACCCCCTCGGGTATTGTCGGCAATCCCGGCAACGTGAAGCTGCGCTTCAACCCGGAGTTCATGCGCATGGCCGCTGAAGGCGAACTCTGAGTGCAGGGTGTCGTTGCGGCCCTGCGCGGCGACACCTTCCCCTTGTGGTGATGGACGCCCGATGTTGCCCGTCCACCCATAGCCCCTGAACAGAGCCGAAACACGATGAAACGCTGGATCAATGTCGAGCCGGCCAGGCCGGTGCGCGCCGTGCTGGGGCTGCTGCCCTTTGTGCTGCTGGTGCTGCTGTACCTGTTCGCCTCAGAGGCCCGGCTGGCGGAGAACCCCAATGACAAGCTGTTACCCGCGCCCTCGAGTTTTGTGGAGGCGATCGATCGCATGGCCTTCCAGGAGGACCGCCGCACCGGCAAGTACCTGTTGTGGAGTGACACGGCGGCCAGCCTCAAGCGCCTGGGCATGGGTGTGGGTTTTGCCGCCGCCATCGGCCTCACCCTGGGGTTGATCAACGGGGCTTTTCCCGCCGCGCGCATGAGCCTGTCACCCCTGGTCACGGTGATTTCACTGATACCGCCGCTGGCCATCCTGCCAATCCTGTTCATCGTGTTCGGGTTGGATGAACTATCGAAGGTCATGCTGATCGTGATCGGCGTGGCGCCGTTTATTGTGCGCGACCTGCAGGCGCGGACCCTGGAGTTGCCCGTGGAGCAGCTGATCAAGGCGCAGACACTGGGCGCCAATTCCTGGCAGGTGGTGCTGCGGGTGATGTTGCCGCAGATCCTGCCGCGGTTGATTTCGGCGGTACGTCTGTCACTGGGTACCGCCTGGCTGTTTCTCATCGCCGCCGAGGCGATTGCATCCCAGGAGGGGCTGGGCTATCGCATCTTCCTGGTGCGGCGCTATCTGGCGATGGATGTGATCCTGCCTTATGTCGCCTGGATCACGCTGCTGGCGTTTCTCACTGACTGGTTGCTGGCGCAGACTTCGCGGCGCTGCTTTCCCTGGTATCACGATGCCAATGGAGGTCGCGGATGAGCCTGATCGAAGCACGCCACCTGTGGAAGGAATACGGCGACAACGTGGTGCTGGAGGATCTCAACCTGCGTGTGGATGAGGGCGAGTTCATCACTGTGGTCGGGGCCTCCGGCTGCGGCAAGACCACCTTCCTGAAAATGCTGCTCGGCACCGAGCGCCCCAGCCGCGGCCAGCTGTTGCTGGATGGCAAGCCCCTGCCGGGTGAGCCCGGACCGGATCGCGGCATCGTGTTTCAGCGCTATTCGGTGTTCCCGCACCTCAGCGCCCTGCACAACCTGGTGCTGGCGCGGGAATTGGAAGCCTCGCCATTGCTGGGCCGACTGTTCGGTGCCCGCCGCCGGGCCGCCATGGATGAGGCAAAGGTGCGTCTCGGGCAGGTGGGCCTGGGGGATGCCCTGCACAAATATCCCCACGAGCTTTCCGGCGGCATGCAGCAGCGGCTGGCGATTGCCCAGGCGCTGATGAAGCGGCCGCGGGTGCTGTTGCTGGATGAACCGTTTGGTGCGCTGGACCCGGGCATCCGCGTCGACATGCACGGGCTGGTACGTGACATCTGGCGCGAGACCGGCCTCACCATCTTCATGATTACCCACGATATCAAGGAAGGTTTTACCCTGGGCACGCGACTGTGGGTATTCGACAAGGTGCGCCACGACCCGCAGGCCCCGGGCGCCTACGGTGCCCGCGTGACCTACGACCTGCCCGTTGATCGCGACGGCAAGGCGCTGCGTGAAATGGGCAAGTTGCCCGAACTGGAACAAGGGAGAACCGGAGCATGAACGAGCCGTTCTACAGTGACGTGCTGCCCGGCGGCAGCCACTGGTCGCTGCGCATGCGCCGCGGCACGGTGCTGCGCCTGATCGATGAAAGCGGCGGTGCCAACGTCGGCATGCTGTTCTACAACCCGGAAAACCTGCTGGAGCGCTACAACGCGCCGGACACCCTCAAGTGCCAGCACACCTTCCGGCTGCACGCAGGCCATTGCCTGTACTCCGATATGGGCAGAGTGTTCTGTTCCATCATTGAGGACAGCCTCGGTTGGCACGACACCGTCTGTGGCAACCTCACCGCAGACGGCCTGGCGCGCAAGTGGACACCGCGCTCCTACCAGGAGGCGCGCAATGAATGGACGCTGAACGGCTACGACAGCTTTCTGGTGGAGCTGGCCAAGTACGGCCTCGGCCGCAAGGACATGGCTGCCAACCTCAACCTGTTCAGCAAGGTCAGCGTCGACGCCGAGGGCAATCTGGCCTGGCAGCCCGGCCACAGCCGCGCCGGGGATCATGTCAGTCTGCGCTTCGAGATGGACACTCTGGTGTTGCTGCACACCTGCCCGCATCCGCTGGATAGCTCCCCGGAATACCCGCGCCGGCCGGTGCGCTTCGAGCTCCACGAAGCAGCACCCGTGGGGGAGGATGACTTTTGCCGCCGCTCGCGCCCGGAAAACGAGCGTGGTTTCCGCAACAACGCGCTGTACCACTTTGGCTGTACTCATGCGACGGGAGGTGCGCAACATGATCGTTGAAAGCCCGCGCCGCCCCGATGACGCCGTGTACCGTGAAACCGTACCCGCCGGTGAGTACTGGATGCAGGTGCTGCGCCAGGGCCAGACCCTGCGCATCCACGACCTCGAGGGCAACCAGGCGGCGGACACGCTGTTCTATGCCGCCGCCGACCCCACCGAGCGCTACAGCGCGATGGACACCATCCGTGAGCAGGGCAATGTCTACCTGACCGCGGGGACGCGGCTGCTCTCCAACGAGGGCCGGTTGATGTTGAGCATCGTCGCCGATACCTGTGGCCGCCACGATACCCTGGGCGGCGCCTGCGCCACCGAGAGCAACACCGTGCGCTATGCCCTGGAAAAACGCTGCATGCACGCCTGCCGGGACAGCTGGATGCTGGCGGTGGCCCGGCATGAGGAATTCGGCATGAGCAAGCGCGATATCACCCACAACATCAATTTCTTTATGAACGTGCCGGTGACGGAAGAGGGCGGGCTGAGCTTTGCCGATGGCATTTCCGCACCGGGCAAGTATGTGGAACTGGAGGCGGCGATGGATGTGATCGTGCTGATCTCCAACTGTCCGCAGCTCAACAACCCCTGCAACGGCTACAACCCGACGCCGATCGAGCTGCTGATCTGGGATTGATGAACTGATGGATTGATGAATGGATCTGACGGTGTGTCTGAGAACCTGGTCACGCGACGCGCAGCAGACCGTGACCAGTTGCTCGGGCGCACCGGCCACCGGGACGACCCGGCGGATCGGTACCCCGGCGGGACGACCCGCCCCGGTTCTGAGAGAGTCGAACATGTTCAGCAAGGTCCTGATTGCCAACCGTGGTGCCATCGCCGTGCGCATCCTGCGCACCCTGCGGCGCCTGGGCATCGGCAGCGTTGCCATCTATGCCGAGGCGGATCGTGAATCCCTGCATGTGTTGCAGGCCGACGAGGCCTTCAGCCTCGGCGAGGGTGGTGCCAGCGACACCTATCTGGATGCCGCCCGCATCATTGCCATCGCCCGCGACTGTGGCGCTGAGGCCATCCATCCGGGGTATGGCTTTCTCAGCGAGAGCGCGGCGTTTGTCGAGGCCTGCGAGGCCGCGGAGCTGGTGTTCCTGGGACCGCGGCCGCATCAGATCCGCGCCTTCGGCCTCAAGCACGCGGCCCGCGAGCTGGCCGAGGGCGCGGGGGTGCCGCTGGTGCCCGGCAGCGGGTTGCTGCGCGATGTGGACGAGGCCGTCGCGGCCGCCGCCGGCATCGGCTACCCGGTGATGCTGAAGTCCACTGCCGGGGGCGGCGGCATCGGCATGCAGGTCTGCGACGATGCCGCCCAGCTGCGCCGCGCCTTCGACAGCGTGCGCAACCTGGGTCAGCGCAATTTCGCCGATGGTGGCGTGTTCCTGGAGCGCTACATCGCCCGCGCCCGGCATCTGGAGGTGCAACTGTTCGGGGATGGTGAGGGCGGGGTGCTCACCCTGGGTGAGCGCGATTGTTCCACCCAGCGCCGCAACCAGAAGGTGGTGGAAGAGACCCCGGCACCACGGCTGCCGCAGGCGGTGCGCGAGCAATTGCTCGACGTTGCCCGGCGCCTGGGCGAAGCGGTGTGCTACCGCAGTGCGGGTACCGTGGAGTTCATCTATGACGCCGAGCGCGAGGACTTTTTCTTTCTGGAAGTGAACACCCGCCTGCAGGTGGAGCATGGCGTCACCGAGGAGGTCTGGGGCGTGGACCTGGTGGAGTGGATGCTGCGCCTGGGCGCGGGTGAGCTGCCACCCTTGCCGGAGCTGGCGGCGCGTCTGACGCCACGCGGCCACGCCATCCAGGTGCGCCTGTACGCCGAAGACCCGAACCGGGATTACCGCCCCAGTGCTGGTCTGCTCACCGAGGTGGCGTTTGCGCAGCAGCCCGGCCTGCGCGTCGACCACTGGCTGGAGGCGGGCATCGAGGTGCCGGCACTGTTCGACCCGATGCTGGCCAAGCTGATCGTACATGCCGACGATCGCGACACAGCCCTGCGTGAGCTCGCCACTGCGCTGCGCGCTACCCGGCTCTACGGCATCGAGTGCAACCGCGCCTGGCTGGCACAGCTGCTGGAGGCACCGGCGTTCCGCGACGCGGACCTGTCCACCCGCTGGCTGCAGGACTTCCACTGGGCGCCGCCGGCACTGGAAGTGCTCACCCCCGGGACCCTGACCACCATCCAGGATGTGCCCGGTCGCCGGGGCCACTGGGATGTGGGTATTCCACCCTCTGGCCCCTTCGACGACTGGGCTTTCCGCCTTGGCAACACCCTGCTCGGCAACCCGGCGCAGGCCGCGGGGCTGGAGATCACCGTCAGCGGCCCCAGCCTGCGCTTTTTTCAGGCGCGGCAGGTGCTGCTGGCGGGTGCCGAACTGGGTGCGACCCTGGACGGCGAGCCGCTGCCCTGGTGGACACCGGTGCAGATACCCTCCGGAGCTGTGCTGTCGATCGGCAAGGCCGCCGCGCAGGGCGCCCGCGCCTACCTGCTGGTAGCGGGGGGTCTCGACTGCCCCGCATACCTGGGCTCGCGCAGCACCTTCACCCTGGGTCAGTTCGGCGGCCACGCCGGCCGCGCCCTGCGCGCCGGCGATGTGCTGCATCTTCATCCGGAGCCCGATGTGGTCGCGGGCCCGGCCGCCCTGCCGGAGCCGCTCAGGCCGGTGCTGGCGGGTGGTGAACGGGTGTGGGAAGTGGGGGTTCTGTATGGCCCCCACGGGGCACCGGATTTCTTCACCGATGCGGATATCGCACGCTTCTTCGGGGCCGAGTGGGAGGTGCACTACAACTCCAGCCGCACCGGGGTGCGCCTGATCGGCCCGAAGCCGGAATGGGCCCGGGCCGATGGGGGCGAGGCCGGCCTGCATCCGTCCAATATCCACGACAACGCCTACGCCTTCGGCAGCATCGACTTCACCGGTGACATGCCGGTGATCCTCGGCCCGGACGGCCCCTCCCTGGGTGGCTTCGTGTGCCCCGCGGTAGTGGTCCGCGCTGAACGCTGGAAGCTTGGCCAGTTGCGCGCGGGGGATCGCCTGCGCTTTATCCCTCTCGACCTGGATACGGCGCGCGCCCTGGAGCAGTGGCAGGACGACGTGCTGGCCGGGCTGGCGACCGGCGTGTGCGATGAGCCAGCGCCGCCCGCCCTGGGTGTCGAGCGCGGCAGTCCGGTGCTGCGCGATGTTCCCGCCGCCGAGGCCGGTGAGCGCGTGGTTTACCGCCGCGCCGGGGACGACTTCCTGCTGATCGAGTTCGGCCCCATGGCCCTCGATATCGCCCTGCGCTTTCGTGCCCACGCCTGGATGCTGTGGTTGCAGCGCAACCCCTTGCCCGGGGTGCTGGAGCTGACCCCCGGGGTGCGCTCGCTGCAGGTTCATTTCGAACCGCGGCAGCTGACGTTGTCGGCGCTGCTGCAGCACCTGCAGCGGGCCGAGGCCGAGCTGCGCGAGGTCGACACTCTGGAGGTGCCTGCGCGAGTGGTACACCTGCCCCTGTCCTGGAACGACCCGGCTTGCCGCGAGGCGGTGAGCAAGTATCAGCGCTCCGTGCGCCCGGGTGCGCCCTGGTGCAGCGAGAACGCAGAACTCGGCGCCAACAACCTGGAGTTCATCCGCCGCATCAATGACCTCGGCAGCATTGATGACGTGCGCCGCATCGTGTTCGACGCCGCCTATCTGGTGATGGGTCTGGGCGATGTCTACCTCGGCGCACCGGTGGCCACGCCTCTGGACCCGCGCCACCGTCTGGTCACCACCAAGTACAACCCGGCACGAACCTGGACCGCGGAGAACTCCGTCGGTATCGGCGGCGCCTACCTGTGTGTGTACGGGATGGAGGGTCCGGGTGGCTACCAGTTCGTCGGCCGTACCCTGCAGATGTGGAACCGCTACCACCGCACCCGCGAGTTCGAACAGCCCTGGCTGCTGCGCTTCTTCGACCAGATCCGCTTCTTTGCGGTGAGCGAGAAAGAGCTGGCCGAAATCCGGCGCGACTTTCCCCGTGGCCGCTACCCGCTGCGCATCGAGCCCACGCACTTCCGGCTGGCCGACTACCAGGCGGAGCTGGACGCCAACCACGAGGCCATCGCCGCCTTCACCCGCCGCCGCGAAGCTGCCTTCCAGCGCGAGATGGCGCACTGGCGCGCCACCGGGCAGCTCACCTATGAGCAGCAGGACGCAATGACTGCGGATGACGATGCCCTGGTGGACGGCGAAACCGGTATCGAAAGCCCCGTCGCCGGCAGCCTGTGGCGCTACCTGGTGGCAGAGGGTGATCGCGTCGAAGCCGGCCAGGCCGTGGCGCTGGTGGAGTCCATGAAGATGGAAGTGGAAGTGTTCGCGCCGGAGGCCGGTACCATTGCGCGCCTGCCCCTGGCAGAGGGCGCCGCGCTGCGCGCCGGGCAGGTGCTGGTGGTGGCGCGGGAGGTGGCGCCCGCCGGCGCAGGTCAGGGCTGATGTGTCTCCAGCCACTCCTTCAGTGCGGTATCGATGCGGGTCTGCCAGCCATGACCGGATGCCCGAAACTGCTCGACCACCTCGCGTGAGAGCCGGATGGTGATGCGCTCTTTTGTCGGTGCCTTCTGGGGGCCGCGTCCGGACAGTTTGTGGCGCAGTGTCGGCGGGAGCTCGTCGAGTGAGCGGGTCTTGCGGAAGTCCTCCTTTTCGAGGCCCCGGACATGACCCTCACGATTGGTCAGGGGTTTGCGCTTTGCCATACCTTCCAGCCTCTCTGGCATTGGCTTTTCGAAGGCTGATGACCCTGATGCCCTCTACGGTTTCGACAAAGCAGAGTACATGCAGGCGGTTGCCCAGGTAGCCAATGGCGATGTAGCGGGTCTCCCCGTAGTCGTGACGATCATCAACGAGATACAGCGCCGTTTCGAAATCGAATGCATTTGCGCGGTCAAAAGGCAGGCCACGCAAGTCGCGGTTTCGTTCGCTTTTGGCGATGTCAAAGCTGATCTTCATTTAATTGTATGTACAAAAAGGAGGTTGTCAAGATGAAGATCAAATCAGAGCGAGTGCCGAGCGGCTATTGCATATAACTGCTATTTCCGGAAATGACGGGCAGGTGATGTCGAGTGTGGGCTGCCAGAGGCCCGCCCTTCGGGGCCTTGCGTTGATCCGCCTGACGTCGTTGCGGTCACTTGAAAGGCAACCAGCCTTCCCGCGTGACCGCGTCTCGCCAGACGAATCGACGCAAGGCCTGAGCGATCGCCGAATTGATCAGAGGTGCCCTAGTGAGGTGCCCTAGTATAGTGAGGGTCCGGGCGCGACGTTTGACGGGAGAGCGGCAATGCTGCACTTGTATCTGTTGCGACATGCCAAATCGAGCTGGAAGGATGACAGCCTGCACGATCACGCGCGGCCCCTGAGCGCACGCGGCCGGCAGCAGCTGGAAGCCATGGCGCTGCCGTTGCGCGACAGTGGCGCGTTCGATGCGGTGATCTACGCCAGCGATGCCGAGCGGGCGCGGATGACCCTCGGTGGCCTGCTCGACCAGCCCGGCATCAAATCGCCAGCGGCGCTGCATGTCGTCCCCGAGCTCTACACCTTCGAGATGGAGGATCTGCTGACCTGGTTGCGGCAGCGCGACCGACGTGAGCAGCGGATCACCCTGATCGGACATGATCCGGCACTTTCGGAGCTGGCGACCTGGTTGCTGGATGCGTCCGCGCCGGAGCTGCCGACAGGTGCCCTGTTGCATCTCTCGCTTTCGGCTCCGTCCTGGCGCCGGCTGCGGCCGGGCGTGGCGCGGGTGCGGGCCCATATTCTGCCGCGGGATGCCAGCCATGCGCTGTATACGCGGAAGTACAAGCGCGGCCGCCCGCCTGAGACCACGGTGGGTGTGGGTACGCCGGGTGAGCGGTTGGTCGAGACCCTTGGTGCGCAATTACATGAGGTTCGCGCACTGGAGCGGGGTGTTCTGCTGGGGGCGGACCCGGAATTCCTGCACCAGTACCGCGTGCTGCTGCGGCGCAGTCGTGCCATTGTCGAGCTGCTTGCCGACACCCTGGGCAAGGCGCACTGGAAAGAGCCGCGCCGGATGCTGCGTCGCCACGCCCGTGCCACCAGCATGCTCAGGGACATCGACGTATTGCTGTCGCAGGTCCGGCGCTGGGGAGCGCGATCCCCACGCGGTCGAGTCGCCCGTGCGACGGGCCTGGAAGCGTACCTGGAGGAACAACGTCGCCGTGAGCACGGTGCCCTGTGCAAGCGGATCTGCTCACGGGGCTATGCCCGTGATCTGCGTCAATGGCGCAGGCAGCTGGAATCAGGCCGCTTGCGCGCCTCGGCGAGGGAGCTTGATGATGATGGCATCCAACGGGAACTGACCCGCCGGATCGCCCGCCACGACCGGCAACTGCAGCGCCTCAGCGCGGATGCCCCGGATGCGGACTTCCACCGGGTGCGCAAGATGCTGAAACGGATCCGTTATATCGTGGACCTCGATGCGACGGCGGATACCGCCTTGATCAAGGATCTGAAGCGACGCCAGGCTCTGTTTGGCGACTTCCAGGATTTGCATATGGAGGCGGATATGCTGCGCGGATTCGCCCGGCACCGCGGCGAAGCAGGCATTGCCGATTCTCAGGGCAAGCAGCTGGAAACCCTGATCGGCGAGCTCGATACCCGCAAGGCGGGGGTGCGAGCGCGAATCCTTGAGCTCGAACCCGTCAGCACGGATTGATCCCGCCATCGCCATCGGCGACCATGGCTGCGGAGCCGGCAGGCTCCCCGACTTGGATGGGAGTAGCGATGTGAGCGACGCAAACGAGTACGTACCACCCCGGGTCTGGACCTGGGAGCAAAGTGAGGACGAGAAAAAGGCCGGGCGCTTTGCCAGCATCAACAGGCCCATTGCCGGCCCGACCCATGAGAAAGCGCTGCCAGTGGGGCGTCACCCCTTGCAGCTTTATTCCCTGGCCACGCCGAATGGCATCAAGGTTACGGTGATGCTGGAGGAACTGCTCGCCCTGGGGCATGTCGGTGCGGAGTACGATGCCTGGCTGATCAACATCCTCGAGGGCGACCAGTTCGGCAGTGGCTTCGTTGCCATCAATCCCAACAGCAAGATTCCTGCGCTGGCGGATCACAGCACGGAGACACCGACGCGGGTGTTCGAGTCCGGGGCGATTCTGCTCTATCTGGCGGAAAAGTTCGGTGAATTCCTGCCGCAGGCGCATGGGCCGCGCACCGAGGCGCTGAACTGGCTGTTCTGGCAGATGGGAGCGACGCCGTATCTGGGCGGTGGCTTTGGCCACTTCTACGCGTACGCACCGTCGAAGATGGAATACCCGATCAACCGCTTCACCATGGAGGTCAAGCGCCAGCTGGATCTGCTGGATCGGCATTTGTCCGCGAACCAGTACATGGCCGGGGGCGAGTACTCGATTGCGGATATGGCGATCTGGCCCTGGTATGGCGCACTGGTGTTCGGCAAGCTGTATGAATC
>JBJHBY010000113.1:0-10980 GCA_050485745.1 Gammaproteobacteria bacterium | reverse complement strand
GGTACTACGCCTGGCGGGAGCGGCTGCCCAGCAAGCGGCAGGTTGTTGATAAGGAGCTGCTGCAGAAGATTGAGGTTGCGTTCAACAGGAGCCGGAAGACCTATGGGAGTCCGCGTATCCATAAGGCGCTGAGCACAGCAGGTGAATCGGTAGGAAGACGCCGTGTGGAGCGGATCATGCGTGAGAACGGCATCAAGGCCTGCTCCAGCACATTGTATCGCCGAGTCCCTGGAACGAACCGGTTTTTCGGGAGTATCAAGAACCAGGTGTATTGCATGGATGTAACCGAGAGGGATCAGGTGTGGGTGGGTGATGTCACGTACTTGAAGGTTGGCGGGCAGCGCCGCTACCTGGCGACGGTGATGGACAGGCATACCCGGCGTTTGCTGGGGTGGTCCTACGGAGCGGAGAGAACCTCGGCGCTTACACGCCGAGCACTGAACAACGCCTTGAGAGTTCGCCGACCGACAAAGACGCCTTATTTCCATACAGATCGAGGAACGGAATTCCTGGCTGGCGATTTCAAGAAAGCTTTGAAGAGAGCTGATTTCATCCAGAGCATGAACCGACCACGGCGAATGACCGACAACGCTCATATGGAATCATGGTATAAATCGATGAAGTCGGACCTGTATCACCGCTACGAGTTCGACACGGATAGCCAGTTCCTGTCTGCTATAAGCAGCTATATAAAGTTCTACAACAATGAGAGACTACACTCGTCGCTCGGATATAAAAGCCCCATGGAGTTCGAGGAGTCATTAAACTAACTGATGGGTGTCAATTTTTCCGAAGGAAGTCTCACGCCTACTACATTGCGCCTTCGGTTCCATTCCGTAGGCGCGCATGCTGCAAACGTTAGGGCTGATCGTAGTGTCCACCAATAGCGAAGATATAAATGGACTTTTCATCGAAACGATATATCAAACGGTCTTTCTGCGAGATTCGTTTTGACCAAAGGCCCGAGAGATTGTGCTTGAGTGGTTCAGGCTTGCCGAGGCCGGATGAAGGGTCATCAGATCGGAGCATTTCTTTAAGTAATTTGCAGAGCGCTTTGTGCAGCCGTTTGTCCTTATCGCGCATGGATTCATACGCCTCCCAGGTATTGCCCTCAAATACCAGTGATCTCATTCATCTGCTCGTCAGTCGGTTTGTAGCCTTGCCCGCGGGTATGGGTTTCAAGGGAATCGGCAATTTGTTGCATGAGGTTCTTGCTTTGGAGTACGTACAGGGTTTCCTGCTCTCGCTCCCAGTCATCGGCGCTCATTACAACAAAAGCTTCGCCAGCACGCCGAGTCACTTTGAGCGGCTCGTGCCTGCTAACCACCTGTTCTACAAGGCTTTTAAGGTTGTCTCTAAATTTGTTCACGCTGATTGTGTCCATAAGGTCGCCTTTGTGTACGGAAGTGCCGTACAACTATATACCAAAAGCCCTAACAAGGCCAAGCACAGCGACAGTGGACTTCCCCCAGTACAGTAGGCGCTCCCAGGCTTGCTTTGGCTACCAGATCCCGAGAGTTCCGATTCCCGAACAGGCGTCAAACAGCATGCCAATCGAGAGTGCAAGATAATCAGTTGCGCGCGACTGTAGCCCCGCCTGCGGCCCGTGGCCGTGAATCACCGTCAACCATGGTTGACACCTCTATTGGTGTGAACTGGAGTGGACGCATGTTGGAAGTCTACAAGACAGAGGAGTTTGCCCGCTGTTTCAAGAAGCTTCGGGACCGCCAGCCCAAGGCGCGAATTCAGGCTCGAATAGATCGGCTTGAGCAGGGTTATTTCGGCGATGTCGAATCGGTTGGCGATGGAGTCAATGAGCTGCGCCTTTTCTATGGTCCGGGGTATAGGATCTATTTCACTCAGCGCTCTTCAGTTGTCGTGATACTTCTGACAGGAGGCGATAAAAACTCCCAGAGTAAAGATATCGCGAAAGCGAAAGAATTGGCCCAGCAACTGGAGGTATAGAATATGACGGTCAAGCTAAGTCGTTGGGATTCCGCCGAATACTTGAACACTGATGAAGATATTCAGGCATATCTGGAGGCTGTGCTCGAAGAGGGGGGTGATGATCCTGCTTATATCATCCATGCTCTCAGCGTCATTGCCCGCGCACAGAATATGAGCCGGCTTGCCAGGGAAGCTGGTATTTCCAGAGAAGGGCTTTACAAGGCTCTTTCAAAAGAAGGTAATCCCACCTTTGCCACAGTGGCTAAAATTGCTAGAGCGCTGGGTCTCCAGATCAAGTTTAAAACAGCTGCGTAATGCCCACCAACAATCACCTGAGGCGGCGGCTGAACATGATGTCAGGAAGCATCATGAACCGTTTGCTGGCATTGATCTCGCTCATCCCATTCGCGATCGGATGCTCGCCCGAACGGTCTGCAGAGGTCAGCCTGAGGCAATACTCGGACCCTGTTACCGGCGAGCGGCAAGTCTTGCAGGCACACGAAATCGGACCATGGAGCGTCTATACCTACCCGGGTGATGAAAATGCTCTCATCATGGTTACAAAACATGGCAAGCCGATCGTATCCATTGGCGACTCGGGCTCAAGGGTTGTCATGGTTCACTCCGCGAATTCATCCTTGAGTGCTGCCACCCTGGTCGATGAAGAAATAGATGGTGAGTTCAATCGGATCGAGTATGGAAACGGCTCTTTTTTCGCCCAGGATCTCAATTTTGACGGTTGGATCGATACCTTGTCCGTCGACGGCCGCACCCTGATCTGGCTCGATAATCAGTGGCTGGAGCTTGTTTCCCATCAGACGGAAGACAGAAGGGCAAGGCACTTTGTTGAGATTGCGTCTGTCCGCCACCGTGTGGTTTTCAGGGAAGGCTCGTGGAGGATTGCGGATAAAGCCGAAGAATAACGCCTGACTTTGTGCTGCCATGTTCGATGGCGGCAGTTGAGTCGGGCCGTCATCGAATCGTCACAGCATCGCAGCATACTCCCCCTCCGCAAGACTGGCCCCACCAGGCCGGTTTGCGGGTTGGCCCGCGACGGACTGCGGGTGCGTGAGGGGTTGACGTACCACGGGTGGAACGGCGTGGGCGTTGAAGCTGGAGAGTGCAGTGTCATCGCGTGTCTGGCCGGGTGTCATCGGCCCCCTGCCCGGGGGTTGGGCGCGCACGTGGTTTCGCAAGCTCCCGTTCACCGCCGATGCCGTATGGCTCAGGTGTCTGCTGCTGATGGTCGCCGCGCTCTGTGCCCTGCAGGCCCTGCTGGCGCTGGCGTCACTGCCGGGCATGCAGTGGCCCGCTGCCACGGCCGTGCCGTCTGATCCGTCATCGTCCAATCCCGCGCACTTTCAGGCCCAGGCCCAGACCCAGGCCCCGGTCAGCGATACCGCGCTTGAGGCGCTGCTGCGCATGCCGCTGTTCGGTGATCTCTACCGTGAGGCGCAACCCGTGGCGCCGGAGGCCAACATCGCGGAAACCCGCCTCGCCCTGCGCCTGCAGGGTGTGGTGCGCGGTGTGGAGGTGGAACAGTCCCGCGCCCTGATCAGCGCCAACGGCGTGGCCCGGCTCTATCGCGTTGGCGAGGCGCTGGACGGGCCCCCCGGTGTGGTGCTGTCCCTGATCGAGCGGGATCACGTGGTGCTGGAGCAGGATGCCCGGCGCGAGCGCTTGCGCCTGTTCGATGCCACAGGGGTTGCCGGTGGCGGCGCCACCGCGGGTGCGGAAGCGACTGTTGCGAGTGCACGTGCCAGTGGCAGCGCGGGTGCGGAGGCACCGGGCGACGACGCCATCGACGTGGTCGCGGCCGGGTATGAATCCGGTGCCGGCCTGCACCTTCCGGCCGGGGAGCACAGCGCCGGCTTGTTGCGCCATGGCATCTACCCCGGTGATGTCATCACCCGGGTTGATGATCGGGTGATTGAGGATCCGGACACCGCGGTGCTCGCCTGGCGCCACCTGCGCTCCGGGCGCGCCGCGGAGGTCACCGTGCTGCGTCAGGGCGACGAAGTCAGAATCCGGCTGGATTCAACAGCAAACGCAGTGGGAGCAGGTGAGGCATGAAGGCGTTGTTCACCGGTGTTCGCCTGCGGCGCTCCTGCCTGTGGCTGTTGCTCGGCATGTGTCTGTCATTTCTGTCGCCGCTGTCGACGGCGCCGGCCTGGGCCGAACCGCCGGCGCAGTGGACCCTGAACTTTCGTGACGCCGATATCCAGGACCTGGTGCACTTCGTCGCCGAGGCCACCGGTCGCACCCTGGTGATCGACCCGCAGCTGCGTGGGCGCGTGCAGGTGATCTCCTCGCAGCCGGTGAATGCGCAGCAGCTGTATCAGTTGTTCCTGTCGGTGCTGGAGGTGAATGGTTTTACCGCCGTCGGCACCGGTGAGCTGGTGCGCATCGTGCCGCTCAAGGACGCCCGCACCGGTGCCGGTGCGGGTACAGGCACCGGCACCGAGCCGGCGGGCGCGGCGGTCACCACCCGCGTAATCCCCCTGCGCAATGTCGCCGCGGCGACATTGATTCCCGTGCTGCGTCCGCTGGCGCCGCCGGAGGCGCACCTGGTGGCGTACCCGCCCAGCAACGCCGTGATCATCGCGGATTCCGGCGACAACATCGCGCGTATCAAGGAGATCATCCGCCAGATCGACGTCGCCGCCGTCGAGGAGACGGAGATGCTGCGCCTCAACTACGCCATCGCCGAAGACCTCGCCGAGATGCTGAAGCAGCTGCACCGCCAGGAGGGGCAGCCCCAGGGCGAGCGTCGGCCGCCGGGCATCCTGGCGGACAAACGTTCCAACAGCCTGCTGGTCAGCGGCGACGAAATGCAGCGCGAGCGCATCCGCTCGCTGGTGCGGCGCCTCGACGTGCCGCGCTCCCGCGACAGCAATGTGCGCGTGGTGTATCTGCGCTACGCCAAGGCCAAGGCTCTGGCGGAGGTGCTCGGGCGCGTGGTCAACCAGTTCGAGCCCGGCGAGGAGGCGGCGTTCGGCCGTGTCGCGCGCCGCGCCGGCATCGAGGCGGATGAAGGCACCAACTCCCTGATCCTCACCGGGGACGAAGCGCTGATCGAATCCATGCTGGTGGTGGTGGAGCGTCTCGATATTCGCCGCGCCCAGGTGCTGGTCGAGGCGATCATCGTGGAGATGAACTACCGCGCCGGGCGCGACCTCGGTGTCCAGTGGCTGTTCCTCGACAACAACGGCGCTTTCGGCTCCTCCTCCCGCGGTGGCGAGGGCAATCTCGGTGGCGCCATCGGCGGCGCGGTGCTGGATGGCAACCGCAGCAACCTGCTCGGCGTGCTGGGCGGCACCGAGGGCCAGGTGCTGGGCATGAGCCGCCTGGATCGCAACTTCAGCTTTCAGGTGGTGCTCAACGCCCTGCAGCGGGATACCGACGCGAACATCCTGTCCACCCCCTCGCTGCTGACGCTGGACAACGAAGAGGCGCTGATCGTGGTCGGCCAGAATGTGCCTTTCCTGACCGGCTCCTACACCACCACCGGCGGTGGCTCCAGCACACCGCAGAACCCGTTCCAGACCATCCAGCGCGAGAACGTCGGCATCAGCCTCAAGGTCACGCCGCACATCAACGAAGGGGATTCCCTGGTGCTGGATATCGTGCAGGAGGTGTCCAGCCTCACCGGCGTGGCCTCGGAAATCAACGCCTCCGACGTGATCACCAACGAGCGCCGTATCGAGACCAAGGTGCTGGCGGACAACGGCCAGACCATCGTCCTCGGTGGCCTGATCCAGGACGACATCCAGGAGAGCGTGCAGAAGGTGCCGGTGCTGGGTGATATCCCCGGTGTCGGGCGCCTGTTCCGCTCCAACGCCACCTCCAAGAGCAAGACGCAGCTGATGGTGTTCCTGCGCGCCACCATCATCCGCGACGAACGTGTTCTGGCCGGCGCCACCGGCGACAAATACGAATACATCCGCGAGCAGCAACTGCAGCGGCGCAGCCGTGGCGGGCACTTTGTGGGCGCGGAAGAATGGCCGCTGCTGCCGGAGTGGCAGGAGCAGCTGCGCTATCTCGAGCGCCTCCGCCAGGAGGTCACCGCGGACAACGCCGGGGTGCCGCTGCATGGCCACTGACGCCCCGGCCACGCCCACCCGGCTGCCCTTTGCCTTTGCCCGGGCACAGGGAGTGCTGCTGGATGCGACCCGGCAGCCGCCGCGGCTCTATTGCAGCGAGGCCGCCACCCTGCAGGCGCTGCTGGAGGTGCGGCGCTGGCTGGGCACCGCGCTGCAGCCACAGCGGGTCAGCGATGAGGAATTCCGCCAGCTGCTCTCCCGCGGCTACCAGCGCGAACGCGGCGAGGCCCGGCAGGTGGCGGAGGACCTGGACAGCGACGTCGACCTGTCGCGCCTGGTCGAGGACATTCCCGAGCACGGCGACCTGATGGATGCCGACGACGACGCCCCCGTCATTCGCCTGATCAACGCGATTCTGTCCCAGGCGGTGCGCGAACAGGCCTCGGACATCCATATCGAAACCTTCGAGGAGCGGCTCAGCGTACGCTTTCGCATCGACGGCGTGATGAGCGAGGTGCTCAGCCCGCGGCGCATGCTCGCCCCCCTGCTGGTATCGCGGCTCAAGGTGATGGCGCGCCTGGACATCGCCGAGCGCCGGGTGCCGCAGGATGGCCGCATCTCCGTGCGCCTGGCGGGCCGCGCGGTGGATATTCGCGTCTCCACCATTCCCGCCGCCCACGGCGAGCGCGTGGTGCTGCGCCTGCTCGACAAACAGGCGGCGCAGTTGCAGCTGGCGCAGCTGCGCATGCCGGGCCCGGTGTTCGACGGCTTTTGTGCCACGCTGCACGCCCCCCATGGCATCGTCCTCGTCACCGGCCCCACCGGCTCCGGCAAGACCACGACTCTCTACGCCGGCCTGGGCGAGATCAACGACGCCAGCCGCAACATCCTCACCATCGAGGATCCGGTGGAATACCTGCTGCCCGGCATCGGCCAGATGCCGGTGAACACCCGGGTCGGCATGAGCTTCGCCCGCGGCCTGCGCGCCATCCTGCGCCAGGATCCGGACGTGGTCATGGTGGGTGAAATCCGCGACCGCGAAACCGCCGAGATCGCGGTGCAAGCCAGCCTCACCGGCCACCTGGTGCTGTCCACGCTCCACACCAATACCGCGGTCGGGGCGATCACCCGCCTGGTGGACATGGGCATCGAGCCGTTCCTGCTGTCGTCCGGCCTCAGCGCCGTGATGGCGCAGCGCCTGGTGCGCCTGCTGTGCCCGCACTGCCGCGTGCAGGCGCCGGCCACCCCGGCGGAGCGGCGGCAGCTCGGCCTGGACGCCGCCGCCGATGTGGCGCTGCACCACCCGCGGGGCTGCGAGCGCTGCAACCAGACCGGTTACCGCGGTCGCACCGCCATCTATGAATGGGTGCCGGTGAACGACGCCATGCGCCGCTTGATCCACGATGGCGCCGGGGAGCAGGCACTGCAGCAGCAGGCGCGGCGCCTGGGGCCGGGCATTCGCGAGGATGGCATGCGCCGCGTGCTCACCGGCGAGACCTCCCTGGCCGAGGTGCTGCGGGTGACGGTGAACTGATGGCGGCCTTCAGCTATCGCGCCCTGGATGCTCGCGGCCGCCTGGTGCGGGGCATCCTCGAGGGGGATTCCGAGCGCCAGGTGCGTGCCCAGCTGCGTGCCCGCGCCCTGCGGCCGATCCAGGTCAGTGCCGGCGCCGGGGAGCGCTGGCCGTTGCTGGGCAGGTTGCGCCATGCCGCACGCGGGCAGGGCGCGCCGGACGGCGCGCGGCTGCGCAGTGCCGAGCTGACCCTGCTCACCCGGCAGCTGGCCACCCTGGTGCAATCCGGCATGCCGCTGGCGGAGGCCCTGGCTGCCTGCGCCCGGCAGGCGCGCTCGGCGCGTGCCCAGGGTGTGATCCTGCAGTTGCGCGCCCGCGTCAGCGAGGGCCACGGGCTGGCCGCCGCCCTGGGGCAGATGCCGCGCAGCTTCTCGCCGATGTACCGGGCCATGGTGCGGGCCGGCGAGCACAGTGGCCGTCTCGGGCCGGTGCTGGAGCGCCTGGCCAGCTACATCGAGGAGCGCGGCCACCTGCAACAGAAGATGACCGCGGCGATGCTTTACCCGCTGGTGCTGGTGGTGGTGGCCGTCGTCGTCATCGGCCTGCTGATGGTCTTCGTGGTGCCGCAACTGGTCGGCGTGTTCCAGCACAGCGAGGTCGCCCTGCCGTGGCTGACCCGCGCCCTGATTGCCCTGAGCGGCTGGCTCGGGCAGTGGGGCGGCTGGCTGCTGCCGGGTGTGTTGCTGGCGCTCTGGTGGTTGCGTCGCTGGCTGCGCCGGCCCGCCCCGCGGCGGCGCTGGCATGGGCTGTTGTTGCGCCTGCCCCTGGTCGGCGGCCTGGTCACCGGGCTGGACAGCGCGCGTTTCGCCGCCACCCTGAGCATGCTGGTGGCCGCGGGGGTGCCGCTGCTCGAGGGCCTGCGCATCGCCTGCGGCGTGCTCGCCAACGTCGTGCTGCAGGCCGCGGCATCGGATGCGGCGCTGGTGGTGGAGGAGGGCGGCAGCCTGGCCGCGGCGCTGGAGGCCTCCGGGGTGTTTCCCCCGCTGATGTGCCAGATGGTGGCCAGCGGCGAGGCCAGTGGCGAGCTGCAGTCCCTGCTCGAGCGCACGGCCCTGCATCAGGAGCGCGAGTTGCAGATGACGCTCAGCGGTTTGATGAGCCTGCTCGAGCCGTTGATGGTGGTGCTGATGGCGGTGGTGGTGGGGACGATCGTGATCGCGATCCTGCTGCCCATCATCGAAATGAACAATCTGGTGATCTGAGGTGCGCATGACTGACCGCATGACGCTTGGCACGCTGCACGGCCTGGACGATGGACTACCCCGTGGATTGTCCCGTGGATTGACCCGGGGCATGCCCTCCGGCGGCCCGGCGCGGCTCCCGCCGGCCCGGGCCGGACGCATCGCGTCCCCGCGTGCCGGCGCCGGCTTCAGTCTGGTGGAGATCCTGGTGGTACTGGTCATCATCGGTTTGCTGATCGGCATCGTCGCGCCCAATGTGCTGCAGCGCGCCGACGATGCCCGGGTGCAGAAGGTGCACGCGGACCTGCGTGCCATCGAAACCGCGCTGCGGCTTTACCGCCTCGACAACCACAGTTTCCCCAGCACCGAGCAGGGCCTGGTCGCGCTGGTCGAGCGCCCGCAGCTGGAGCCGGTGCCGACCGGCTGGAAGCGCGGCGGTTACCTGCCCGAGCTGCCACGGGACCCATGGGGCCGGCCCTATCTGTATCTGTACCCCGCAGAGATCGGCAGCGGCGACTTTGACATCTACACCCTGGGCGCCGATGGTGTCAGGGGCGGTGACGGCATCAATGCCGACATCGGCAACTGGCAGCTGGGTGGACGCAATGAATGAAGACGAAACGCAACCGGGGTTTCAGCCTGCTGGAGCTGTTGCTGGTTCTGGTGGTGATGGCGCTGGCCATGGGTTTGGTGGCCCTGGTGCTCGGCGGGGGTACGCGGGATCGCGCCCTGGAGCAGGAAACCGACCGCTTTGTGGCTGAGCTGCAGAGGGTGCGCGATACCGCGATCCTGACGGGCTGGCCCTGGGGCCTGGGCCTGTTCGCCGACGACGGGCGGGGGGGTTATCAGTGGCTGCGACGGGACAGCAACGGCTGGGCTCCGGCATCGCCGGATGGCGGCGATGGGCGGCACCTGTGGCCGCCGGAGCTGGCGGCGCGCTTCACCGTCGAGGGCGAACCGGTGCTGCTGGGTGATCCTCCGGCGGAGCCTCTGGTCTGGCTGATGGGGGATGGCGAGGTGACCCCCTTCGAAGTGCACTTGCACGGGGCGGATGCAGTGATCCACCTGCGTGTGGACGCCCTGGGGCGGGTGCAGCGGGAGCGACGGGATGGGCGCCAGTGAGCGCGGTTTCACCCTGATCGAGGTGCTGGTGGCGCTGGCCCTGGCGACCCTGGCGCTGTCGGCCCTGCTGCTGTTGATGGCGCGGCAGCTGGATGGCGCGGCGCACCTGCGCGACAAACAGATGGCGCAGTGGGTGGCGCTGAACCAGGTAACCCTGGCGCGCCTCGCCAACCGCCATCGCGGCGAGGTGCCCCAGGCCCCGCGGGGGGTGGAGCGCCTCGGCGGCCGTGACTGGTATTACCAGGGGCAGCTGCGGGAGAGCGGCGCCGAGGGCATCCTGCGCCTTGAGCTGAGCGTGTCGGCGCAGCCCGGTGGCGCGTCGCTGGTCACACTCGACGCCTGGCTGGATCGCTGGCACCGGTTGCCGCCGCCATGAGCGCTGTGCGCCCGCGGGGGTTCACCCTGATCGAGCTGTTGCTGGCCCTGGCGTTGTCCGCCCTGGTTGGCCTGCTGGCGCATACCGCGCTTAGTGTCGCCCTCGGCGCGGCGGAGGGGCAGCGTCGCGCGGTGCAGGATCTGCAGGCCCTGCAGCAGGCCCTGGACTGGCTGGAGCGGGATCTGATGCAGGCGGTGCCGCGGCCGGTGACCGATGCCCGCGGTGTGTTGCTGCCGGCCCTGGCCGGCGGCGATGACCCGCGCCAGCTGCTGCAGCTGACCCGGGATGGCTGGGACAACCCCCGGGGCGAGGCGCGCGCGGAGCTGCAGCGGGTGCACTACCGGCTGGACCCGCAGGGACGGCTGTGGCGGCGGTACTGGCGCCGGCTCGACGCCCCGGATGCCGCCGGCCAGGTGGAAATGCTCCTGCTGGACGGCGTATCGGCCGTGCAGCTGGCCTTTCTCGATGGCGGCAGCCTTCACGCCGCGCGCAGCGCGCTCGGTGGCGAGTGGCGCGAGCGCTGGCCGCTCGCGGTTGACGACACGCTGCCCCTGGCGGTGATGGTGACCCTGGATACCGAGGCCTATGGACCGGTGCGACGCATTATCGAACTCCCCGCCGCGGCCCCGTGAAGGCGGCGCCGCGCTGGTCATCGCCCTCACCGTGGTGGCGGTGGTCACCCTGCTGGCGGCGCGACTCGGTCAGGATTACCTGACCGCCTTTCGCGGTGTCGAAGGG
>JBJHBY010000112.1:0-11057 GCA_050485745.1 Gammaproteobacteria bacterium | reverse complement strand
GTGCTCGACCGGGGCCAGGGCGGCGAGACGCTGCTGGAGAAGGTCCGACAAAACGGGGGTTCCTGTGCGGCTGGGAGCCCATCAAGGCGCTGGGTTGGCAAGTGTATCCGCCAGCAGCCGAAAGCGACAAGCGTCAGCAGACCTCGCTGCCGCCTCCTCCGCCGCCGCCGCCAAAATGGCTGCGCGCGTATTCCGCACGGTTGGCCGCCGCCCAGCCCAGCTGTCGAGTGGACAGGGCCTCGACCGCGCGCAGGCGTGGCAGCAGGCCGGCGCCATTGGCGATCTGGATCGCCAGCCCTGGCCGCGCATTGAGCTCGAGGATCAGCGGTCCGCGCTGGCGGTCGAGAACGATGTCACAACCCAGGTAGCCCAGCCCGGTCATCTCATAGCAGCTCGCGGCCAGGTGCAGAAGGGACTGCCAGTCAGGGATACGCAGCTCGTTGAAGGGGCGGCCGGTATCCGGATGCACCTCGACGGGATGGCTGCGCTGCACCGCGCGGATGCTGCGGCCAGTGCGCAGATCAATGCCCACACCCACCGCACCCTGGTGCAGATTGGCTCGACCATCCGATGCGTGGGTGGAACAGCGCAACATCGCCATGACCGGAAAGCCGCGAAACACCACCACGCGGATATCCGGCACGCCTTCGTAGCTGTAGTCCGCAAATACCGGGTCGAAATCGACCCGCTCCTCCAGCATTACCGAGTCGGGCTTGCCACCCAGACTGTACAACCCGGAAAGGGTATCGCTGATATGGCGTTGCAGGGTCAATCGCGACCAGGCCGTACCACTGGGCTTGACGAAGTCCTCACCCTGACGTCGCTCGATCACCACAATGCCCTTGCCGCCGCTGCCGCAGGCGGGTTTGAGCACGAAGTCCTGCAGCGGATCAAGCTTGCGCATCAGGCCCCCGATCCCGGCTGGCGAATCGATCCAGCCCAGCAGGCGTGGCACGGCGATCCGCGCCTTCTGCGCCGCCTGCTTGGTCAGCAGCTTGTTGTCCACCAGCGGATACAGGTCGCGGCGGTTGTAGCGCGAGATATAGCGAATATTGCGCCCGTTCATACCCAGAATGCCCAGCTTGCGCAGGCGCAGGGGCGAGATCATCAGGTTCACGGCACATCATCCCTGAGGTGTCGGAAACGGATAATCTCCGACAACCGGTAACCGGAGTACTGCCCCAGCAACAGGATGATTCCCAGTGCCACCAGCATCAGCTCGGGGAAATTGAAACTGAGGTGTTCCACCTGGCGATTGGTCATCAGCCCGTAGGCACTGATCGCCACCAGCAGGCTGCCGCTGACCTGAATGAACACCTCCCTGGGGCCGTCCTCCTCCCAGAGGATGGACATGCGCTCAATGGTCCAGGCGAGGATGATCATGGGGAAGAACACCACGGTCAGGGCCTGATCGATACGCAGCTTGTAGGAGAACACGCTGATCGCCGCCATGATCACCACCACGATCACCACCACCGCCGCGATCCGCGCCACCAACAACAGGTTGAGGCGACTGAGGTAGGAGCGCATGCCCAGACCCACGGCGAGAATCAGCAGGAAGATCGACAGGCCGGTCAGCAGCTGGGTCTGGATGAAGGCCAGGGCCAACAGCACCGGCATGAATGTACCCGCGGTGCGGATGCCGATGAACACCCGGAACAGGATCACCACCATGGCGCCTACCGGAACCAGAAGAATCAGCTTGAACACACTCTGCTGTTCGATGGGCAGACTGTAGATCGAGAAATCCAGCAGTGCCGTTGCCTCACGCCCACCCTGCTGCAGCGCCACGGTACGCGCCGAGATGTCGTTGGCAATCAGGGAGAACGTCACCTCCGAGTTGCGGCCACCCTCGACATCCAGCAGGGAACGGCCGCCGCGCTGCCACATGAAAAAATCCGGCGGCAGGCCGGATCGCCCGGTGGTCGGATTGAACATCATCCAGCGCTGGTCGACGAAGACCTCCAGCAATTCCTGGGCCGTGAGCTGGCGGCGCCGGTCGTCCTGCAGGTAGATGCCACGCACCACGTGGGCCGGAATCTCCGCCAGCGCCAGCAAATCGACTGCAATCTGTGCGAGACCGGCCTCACTGTAGTAGCCGCGCAGGATGCCGGCGTCCCGGTTATCCGCATCCAGCAGCTGAGAGAGGATCTGCCGGGTAAAGGTTTCGCGATCCGCCGACAGCTCACGGGCGCGAAAGATCACACTCTGTGCCGCCAGCCGCACCGCGTCCTGTTGTGTTGAGCCCATCACCGGCTTGATGATCACAGGCTGGGGTGCCGGCAGACGCTCCAGACCCACATCGTCACGGCGATACACCGAGAGCTTGTAGAACAGATGCTGCTGCCCCGTGGCCTCGCGCCGCGACCAGATGGCACGGTACTGGCCGTCGCTCTCGTCGACCTGGAAGCCATAGCCCGCGGAGCTGAAGGTTTCATCGAGGATGCGCATGTGCGGCTGCACCCGCGGCAGTGCCAGCGAGGCTCGCACCGGGTTGCCGTCGGCCTGGAAGGACACCTTGGCCTCGATGGTCCAGACCGTCCGGTATTCCCCGGGCAGCAGCGGAAAACCCAGCTGCAGCGCCTTGTACGCCGTCAGGCCCAGGCCCAGGGCAATCAGCAGGGCAGACAGCAACAGGACCTGTGCCTTGGATGACATGAACTCTCTCTCCGGAAAAGCCCGCTTCGGCCCCTGGACCAGGCCCGGCTCAGCGCCCCTGCACGAACTCGCGACTGACGTCGATTACTGCCACATCGCGCAGGAAGTTGCGCCCGATCAGAACGGAAAACGCAAAATTGCTGCGATCCACCAGTGTAACCTCCACCCGCTCCGTGTGCTGGCCCAGGCGGATATTGACCTCGACCACAGGCCGCTGGTCCACCTCATCGGTCAGTGTCTTGATACGCACGCGACGCGACAATGGCAGCTCGATCGTCACCGGCTCCCTGGCATCGGCCCGATCATAGGTCCGGAAGCGCACCCAGGACTGGCCGTCGCGCTCAAAACGCACGATGTCCTCCGCATGCAGGGAGGACGTGGTGGCTCCGCTGTCAATCCGCGCCTGCAGCTTCAGAGGGCCGGGCTCGATATGGACGTATTCGACGCCACCCAGCACCATCTTGCCATCAAACGTATTCGGCGCCACCTCCGGGGGGGGCGCCATCACCAGTGGCTCGGGGCACACCTGAAGGGGAACCGGCGGTGACGGCTCGGGTTCGGGGCAGATCAGGGGCTCGGGTTCCGGACACTCACAGACGGGCACCGGCTCCTCGATCAGCTCTGGCAACTGCTCCATTTCGGCGTCAGGCGGAGTGGCCAGAGGCTGGCACGCGGCGAGAAGCAGCAAGACCAGAGGCCAGGCCGCTCGACACGGGCCGGCACGAAGCATTGCTGTCGGGGTCTCACGGGGCACGCCTGTCTCCTTTCTGCTTATGGCTTATGGCTTGTGGCTTGTGGCTTGTGGCTGATCATGGAGCCCGGCTTCCAGGGTCTGCGCTCTCAGGTTCGGAGTCGTAGCCACCGGGGGGCGCTGCCTGCTCCCGCGCGTTGATGTAAGCCTGTTCGCTGATGCGATGGTAGGGCCAGACCTTGTCGGCAAAAGCGCGCCAGGAGGCATACACCCGCCGCGACGCCGGGTCGGCCTCGACCAACTCGCGCAGGGCGTCATCCGAGGCCCTGCGCAGTGCCGCCAGCACATCCTCGGGCAGCTCGCGCAGTTGTACCCGGGGGTGATTGCGCAGCAGGTCCTGCAGGGCACTGCTGTTGCGCGCCGTGTACTCGTCGAGCATGTCCTGATTGGCCTCCCGCGCGGCGATCTCGACGATGGCGCGCAGATCCGGTGGCAATTGTTCAAAGACCCGACGATTGATGATCAGTTCAAGGGTCGAGCCCGGTTCATGCCAACCCGGGTAATAATAATAGCGGGCCACCTCGTGCAGCCCCAGGGCCATATCATTATAGGGGCCGACCCACTCCACGGCATCCACCACCCCCGTCTGCAGGGAGGTGTACAGCTCACCGCCAGGCAGGTTGACCGCAGTGCCACCGGCCCGGGTCAGCACTTCGCCAGCCATGCCAGGCAGACGCACGCGCAGACGGCGCAGATCCGCCGCGGATTCAATCGGGCGATTGAACCAGCCGAACATCTGCACACCGGTATTCCCCGCCGCCAGAGGAACCAGATCAAAGGGTTCGTAGAGCTCACGCCAGAGCTCCATGCCACCGCCATAGTACAGCCAGGCGTTCATTTCCTGGGCGGACATGCCGAACGGCAGGGTGGTGAAGAACTGGGATGCGGGAACCTTGCCCCGCCAGTAGTAGGCACCGCTGTGACCCATTTCCACCGTCCCCAGGGACACGGCATCGAACACGCCCATGGCAGGCACCAGCTCGCCGGCACCATAGACGCGGATCTGGATACGTCCGTTGCTCATCCGGGCCACGTTCCGGGCGAAACGCTCCGGGGCTGTGCCCAGGCCGGGAAAGCCGCGCGGCCAGGAGGTGACCATGCGCCAGCGATAAAGCGGCTCCTGTAATTCGCCATCGACGGCCGCGACGAAGGTCGCGGGCTGACGCCCGCGCTCGGCGACATAGAGCCAGAACAGCAGCACGATGACGGCCACCAGCAGCAGAATCAGCGCCGGGGTCCAGCGGGATCCCGACACCGCTCCCGGGGTCATCGTGCCGGGCGTCATGTCACAGCGCCTCCAGGTTGGCGTACTGCAGGACCAGCCACTTGGCGCCCTCGTCGAAGTTGACCTGCACCCGCGCACTGGGGCCCTGGCCCTCGAAGTGGAGGATCACACCCTCGCCAAACACCGGATGCAGCACCCTTTGCCCGAGCTGCACACCGTGCGCGGCGGCGCCCTGCCCGGCCAGGCCGGCGGGGCGACTGACCGCACCGGAAAGGCGCACTTCGCGCAGGTATTCATCCGGAATCTCGCGCAGGAAGCGCGAGGGCGGGTTGTAGCTCTCCGAGCCGTACAGCTGACGGGATTCCGCGCGACTGATGACCAGGCGCTCCATGGCGCGGGTCATGCCCACGTAACACAGGCGCCGTTCCTCCTCCAGGCGCCCCGGCTCCTCCAGCGACATCTTGTGGGGAAACAGGTTTTCCTCCATGCCGGTGAGAAACACCAGCGGAAACTCCAGGCCCTTGGCGGAGTGCAGGGTCATCAGCTGTACGCTGTCCTGATAGGCATCGGCTTCGTAGTCCCCCGCGTCCAGGGCGGTGCGATCGAGAAAGGCCTGCAGGGGCGTGCCCGGCTCCCCCTCCGGCAACTCGAAGCCCGCGGCGGCGGCCACCAGTTCGCGCAGGTTTTCCTCCCGCGCCTCACCCTTGTCGCCCTTCTCTGCGCGGTGAAAATCGAGCAGACCACTGGCCTCGATGACATGCTCCGCGGTGTCTTCCAGGGTCATGTCCCGGGTTTCGTCATCCAGGCGCGCGATCAGCGCCACAAAGCCCGCCAGGGCGTTGCCGGCCCGCGCCGGCATGGCGCGCTCCTGCAACAGCTGCTCCAGGGTGCGCCACAGAGTGAGCCCCCGCAACCGCGCCTGCTCCCGCAATCCGTCCAGGGTCTTGGCGCCAATGCCCCGGGGCGGCACATTGATGACCCGTTCCATTGCGGTGTCGTCATCGCGATTCAGCAGCAGGCGCATATAGGCCAGGGCGTTGCGGATCTCAAGCCGTTCATAGAATCGCAGCCCGCCATAGACAGATAGGGTACGCCCTCGCGCACCAGGGCCTCCTCCAGCACCCGGGACTGGGCATTGGAGCGATACAGGATTGCCGCTTCGCTGCGCCGCCGGCCGCTCGCCGCCCAGTCCTGCAGGCGACCGACGATATAGTGCGCCTCATCCTGCTCATTGAAGGCGGTGTAGACATCAATGGGCTCACCCTCGTCGCCGTCGGTCCACAGCGACTTGCCCAGGCGCCCCTGATTGTTGGCGATGACCGCATTGGCGGCATCGAGAATAGTGCCGGTGGAGCGATAGTTCTGCTCCAGGCGAATCAGTGCGGTGCCCTCGAAATCCCGGGAGAACTGCTGGATGTTCTCGATGCGCGCGCCGCGCCAGCCGTAGATCGACTGGTCGTCATCCCCCACCGCCGTCACCGGCGTGAGGCCGCCGGTGAGCAGACGCAGCCAGGCATACTGGATCGTGTTGGTATCCTGGAACTCGTCCACCAGCACATGGCGGAAGCGGCGCCGGTAATGCTCCAGCACCGCGGGATGGTCACGCAGCAGTTCGTGGGCCCGCAGCAGCAGCTCGGCAAAGTCCACCGCACCCTGACGGGCGCAGGCCTCTTCATAGGCACGGTAGACACTACAAAGGGTGCGCAGGTAGAGGTCGCTGCCGCCGTCGTCGATGTGATCGGGGCGCCGTCCCTCGTCTTTCTGGGCATTGATGAACCACTGGGACTGACGCGGCGGCCACTGCGCTTCATCCAGCTCCAGCTCGCGCTGCACACGCTTGATCAGCCGCAGCTGGTCATCGGAATCGAGAATCTGGAACTGCTGCGGCAAACCGGCATCCTGCCAGTGCAGCTTGAGCAGGCGGTGGGCCAGGCTATGAAAGGTACCGACCCACATGCCCTGCAGGGCGAGGTCCGGGCGCGACTGCCCCAGCAACTGTTCGATGCGCCCGCGCATCTCCCGCGCCGCCTTGTTGGTAAAGGTTACCGCGAGGATGGCATGGGGCGACAGGCCGTCGGCCTCGATCAGCCAGGCGATGCGATGCACCAGCACACGGGTCTTGCCACTACCTGCCCCGGCCAGCACCAGCAAATGCCCCATGGGGGCCGCCACGGCGTCGCGCTGGGCCTCGTTCAGGCCGTCAAGTATGTAGGAGACATCCATGGCGGGGCATTCTAGCAGGCTGGACCAAAGAATCGTCCAGGGCACCTCTGAACAATTCGGCAATGGCTCAATCGCCGAATTGACCAGAAGTGCCCTAGAATGGAGACGAACAGGAGCAGGGGGCAGGCCTTGAGACCGCGCGATATCATCCAGGCGATCGAGGAAGCCCGGGACGGGCTGCGCAAATCCGAGCGCAAGGTCGCGGACTATGTGCTGGCGCGCCCCGAGGAAGCCATTCACATGCGTATCGTCGACCTCGCCCAGGAAGCGCGGGTCAGCGAGCCCACGGTGGTGCGTTTCTGCCGGGCCATCGGTTGCGACGGCTTTCAGAACTTCAAGCTGGCCCTGGCCCAACACGTCGCCCATAACCCCCGTTACGAGGGCTTCAGCCTGGGCGAGCACGACTCCGCCCGGGATTACACCCTGAAAGTATTCGATACCACCTTCGACACCCTGCGCCGGGTGCGCGATGCCATCGATACCGAGGTCATCGAGCGCGCGGTCTCGATGTTGACCGACGCACGACGCGTCGAGTTCTACGGTTTCGGCGCCTCCGCCGCGGTGGCCATCGATGCCCAGCACAAGTTCTTTCGCCTGCAGATCGCCAGCGCTGCCTGCTCGGACCCGCACCTGCAGGCCATGGCAGCCCTGTCACTGGGCCCCGAGGACGTGGTAGTGGCAATTTCCCAGAGCGGCCGCACTCGTGTGCTGGTCGAGGCCATGCAACTGGTGCATCGCGCCGGTGCACGCCTGATCGCACTGGCTCCGGGGGGCACACCCGTCAGCAGCGCCAGCGACCTGCCGATCGACATCACGGTAGAGGAAACCAGCGACCACTACACGCCGCTGCCCTCACGCATGGCCCACATGGTGGTGATCGATATTCTCGCGGTGGGGGTGGCCAAGGCCAAGGGCCCGGCGATCAGTGCCCACCTGCAGCAGCTGGAACAAAGCCTCGAATCCCTGCGCGCCCCGCGCCACTCATGAGCGTTCGCCGATCTCGAATCCGCTGAGGCGTCGCTCCAGCTCCCGCGACATATCAAGCAGGGACTGGCCCGCATCCGCGGCCTGACCGGCCTCCCGGTTGACCTGCTCGCTGGCCTCGTGCACCGAGGCTGTGCTGCCTTCAATATCACGCACCACCGCGCTCTGCTCTTCGGTGGCCGACGCAATCAGCTCGTTCATGCGGCTGATCGCATCAATGCCGGACTCGGTCTGCTGCAGCAGGCTGAGCGTATGGCGGGTCTCTTCCGCGCACTGCCCGGCGCGGGACTGGCTCGCGGTCACCGCGGCGACCGCCTGACGGCTACCGGTTTGCAGCGATTCGATCAGCGCCTGGATCTCGGTGGTCGATTCGCGGGTACGCCCGGCCAGGCGCCTGACCTCATCGGCTACCACGGCAAAGCCCCGACCCTGCTCCCCGGCCCGGGCCGCCTCGATAGCTGCGTTGAGCGCCAGCAGGTTGGTCTGTTCGGCAACATCGCGAATCACATCCAGCACCGCACCGATGGCACTGGAGCGTTGGTCCAGATCGGTGATGGTGTTCACGGCGATGTCCAGCTCACCGACGAGCAAGCGAATCTCCGCCTCGGCACGCTGACCGGCACTCGCCCCCTGGCGCACTCCATCACTGGCCTCGAAGGCGGACCGGGCCGCCTCATGGGCATTGCGACTGACCTCTGCAATGGCCTGGGACAATTCGGTCACGGCGGTGTTGATGCGACCGGTCTGTTGACGCTGGCCCGCCACAGACTGTCCCAGTTCACGGGTCGTCACGGCCAGGCTCTCACCGGACTCATGCAAGCTCCGGGCAATGGCGCGCACCCCGCTTGCCAGGCCCTGCATGGTGTCCAGAAGCCGATTGAAATCGCGCACCGCCGGCCCGGTGTCCGGCGCCCGGTGGCGCAGGTCAACCCGCTCATCCGTGCTGATCACCTGCCGCGCGCCCGCCAGCAGGGCCAGAGTCTGGCTGGCCTCGGTGCGGGTGTCCCGCGCCATCCAGCACAGCACCGCGGTCTCCACCACCACGTAACCCGCATGGCCGAGAATCACCGCCATGGAACCATCCCCCCCCAGTACCCACACCGGCCCACCCTGCGTCTGCCAGTAATAGAACACCAGGTGATGCACTGCGATGACTCCGGCAGCGACCAGCAGGGGCAGCATGTCACGGTAATACAGCAGAACAGCGAGCAGTACGAAAACACCGAAGTGCATCTCGATCATGCCCTGGCTTTGATGAATGTGCAGCGCGGTCATCACCATGAATACGGCACCCACAGCGGCCCGCAGGATGGCATGGCCGGGCACCAGCAGCAGCAGCGCCGTGAGCAGGCCGACACTGCTCAATCCCACCCACAGGGCGGCACCCCAGGTGCCATGCCAGGGTGCGAGGGCCAGAGCGTAGACCAACAGACCGTAACTGATGCCGACCATCAGGCGGTCGGCTTTCTGATAATGCCCGGCGAGAATAGCCTCGGTTGACATCAATGATTCTCCGGCAAGTGCATTGCTTCGTTGTCAGACAGGTTTGGCCGGTGGTACCGACCAGGCGCAGTGACAGCCCGTAGCGATAACACGGCGCAGACCGGGCTGGATGTCCTGCTGCAGCGCCAATAGCGCCAGGGCGGCAAAGTCACGCCCCTGGCCGCAATGGGCGCCACCACTGTAGGGACCGAAATAGACGAGCCCACCTTCACCATCGAGGAGCATCACGGCAGGACTGGCGGGTATCGTCAGCAACCCGGCAAGATCGGGGGACAACGCCTCGATGCTCTGCCAGGCTTCACCTTGCGGGGTTATGACCCGGTGGCGCACATCGGGACTGGCAGCACGCAGGGCAGCCACATGGGCAACGGTGGCATCACTGCAGGAACACTCCGGGTCAATGACATGGATCATGCTTATCGCGCCGGAAAGTGCCTCGAGCCCGGGCAGGTGAGCAGCGTCAAATTCGGCAAACAGCTGCTGCTGACGCTGCTGTGGCTGGCGCTCGAACACCAGCGCCGCAGCCACCGTCGAGCCCAGCCAGAGCAGGCAGCACAGGCAGGCGAGCGGCACTCGGCGGGGCATCGTCACTCCCGGCGGCGGGACAGAACATGTTGGCGCCACCAACTGATAACATAATAGGACGCGACGACAGCACGTAAAGCTGTGTCTTGTACGTAGCCAGATACGCACCGGGAGCCTGCATGGATGGGTTGAAGCCGTGAAATTCTGCAGTGAGTGCGGCGGCCTGCTGCAGCCCTGCAGGGCAGAAGGGCGCGACCACCCCCACTATCGCTGCCCGGCCTGCGGCGCGGAGTTCCGCGACCACCCCCGCATTCTGGCAGCCTGTTTCGTGCGCTGCGGCAGGCGGCTGCTGTGGATGCGGCGAAAACTGGCCCCACAACGGGGCTACTGGGCGATCCCGGCGGGTTTCGTGGAGAGTGGCGAAACCATGGTCCAGGCCGCCGCAAGGGAGCTGCACGAGGAGACCGGGGTGGTACTGCCTCCCGAGCGGCTGTCGCTGTACATGATGGGCACCGTTTCGTTCATCAGCGAGGTCTATGTCGCCTTTCACGGCGAGGTGGCTCGTACCGATTGCCACGCCGGGGACGATGCCCTGGAGGCGCGCTTCTTCAGCCGGGAGGAACTGCCTTGGGAAGCGCTCGCCTACCCCCAGGCCAATCACTCCATCATCCAGGCCTATGACGATATCGAGAGCGGGACATTTGGCCTGTTCCATTGCGAGATGACCTCGACCGTGAACCGGCTCGACCGCATCCCCGAAGAGGCGTAGGCTGGGTTAGCGGCGCAGCCGCGTAACCCAGCGTCACCACCCACGCCAGATGCTCCGGGAGGCTTCCCTCGAAGCACCCCCGGGGGGCTCCGGCACCGGCATCGTTACGAGATTGAGTTGCCACCTGCGGTCGATACGCCGCGGAACCCCTCACACAGCACCCGGGGACGGCTCGATAACAGGCGCCGAAGCCAACCATGGTACGGGGTTCGATGGCGGTGAAAACGCCGGGTTACGCGCTTCGCGCTAACCCGGCCTACGGCACGGCGGGCTGCCTGTTGTAGTCCGCGCCGATGTAAAGGTACATCGCCGGCACCACGTACAGGGTGAACAGGGTGCCAATGGTCATGCCCGACGCAATCACCATGCCCAGGGAGAAACGCGCACCCGCCCCCGGGCCAGAGGCAATCAGCAAGGGC